>NZ_JBGFSH010000137.1:0-302 GCF_041365715.1 Rhodosalinus sp. FB01 | reverse complement strand
GTTCTCATCGGGGCGGACCGGCGCATCGCGCTCTACGACGGGCAGGCGGCGGCGCTTCTCGCGCGGGCGGGGGTCCCGCGGCTCGGCGCGCCGATCACCGACTACCTCGAGGGCGCGCCGATCGAGGCGGCCTACGCCGCCGCCGCCACGGGCGAGGCGCGCTTCGAGGCGGTGCTCGCGCGGAGCACTACGCGCGCGCCGGCGCGGCTGCGCCGGCTCGACGGGGACGGCAGCGCGCTCCTGATCCTCGACGAGACGGCGGCGCTCGCGCCCGAGGACGCGCGGCCGATCGTCTATGACTT
>NZ_JBGFSH010000136.1:0-303 GCF_041365715.1 Rhodosalinus sp. FB01 | reverse complement strand
GGTCTCGATGAAATAGCCGAGCACGTTGTTGTGCTTGATCTTGAGCGCGGCGATGCCCGTCTCCTCGGCGTAGCGCGCCTGCAGGCCGGCGATTACGCCGCGGCCCTTGTCGCGCAGCTGCCGCGTCTCGTCGAGCTCGGGGTCGAAGCCCTCGGCCACGAAGCCGCCGTCGCGCGCGAGGAGCGGCGGCTCGGCCACCAGAGCGTCGGCGAGCGGGTCGCGCAGCTCCTCCTGACCGGTGAGCGCGTCGAGCGCCGCGCGCAGCAGCTCCGGCAGATCGCGCTCCGCGCAGAGCGTCGAGAT
>NZ_JBGFSH010000135.1:0-303 GCF_041365715.1 Rhodosalinus sp. FB01 | reverse complement strand
GGGCAAACTGTATAAGCTGTGGACAGCCTGTGGACGCTTTGCCCGCGCCGATCTTGCGGCGTGTCCCGGCGTGGCGTCAACATCTGGCGTCGCGCGGAGCGGACTGTGCCGCGCGGGACACACCCGCGCCTCAGCCGCCGCGCGCCGCCTGCCAGGCCTGCGGCGCGTCGAGGAAGGCCGCCACCTCGTCGAGCGTCCCGGCGGGAAACGCCGCCTGCGCGCGGGCTTCGGCGAGCACGTCGCGCCAGGTCGTCAGCGACAGGAGCCGCACGCCGGCCTCTGCCAGCTTTGCCTCGCCCTCGG
>NZ_JBGFSH010000134.1:0-303 GCF_041365715.1 Rhodosalinus sp. FB01 | reverse complement strand
GCCTCCTCCTCGACATCCATGCCTTCGGACGTCCGCGCGAGCGCGCGCAGCTCCTCTGCCTTGCCCTCGATCTCGGCAAGCGGTTTCTCGAAATCCAGATAATGGGTCATCGGGCGTCCTCGCTTGCGGCGTGTATGCCGACCGCTGCGGCCGGATGCAATGCGCTGGATCAGAGAAGAACCGGCAGCATTGACGCGATCAGCAGCACCGCCATGACCCGGTTGAAGACCCGCAACCGGCGCAGATCGGCCATCAGGCGTCGCGCGGCGGTGCCCAGCGTCACCCAGGCAAGCGCGGACAGGG
>NZ_JBGFSH010000133.1:0-303 GCF_041365715.1 Rhodosalinus sp. FB01 | reverse complement strand
GGGATCGTGCCGCCAGGATAGCGGCCGTGCCGGAACAGGTCGCGCTCAGCCTCCCGGCGCGGGATGATCGCGGCCGGGCGGCGCCAGTTCAGAAACGCGTCGGTGGCCGCAACGCGATTTCCGGCATTGAGGTGCCGGGTCAGCGCAGCCTTGGCGATGCCGCCGGTGTTGTAGTGGAACGAGACCAGCGCATCGAGTTCGTGCGGCGACAGCGGCACCTTCACGGCCCGCTGAACGGCGGCCTCGTAGCGCGCGAGGTCGGCCCGGAAGACCCGGAACGCCTCGCGGATCCCGGCGTCCAGA
>NZ_JBGFSH010000132.1:0-304 GCF_041365715.1 Rhodosalinus sp. FB01 | reverse complement strand
GCCGCGTTCTCCGGCATCGGGATCAGCCCGGCGACCTCGCCCACCGTCTCCGTCTCGATCGCGGCCTCGGGGCAGACGGCGCGCATCGCGGGCAGGAGCTCTTCCTCGGCGTAGGCGCGCATCGTCTCGGTCACGAAGGGGCCGTCGGCGGGCTGCACCGGCCGCGTCTCCCAGTCGACCTCCGCATGGGCGGCGATGACGTTGTGCGCGACGCCCGCCTCGATCCGGCCCACGTTGATCGTGGACCACGGCGGGTCGAAGCGGCCGTGCTCGGGGGCGCGCGCGTGCAGCTCCTCGCGCAGCG
>NZ_JBGFSH010000131.1:0-304 GCF_041365715.1 Rhodosalinus sp. FB01 | reverse complement strand
TGCCAGCGCTCAGCGATTTTGCAAGAGCGCAGATGGTGCTCTCGAGCCCTGCTGTGTTCAATAAAAACGCGGCGCACAGCAGCGGATCACCGGTGCCCGCTACATGGGGTGCGGGCTGGCCCGGACCTCGCGCTACAGGGCGCTTACAGCGCGTCGTTGACGCCATCAACTGAGCTCGTCGGGCTTGGGCTTGTTGAAGGGCCGCTTGCGCTTTGGCTTCTTGAACAGATCAGCGTCAGGTGACTTGCGTGGTTTGGGCTTGCTTGGCTTGGGTATAGGAAGCGGCTTGGGCTTTGGATGCCGT
>NZ_JBGFSH010000130.1:0-306 GCF_041365715.1 Rhodosalinus sp. FB01 | reverse complement strand
TTAGGGTTAGAATTGAATATAATTAGATTTTTAATATTTGGGTTTAAGGAGGGTGATTTGGCTGTAGCGGAATCTTTAGGAAAGTATTTTTTTGTACAAAGACTAGGATCTGGTATACTTTTAGGGATGCTTTATGTTGGGTGAAGAGATGTGGGTTGAGCTTTATTGCTAGCAATAAAAATGGGGGCGGGCCCTTTTTATTTTTGGTATGTTAAAGTAGTAAAAGGATTCCGTTGAAGTGTAAATTTTATTTTAATAGTATTTCAGAAGATTATTCTTTTGTTGATGTTGAGTGAGTTATTGACT
>NZ_JBGFSH010000129.1:0-306 GCF_041365715.1 Rhodosalinus sp. FB01 | reverse complement strand
CGGGTCGAGGGCGAGCAGGCCAGCCTGTTGACCACCACTGACATCTTCGAAAAGGAGCTGCACGCCTATACAATCACCCACGCCATCGACGACGGCAATGTGCTTCGCTTCCATGTCGATTTCTTCAAGCCTGACGGGACCCCATTCAAGCCTGGCGAAGTGCCGGCTAGGCGGGCCGTGGTTGAAGCAATCCTCGACAAGCACGACGCTGCCACCAATCAGCGTAAATTCAACGCGCTATTTGCGACTGCCTCGATCGACGACGCAATCGAATATTTCGGTCTTTTCAAGGAAATCCAGGCCAAG
>NZ_JBGFSH010000128.1:0-308 GCF_041365715.1 Rhodosalinus sp. FB01 | reverse complement strand
GATCACCTCCGGCACCGCCAGCTTCCGCCCCGGCCGCTATGACGGCGGCGGCATGCGCTACCTGCGCTTCAAGAACTGGCTGGGCGAGCTGGATCGGCTCTCAGGGCCCGTCGCCGCCATCTGGTTCGAGGAGGTCCGTCGCCACGCCGGCACGGATGCCGCGCATGTCTACGGCGGGCTCATGGCCACGCTGACCTCGTGGGCAGAGCTGCGCGGCGTGCCCTACGAGGGCGTCCCTGTCGGCACGATCAAGCGCTTCGCCACCGGCAAGGGCAACGCGAACAAGGATGCCATGATCGCGGCTGCCC
>NZ_JBGFSH010000127.1:0-308 GCF_041365715.1 Rhodosalinus sp. FB01 | reverse complement strand
TGAGCGTGCTGCGCGCCGCGCACGCGGGCGCGCAGGTGGTGCTCGCCTCCGCCACGCCCTCGCTCGAGACATGGGCGAACGTCGAGGCGGGCAAGTATGACCGGCTCGAGCTCGCCGCGCGCTTCGGCGCGGTGCTGCCCGAGATGCGCGCCATCGACATGCGCGCCGAGGGGCTGCCCGCGGGGCGCTGGATCTCCGAGACGCTGGCGCGCGCGGTCGAGACGCGCATCGCGGCCGGCGAGCAGGCGCTTCTCTTCATCAACCGGCGGGGCTACGCGCCGGTCACCCTCTGCCGCGCCTGCGGGCAT
>NZ_JBGFSH010000126.1:0-310 GCF_041365715.1 Rhodosalinus sp. FB01 | reverse complement strand
GTCTGGAACCGCACGCCCGAGAAGGCGCGCGCGGCCGTGGGCGACCTGACCGAGGACATCCGCGCCTTCGATCTCGACGCGCTCGCCGCGGCGCTCGCGCCCGGGGACGTCGTGGTCTCCATGCTGCCCGGGGACTGGCACGTGCCGATCGCGGAGGCGGCGATCGCGGCGGGCGCGCATTTCGTCTCCTCCTCCTACATCGCGCCGGAGATGCGCGCGCTCGACGCCGCAGCGAAGGAGGCGGGTGTGGCGCTGGTCAACGAGGTGGGGCTCGACCCGGGCATCGATCACCTGATGGCGCACCGTCTGG
>NZ_JBGFSH010000125.1:0-311 GCF_041365715.1 Rhodosalinus sp. FB01 | reverse complement strand
AGATCCTCTTCCAGTTCTACGCGCAGAACGACGGTCTCCGGATCACCGACCTGCATCAGGGCATCGTCTGGGGCACCAACACCGATCAGACGAAGCGCCACGAACAGCTCGTCAACCGCTTCGACTACGACGGCGACTACGGCACGGTGCTCAACCGCTTCCTGATCCAGGCCGCGATCGACCACCCGCTGACGGTGCACGGCACAGGCGGGCAGACCCGCGCCTTCATCCACATCCAGGACTCCGTGCGCTGCATCGAGCTGGCGCTGGCGGACGCGCCGAAGGCGGGCGAGCGGGTGAAGATCTTCAAC
>NZ_JBGFSH010000124.1:0-312 GCF_041365715.1 Rhodosalinus sp. FB01 | reverse complement strand
GGCCCCGGCTGTCGACGGCCCGGTACAGATACGCCCAGCGGCCATTGACCTTCACGTAGGTTTCATCCATGTGCCACGGGCAAAGATCGGAAGGGTTACGCCAGTACCAGCGCAGCCGTTTTTCCATTTCAGGCGCATAACGCTGAACCCAGCGGTAAATCGTGGAGTGATCGACATTCACTCCGCGTTCAGCCAGCATCTCCTGCAGCTCACGGTAACTGATGCCGTATTTGCAGTACCAGCGTACGGCCCACAGAATGATGTCACGCTGAAAATGCCGGCCTTTGAATGGGTTCATGTGCAGCTCCATCA
>NZ_JBGFSH010000123.1:0-314 GCF_041365715.1 Rhodosalinus sp. FB01 | reverse complement strand
GTTCGGGATCAGGTATTCCTTGCCGTCGCGTGTTGTGATCGAGACGTAGCGCGCGCCGAGGCTGTTGATCCAGCCGAAGGTCTCGCCGATGCTGATGACGTCGCCGGGCTTGATCGACCGGTCGAGGAGCAGGATCACCCCCGAGACGAGGTTCGAGACGACCTTCTGCAGCCCGAAGCCGAGGCCGACGCCCACGGCGCCCGAGAGCACCGCGAGGCCGGTAAGGTCGAAGCCCACCGCGCGCAGCCCGATCACGAAGGCCGCGCCGTAGAGCCCCACCTGCAACAGCTTGACCGAGAGCACCCGCATCGAGG
>NZ_JBGFSH010000122.1:0-314 GCF_041365715.1 Rhodosalinus sp. FB01 | reverse complement strand
TCGTAGGTTCAAATCCTACCCCCGCAACCAGATTTGTACGTGTTATCAAAGGATACCGGCCAGGTCGCCGTGAAAATCGACAGCCAGACGGTTTTCGCTTTCGTCCGGGCTCAGCACGATCTTCTCGACCAAACTCCTGATTACTTCTCCCGCTGCCGAACGATGTTCAGCTACGCTGAGCGTCTACACCAGTTTCGTGACGCGCTCGCGGTAGCGAAGCGCAAGACTGGGGTGCAGAAGAGGTGGGGCGTCCTCGACGCCGGTGAGAAGTCCCTCAATCTCGATTGAGCTATGCTGGGAAATGGGTGACGGAG
>NZ_JBGFSH010000121.1:0-316 GCF_041365715.1 Rhodosalinus sp. FB01 | reverse complement strand
TCAGGTCGTGGACATCGGCGTAGCCCGGCGCCGCCTCCATCGGACCGTCGACCAGCGCAGCGAAGCGGCCGCCGGGGGCGAGGACGCGCGCGACTTCCTCCAGCACCGGGGCCACCGGGTCCATCAGCGTCAGCGCCCAGTGACAGAGCGCCACGTCCACCGCCCCGTCCGCGAGCGCGTCGAGACGCTGCGCCTGCGCCTCGATCAGCCGGGCGCGCCCCTCCGGCAGCCGCGCGCGGGCGAGGGCGAGCTCGTCGGGCGACATGTCCACCCCGACGAGCCGCAGGGCGCCCGGCAGCGTGGCGTGGCAGAGCTG
>NZ_JBGFSH010000120.1:0-319 GCF_041365715.1 Rhodosalinus sp. FB01 | reverse complement strand
GTGCGCGTGACGACTTCGACCTCGCGTCCTCGCACGTCATACGCACAGAGCGCGCGTCTCGCACGTCCCCACAAGCTGTCGTCAACATGTTTACGCGCTGGTATACCGACCTCGGACTGGCAGGTTGCTCGTCACACTCGGGACGTCGCACCTTCATCACGAACGCCGCGAAGAAGATCAGCACCGTGGGAGGCTCGCTCCGCGACGTCCAAGCGCTCGCGGGACACTCATCCCTCACCGTCACGCAGCGCTACATCGAAGCCGAGGGCGAAGCACAGCGGAAGATCGTCGACCTCATGTGACGCGTGCGTGCAGCACG
>NZ_JBGFSH010000119.1:0-320 GCF_041365715.1 Rhodosalinus sp. FB01 | reverse complement strand
GCGGCGCAAAGAAACGCCGGCGGGCCGAGAACTTCCTGACTGAGGCTCAATCGCTCTCGGCCGGCGATCTGGTGGTCCACGTCGAGCACGGGATCGGGCGCTACAAGGGCCTCGAGGTGGTCACCGCGGCGGGCGCGGCGCACGAGTGCCTCGTGCTCGAATACGCCGAGGGCGCGAAGCTCTACCTGCCGGTCGAGAACATCGAGCTGCTGACGCGCTACGGCCACGAGGAGGGCCTGCTCGACAAGCTCGGCGGCGGCGCGTGGCAGGCGCGCAAGGCGCGGATGAAGGAGCGCATCCGCGAGACCGCCGAGCGCCTC
>NZ_JBGFSH010000118.1:0-320 GCF_041365715.1 Rhodosalinus sp. FB01 | reverse complement strand
GCGAGATCGCCATCCGCGTGATGCGCGCCGCCAACGAGATGGGCAAGCGCACGGTCGGCATCTACGCCGAGGAGGACAAGCTCTCGCTGCACCGCTTCAAGGCGGACGAGGCGTATCGCATCGGCGAGGGGCTGGGGCCGGTGCAGGCCTATCTCTCGATCCCCGAGATCATCCGCGTGGCGAAGGCCTGCGGTGCCGACGCGATCCACCCGGGCTACGGCCTCCTGTCGGAGAACCCGGATTTCGTGGAGGCCTGCGACGCCGCCGGCATCGCCTTCATCGGCCCGCGCGCCGAGACGATGCGCGCGCTCGGCGACAAG
>NZ_JBGFSH010000117.1:0-320 GCF_041365715.1 Rhodosalinus sp. FB01 | reverse complement strand
TCTGGGCACCGACGACACGAAGCGCGACGTGCTGGCGCGCATCATCTACGGCTTCCGGCTCTCGATCCTCTTCACGATCATCGTCACCACGCTCGCGAGCGTGGTGGGCATCGTCGCCGGCGCCGTCCAGGGCTTTTTCGGGGGCTGGCTGGACCTCATCTTCCAGCGCATCATCGAGATCTGGCAGGCGACGCCGGCACTCTACATCATCATCATTCTCTTCGCGATCCTGGGGCGAAGTTTCTGGCTGCTGGTCCTGCTGACCGTGCTCTTCGGCTGGACGGCGCTCGTGGGCGTGGTGCGCGCCGAGTTCCTGCGCG
>NZ_JBGFSH010000116.1:0-320 GCF_041365715.1 Rhodosalinus sp. FB01 | reverse complement strand
GGGCGCCGCCGCGCGGCGTCCGTCACACGTCGGGCCGGCGGGCACCTCGCGCGCAAGACGCCTGCGGCGGGGCCGGAGACCACCTGCCCCTCCAGGATCGCCCACGGCGAGGGCACGTCCCCCGGGGACCGCGGGCCTGTCACGGCGGCAGCGCCTGCGCGCCGCGCGCGCAAGGCACAGCCGGCGCGGCAGGAGGCGACCCGTCCGGTCCGGATCGCCCGGCTTGGGGCACTGCCGCTACCGCCGCGCGCACCGTCGCGCTCCGGCGCGCCCGTGGCGCGGGGAACGCCCCGCCGTCCGGCGGCGTTTGCGGCACGTCA
>NZ_JBGFSH010000115.1:0-323 GCF_041365715.1 Rhodosalinus sp. FB01 | reverse complement strand
GGATAGAACTGCTCGACGCGCAGGAGATAGACGTCGTCGATGCCGCGGCGGTCGCGCTCTTCCAGAAGGTCGAAGTAGACCTTGCCCGCGCACATCACCACGCGCCGGATCTCGCCGTCGGGCTTGAGCTCGGTGTCGGAGTGGCCCTTCTCGGCGTCGTCCCAGAGCACGCGGTGGAAGGAGGCGCCGGTCAGGAAATCCTCCTTGTCTGAGATCGCGAGCTTGTGGCGCAGGAGCGACTTCGGCGTCATCAGGATGAGCGGCTTGCGGAAGCTGCGGTGGAGCTGCCGGCGCAGGATGTGGAAGTAGTTGGCCGGCGTCGT
>NZ_JBGFSH010000114.1:0-323 GCF_041365715.1 Rhodosalinus sp. FB01 | reverse complement strand
CTGAATGTGAACTGGTGTGACTAAAGGATTCGCTGGAATAAAATTTTCACAATCACCTAGCAAATTAGGTCTAATTAATGTTAGCAATACTAATAATATTGTTATTAAAATAAAGCCTAAAATATCCTTAAAAGAGAAAAATGGGTGAAATGAGACTTTTTCATAATTAGAATTTAATCCAATTGGGTTTCTAGATCCAGTTTGGTGTAGAAATAATAAATGGATTATTACTATTGCTGCGATTACAAAAGGTAATAAAAAGTGTAATGAAAAAAATCGAGTTAATGTTGCGTTGTCTACAGCAAATCCTCCTCATAGTCATT
>NZ_JBGFSH010000113.1:0-325 GCF_041365715.1 Rhodosalinus sp. FB01 | reverse complement strand
TCACGCGAATGAGCCTCGATCAGCGCCTCGACCTCGGTGGAGCGCTGCGGCTTGCCGTCGTCGCCGTAGTCGTACCAGCCCTTGCCGCTGCGCCGGCCGAGGCGCCCCATCTCGCACAGCCGGTCGGCGATGGCGACGTAGCGCTCCCCCGCCGGCCGCGTGGCCGCCTGCCGCTTGCGGTTGGCCCAGGCGATCTGCAGCCCGGCCATGTCCTGCATCTCGTAGGGCCCCATCGCCATGCCGAACCCGCGCATCGCCGCGTCCACCTCGTGCGGCAGAGCGCCGTCGGCCAGCAGATAGTCCGCGGCGCGACGATAGGCGGACA
>NZ_JBGFSH010000112.1:0-326 GCF_041365715.1 Rhodosalinus sp. FB01 | reverse complement strand
GGCGATGGCGTGGTGGGCGGATCTCGCCACGGACGCGGGCGCGGCCTACGACCGCGAGGTGACGCTCGACGCCGCCGAGATCGCGCCGGTCGTCACCTGGGGCACTTCGCCCGAGGACGCGGCGCCGATCACCGCCACCGTCCCCGACCCGGCGAAGGAGGCCGACCCCGCGCGCGCCGAGAAGATCCGCGCTGCGCTCGATTACATGGGGCTCGTCCCCGGCCGGCCGCTCGAGGGCACGCCGGTGGATCGCATCTTCATCGGCTCCTGCACCAACGCACGGCTCGAGGACCTGCGCGCCGCGGCTTCGGTGCTGAAGGGGCGCG
>NZ_JBGFSH010000111.1:0-330 GCF_041365715.1 Rhodosalinus sp. FB01 | reverse complement strand
TTGTCCTTGTAGTCCTCCGATAAAAGGCGCCTGACAAGGGTATCAGTGTTCGTGTTTTCCTCAACGCATCCCGGTTGGAAGCGGTTGAACTCCTCACGCGTCTGTTTGTCGAGATCCTTCCGATCGACGACGAATAGGCATTTTTCAATTTCGGGGTTGTCTTTGAGCAGCGTGGACGCCTTGAATGAGGTGAGCGTCTTGCCCGAGCCGGTCGTATGCCAGATATATCCGTTTCCCCGGTTTTCATGGATGCAGTCCACGATCGCCCTAACCGCATAAACTTGGTACGGGCGCATCATCATCAGCTTCCGCTCGTTCTGGATGAGTACC
>NZ_JBGFSH010000110.1:0-330 GCF_041365715.1 Rhodosalinus sp. FB01 | reverse complement strand
TCGTGGTCGTGCTCGCCCACGCCGGGATCGACCCGGCGGCGACGGCGCCGGGCGCGGAGAACGCCGCGCTCGCCGTCGCCGAGGTCGAGGGGGTGGACGCCCTCGTCGCCGGGCACACCCATCTCGCCTTTCCGGGGCCGGACCACGCCGCCGCGCGGGCGGTGGACCCCGCCGCCGGGCGGCTGAACGGACGTCCCGCGACGATGCCGGGCGCAGGCGGGCGCGCGCTCGGGGTGATCGAGCTCGCCCTCGTGCGCGACGGCGGGCGCTGGCGGGTGGACGGCGGCCACGGGCGCCTCGTGCGGCCCGGCGCGGCCAGTGGAGAGGCGG
>NZ_JBGFSH010000109.1:0-332 GCF_041365715.1 Rhodosalinus sp. FB01 | reverse complement strand
TGGACTCTGTGACGACCAGGTTGCCGCGGTCGAGCGCGAATGCGTTGCGCCTCGCATCGGTCCAGGAGGAAGCGCCACGGTCCCAGGCCCATGCCAACGGCACCAGGTGATCGATCTCCACGCTGCTGGCGCGCGTCAGCATGATGCCGGAGTAGGGGTCCTCCCACCGTCCGCCGACGACACGGCATCCATCGGCCGTGAGGACGGCCGGGACCTCGGATCGGATCTGGAGGATCTCGTGGCGGGTGTCGAGGCAATCGCCGTCCTGGTCCACCCAGCTTCCGAAGAGTTCACGGCGGTATGAGATCTGCGAGAGAGCTTCCTGAGCTTCA
>NZ_JBGFSH010000108.1:0-333 GCF_041365715.1 Rhodosalinus sp. FB01 | reverse complement strand
GAAAGAGAGACAGCCGCGAAGAGAGACGGGCGCGATGCAGGAGCTTCACACCATCCCCGCGAAAGAGGTGGCGCGCTGGTGGCGCGCCCTGCCCTTCTGGGCGTCGCTGGCGCTCGTCCCGCTGGCGTGGCTCGGCGCGACGCAGGGCGGCTGGGCGGTGATCCTGCTGCCGGTGGTGACATGGTATCTCTTCGCCGCGATCGACGCGGCGCTCGGGCTCGACACCGGCAACGCCGACCCCGAGACGCCGGAGGCGCATCTCGCCTGGTACACCGCCGTCACGCGCCTCTGGCCGGCGGTGCAAGCCGTCACGCTCTTCGGGCTGCTCTGGTA
>NZ_JBGFSH010000107.1:0-334 GCF_041365715.1 Rhodosalinus sp. FB01 | reverse complement strand
GACCAACCCGCCCGCGCGAGGTGGTAGGCGATGGAGGTGCCGATGGCGCCCCCGCCCACGACGAGGGCCTTCACGTCTGTCTTCATCCCGGGGCGACTCCCTTCTTCCCTCGGCCCGTGCTTACCGCTGCGGGCGGGGGGCGCGCGTGACCGCCCCGACACCTGATCGCGGGAAAGCGACACCGCCGGCCTGCGGAAAGGTGCCGGCGTCGGCCGTGCCGCCCTTTCGCCCCTTCCGGTCAGGTCCTATAAGGACGCCCAGCCGCGCCACGAGAGTCGCGGCGGCGAGGAGCGGCGAGCGGGGTCGACGAGCGCGCATGTTTGGACTGGCGGAT
>NZ_JBGFSH010000106.1:0-338 GCF_041365715.1 Rhodosalinus sp. FB01 | reverse complement strand
GGAAGCCGATCCCTGCACCCGCGAGCACCGCGTCCTCCTGCGCGCGGGGGTCGGGGCTGCGGAAGGCGATCTGCTCGGGCGCGAGCGTCTCACGCAGCCAGCGCTCGGTGGGCGCGCGCGGGCTCTCGGCGTCCGGGCCGACGAAGCGGTGCCCCTCGAGTGCCTCCAGCCCCTCGGGCAGGCCGTGCGCCGCGACGTAGGCGCGCGCCGCGTAGAGCCCGGCGCGCATGTGAAAGAAGGGCTGCACGACGTTGTCGGGCTCCTGCGGGGGCGGGCCGGCGCGCACGGCGACATGCGCCTCGCCGTACTCCAGCCGGAAGAGCCGCGTGCCCGTGAGA
>NZ_JBGFSH010000105.1:0-339 GCF_041365715.1 Rhodosalinus sp. FB01 | reverse complement strand
TTCGAAGAAGGCGACGACGGCCGCCAGATCGTCTGCGCGGCGGATGCCGTAGGCGACATCGTAGCGGCGGCGCGAGTTGGCCCAGCTGGCGTTGCGCTCCTCGTCGCCCGAGGCGAGCTCGACGATTTGCGTGCGCCGCTCGGGCCCGCCCCGCGCGCCGCGGCTGACGTTGTCGGGAAACCGGACCTCGTGAAACGCCATCACATGCCCCTCCGCCCGAGTGACACGGCACGGGCGATGTCCGCCGCGACCTGCGTGCGCGACTGCCGGAAGCTCTCGGCGTCGCGGGCCATGATGGTGACATTGACCCCGCCGCCCGCGCCGTAGCTCTGGGCCTCG
>NZ_JBGFSH010000104.1:0-345 GCF_041365715.1 Rhodosalinus sp. FB01 | reverse complement strand
GCACCAGATCGCCGAGCGGCGGACGGCCGGGCAGATCGGCGCCCCAGCTCGTCAGGTCCACGCCGGTGAGCACCACCTCGTTGTAGCCCGCGTCGCGCAGGCGGCGGATCTGGTCCACCACGACGCCCGCGGGCACCGAGCGGGAATTGCCGCGGCCGTAGGGGATGATGCAGAAGGTGCAGCGGTGGTCGCAGCCGTTCTGGATCTGGACGTGCGCGCGCGCGCGGGTGCCGAAGCCGTCGATCAGGTGATGGGCGGTTTCGCGCACCGACATGATGTCGTCCACCTGCACGCGCTCGGTGTCCGGCGTGCCGGCGAGCGCCCCCCAGGTTTCCGGGCGCATCT
>NZ_JBGFSH010000103.1:0-346 GCF_041365715.1 Rhodosalinus sp. FB01 | reverse complement strand
GCGATGTGGCTCGGCATGCAGGAGACGGCCAAGCAGATGATCGCCCAGGGCAAGGAGGGCGGGCCCTACAAGCTGATCAACGTGGGCTCCATCGCCTCGCGCAAGCCGCTGGTGGACGTGACGGTCTACTGCACCTCGAAATACGGCTGCCTCGCGCTGACGCACTGCGGGGCGGTGGCGCTGGCCGAGCACAACATCACGGTGAACGGCTACGCGCCGGGCGTCGTCGTCACCCCGCTCTGGGAGCAGCTCGACAAGGACCTCGTCGATATCGGCTTCAAGGAGCGCGAGGGGCAGGCCTACGACGACATCGTGCGCGACCAGCTCCAGATCAAGCGCGTCTCCT
>NZ_JBGFSH010000102.1:0-347 GCF_041365715.1 Rhodosalinus sp. FB01 | reverse complement strand
GACTTCGACGCGGTCAAGGCCGACCTCGAGGCGCTGATGACCGAAAGCCAGGACTGGTGGCCGGCCGACTGGGGTCACTACGGCGGCCTGATGATCCGCATGGCCTGGCACGCGGCCGGCTCCTACCGCACCGCGGACGGCCGCGGCGGCGGCGGCACCGGCAACCAGCGCTTCGCGCCGCTGAACTCCTGGCCGGACAACACCAACCTCGACAAGGCGCGGCGCCTGCTCTGGCCCGTGAAGAAGAAGTACGGCAACCGCCTGAGCTGGGCCGACCTCTTCATCCTCGCCGGCAACGTCGCCTACGAGTCCATGGGGCTCAAGACCTACGGCTTCGCCTACGGCCG
>NZ_JBGFSH010000101.1:0-348 GCF_041365715.1 Rhodosalinus sp. FB01 | reverse complement strand
GGCGCAGGAGCGGATGTCATCGATGTGGGTCAGGGTAGTGACTTCATCCAAATCAACGCCCTGACCGATGGATCTGCGGCCACTGGGGCTGGCGGTACGTTTAGTGGCTTCGACACGTACACGAACTTCGACGCCGATGGTGGTGACGTGCTGGTGTTTGACAGTGGTGACAACACCAATGGTACGACTGTTGATACGGCGGTCGTAGATAACGTGTTCGTGATTGCCTCTGATGACGCTGCTACTGCCGCGAATGACCTTGCGGCGGATGGGTCGGACCGTACGGACGTAGACAGTGTGATCAGCTTCCTTACAGACGCGGCCAACTATGATGAGACCGCCGGCGAA
>NZ_JBGFSH010000100.1:0-349 GCF_041365715.1 Rhodosalinus sp. FB01 | reverse complement strand
GACGAACGATTGGTCCGTCCCACTAATGCCGCTCTCATGGGGCACGTCAGCCGAGCTCGTCCGGTAGTGAGGCGAGCGCCGCGTCCCGACCATGAGCCGTTTTCATCGGCTGTCTCCTTCAGGCCGCATCCACCGCGCGCAAGAGCATGTCGCGGACCTGCCCGGCGACCTCGTGCAGCTCGGCGATTTCCACCGCCTGCATCGATGCGACCGGATCGATGGCGCTCACCTCGGTGCCGCTTTCGACGGAGCGCAAGATGACGTTGCAGGGCAGCATCGCGCCGATCCGCGGCTCGAGACCCATGGCCTCCCAGGCCATGTTCGGATTGCAGGCGCCGAGGATCTTGTA
>NZ_JBGFSH010000099.1:0-350 GCF_041365715.1 Rhodosalinus sp. FB01 | reverse complement strand
GCGGCCGCGGAAGCGGTCGTAGGCCGCGCTGCCGTCGTCAGGCTCCGCGGCGAGGCCCGCCTCGACGATCAGCCGGTCCTCGACGCCCTTGGCGCGCAGCGCCTCGAAGAGCCCGCGCCGCGCCTCCGGCGCGAAGCCGATCTCGAACCGCGCGAGCGCCGCCTCGTCGAGCCCGCGCCGCGCGAGGTAGTCGCGCGCCTCCCCCGCCGCCGCGGTCGAAAGCTGCATGCGGTAGTGGCGCACCGCCGCCTCCATCGCCTCGCGCAGGCGGGTGAGGTGATCGGCCTTCTCCTGCGCTTGCGGGTCGCGGGCGGGCATTTGCATCCCGGCCTCGCGGGCGAGGATCTCCA
>NZ_JBGFSH010000098.1:0-352 GCF_041365715.1 Rhodosalinus sp. FB01 | reverse complement strand
GCATCGCCGCGACGGAGCCGCGGCCATGACCGGCGTACGCCTCATGCCGCTCAGCGGCTGCGGCAGCTGTCCGCATCACCTCGCGGGGATCTGCAACCTCGGCGCCCTCGACCGGGTGCGCCGCGTCACGCTGGCCCCGGAGACCGTTCTCTTTCATCAGGGCGACCGGACGCAGCGCGTCGGCGTCCTGCGGTCGGGCTACATGCGGATGGTGCGCTTCAGCGCCGAGGGCCGCCGCATCGGTCTCGGCATCTCGCGGCCGGGCGACATGATCGGCGCCCTGCCGGGGCGGCGGATCGCCCACGAGCTCGAGGCCGCGACGGAGGTGACGCTCTGCATGACCGACCCGGCG
>NZ_JBGFSH010000097.1:0-357 GCF_041365715.1 Rhodosalinus sp. FB01 | reverse complement strand
GGAGTCCGCGTTTATTGGTTAGCTCTGTTCAGGATTTGGTCCTCTTCTGACCGTTGGTGATACTCCTGCGGGGTGAGCCCGTCGAGGCTCGTGTGCGGGCGGTGGTGGTTGTAGTCGTCGCACCATGCCGCAATCAGATGGCGGGCATGGCGCAGGGTTGGGAACAGGTGTTCGTTGAGGCATTCGTCCCGCAGGCGTCCGTTGAAGCTCTCCACGAAGCCGTTCTGCATCGGTTTGCCGGGAGCGATGTAATGCCATTCGACCTGGCGATCCTCCTGCCACTTCAGCATGGCGTTCGATGTCAGCTCCGTGCCGTTGTCGCTGACCACCATGCAGGGGAAGCCACGCATCTCGGCG
>NZ_JBGFSH010000096.1:0-357 GCF_041365715.1 Rhodosalinus sp. FB01 | reverse complement strand
GGGCACGGGGGGAACCCGAGGCGACCAATCTCTCAGTAGGCCGCTGAGACATGTGACCCTTTCAGTTCGCGATGTAGTCGCCATCGGGGTCTTCGGTGAACGGATGCTCGATAAAGGTTAGCCCCTTCATGGTGCAACCATCGTTGGCGAGCTCTCCCTCCTCTAGGCCCCGCTCCTGCATGGCCTCGCGGAAGTCAGGGTTATTGCGGACTGTTCGGCGGAAGTTGCTCTTGTCCATGTCAACCTGCTTGGCCAGCCAGTTGAACGGGATGACATCCCAAAGGCCCGGTTCATAATGCAGGATCCAGTCCACGAGGTCGACCGCTTCCCTGACCTTGCCCTTCACCTTCTCGGGCA
>NZ_JBGFSH010000095.1:0-358 GCF_041365715.1 Rhodosalinus sp. FB01 | reverse complement strand
GCCCCGCGATGGTGCGGAACTGGCCGTCGCCGGTCAGGTCCACCTTGATCAGCATGTCCTTGCCGCTCTGGGCGCCCATGTCGTCTCTCCTCCGTGGTCTCACTCCGGCGCTACGCGCGCGCGGAAGGTCAGGTCGATGCGCCGGCCGCGGCCCTTCGGCCCACGGTCCGCCCGCGCGCGGCGGAAGCTCAGGTGCAGGAGCCGCCCCGCGTCGAGCGCGAGCGGCGGGTCGAGAAGCGCCGCGGAGACCGCCGCCGCCGCCTCCTTCGCGGCCCGGAAGCTCCCGTCCTCGCCGGCGACGGTCACGGTCAGGTCGTGCTCGGCCCCCGGCCCGCTCGCGTCGGAGCGGTCGCGCACG
>NZ_JBGFSH010000094.1:0-360 GCF_041365715.1 Rhodosalinus sp. FB01 | reverse complement strand
GGCCCGCATGGCCGGGCCGCCGATCCTCTTCGCGCTCGCCAACCCGGTGCCGGAGATCATGCCGGAGGAGGCGCGCGCGGTGGCCCCCGATGCGATCATCGCCACCGGGCGGAGCGATTACCCCAACCAGGTCAACAACGTCCTCTGCTTTCCCTTCATCTTCCGCGGCGCGCTCGACGCGGGCGCGACCGAGATCAACGACGCCATGCAGATCGCCTGCATCGAGGGCATCGCCGAGATCGCGCGCCAGACGACGAGCGCCGAGACGGCGGCCGCCTACCGGGGCGAGGCGCTGACCTTTGGGCGCGACTACCTGATCCCGAAGCCCTTCGACCCGCGCCTCTCGGGCGTGGTGGCGAC
>NZ_JBGFSH010000093.1:0-361 GCF_041365715.1 Rhodosalinus sp. FB01 | reverse complement strand
GCACCCGTTTCCACGTCTCCCATATATTGTAGTAGGGCTGCAGCGTTTTGGGGTTGGCGAACACGATACCGACGGGCTGCTGGAAGTTGCGCTCTTGATAATCATCGGCGTGTTGGAGGATTTCCATGGCCTTGCCGCTAAGAATGACGGTGCGTGGCTGGCCATTCTTCGTGATCGGTATCCGCCACTCACGACGACCGAAGTCGATATACTGCCATTCAGCCTCAAGCACTTCCTTGCGCCGCGCGCCCGTGTACAGCATGAACAGGATTGCGAGGTTGACCGGTGTCGCACCGCGTTCGCGCAGCACGGTTTGCAAGCGTTGAGCTTCTTCGCGAGACAGGAACCGTTCCAGCTTTCG
>NZ_JBGFSH010000092.1:0-361 GCF_041365715.1 Rhodosalinus sp. FB01 | reverse complement strand
GCGGGTGCAGCGCGCCGTCGATCACCAGCATCGGCCCCGACTGCGTCGCGAAGCGGCAGGCCGGCGCGCGGCGCGCGAAGGTGCGCGTTTCGATCACGTCGGCGCGGCCCGGGCGCAGGCAGAGCACGCCGTTCGGCAGCAGGCCGAAGTTGCCCGGCCCGTCGGAGGTGACGAGATGCATGCGCTCCTCGCCCTCTTCGACGTAGAGACCGACCGGGGCGCGGTCCGGGTGGTACATCCCGGCGTTCATCGCCGGGCCGAGGCGCAGGCCGCGGTCTTCGAGCGCCGCCTCGAGCGTGCCGAAGTGCCCGTAGGGCGCGCCGGTGGCGTCGGAGTGGAAGAGGCGCAGGTCGTGGCGCTC
>NZ_JBGFSH010000091.1:0-365 GCF_041365715.1 Rhodosalinus sp. FB01 | reverse complement strand
GTAGTCGGCCGGGAAGGCATAGAACGCCAGCAGCGCGTCACGGTCCTTGGTCTGGCACGTCACGGCCTTCTCGTACTTCGTCCCGTTGTCGGGGGGTTTGATCCACTGGATCAAACCCTGATCCCTCCAACTCTCGGCGAAGGTGTCCAGGGCCGCCTCGGCGGCGGCGCGGGTCTCGGCCTGCCAGATGTCCCGGAAGTCGGCCTTCACCGCCGGGTGCATGGATTTCGGGACCTTGTTCAGCACGTTCGAGGTCTTGTGAACCCAGCAGCGCTGGTGACGCGTGCCCGGGAAGACCTCGTCGAGCGCTTTCCAAAAGCCCATGGCGCCGTCGCCCACGGCGATCTCGGGCGGCACCTCGAGGC
>NZ_JBGFSH010000090.1:0-372 GCF_041365715.1 Rhodosalinus sp. FB01 | reverse complement strand
CGGGCACCTCCACCACCCGGATCCACGGCGGCAGCGTCATCGTGTCGAGCACGCGGCGCGTGCCTTCGTCGGTCTCCTCCAGTATGAGCACGACGTCGAGCAGCGCGCGCGGATAGTCGAGCGCCTGCAGCCGGCCGACCAGCGCGGGCAGGATGTCGCCCTCGTCCAGCAGCGGCACGAGGATCGAGATGACGGGCGGCCGCTCGGGCAGCCGCGGCGGCGTGCGGGCGGGACGGGGCAGGAGGCGCGCGGCGAGCGCCATCGCTTTCATGCCCGTGGCGAGCGCCAAGGACACCAGCGCCCAGAGAAAGAGTGCGCCGAAAAAGATTCCGGGCGCGAGCAGCAGCAGCCCGGCGGCGGAGAGCACCAGCG
>NZ_JBGFSH010000089.1:0-373 GCF_041365715.1 Rhodosalinus sp. FB01 | reverse complement strand
CGCGGCGTCCAGCTCCTCGGGGCGCACCTCCCCGGAGAAGGCGAGCCGCGCCTCGACCCGGCGCAGGTTGAAGAAGAGGCGCCGTAGAGCGGGCGAATTGCCCAGACGCACCAGAGACCAGCTGCGCAGGCGGTAATCCTGGATCTCGGCGCGGATCCACCAGGCCGCGTAGGTCGAAAACCGGAAACCACGGTCCGGGTCGAACCGCTCCGCGGCCTTGAGAAGGCCGATATTGGCTTGCTGGACGATATCCTCGTCGGGCGCGCGTCCTGCCCCGCCGGCGCGCCGCGCCACCGAAACCGCCAGCGCGCGATGGGCCGTCACCAGGCGGTTGCGCGCGTCGGTGTCGCCCTCGTCGCGCCAGGCCCGCGCG
>NZ_JBGFSH010000088.1:0-373 GCF_041365715.1 Rhodosalinus sp. FB01 | reverse complement strand
CCTCGCCCGGCAGGGCTTCGAGGTCTTCTGCCCCGCCCTGATCGAGACGCGCCGCCGCCGCGGCCGCCTCGCCGACGTGCGTCGGCCACTCTTTCCGGGCTACCTCTTCATCCGCTTCGTGCCCGAGGCCGGCCACTGGCGGCAGATCAACTCCACCCGCGGGCTCACGCGGCTGGTGCAGACCGACCCGCGCCGCCCGACGCCGCTCCCCGACGCGCTGATCGACGGGATCCGCACGCGGTGCGACGACGACGGCCTCCTCGGCCCCGACCGCGGCCTCGCCCCGGGGGACCGGGTCCGCGTGATCGCCGGCCCCTTCGCCGACGTCGTGGGCCGCATCGAGCGCATGAACGAAAACGACCGCATCCGCGTG
>NZ_JBGFSH010000087.1:0-376 GCF_041365715.1 Rhodosalinus sp. FB01 | reverse complement strand
CGCTGCCAGGGCTGTTCCACATTGGCATCGAGCCGGATGCGCACGAGGCGGCGGGCCATCTCGTTGGAGAACTCCGGGTTGTTGCCGGTGGCGATCCAGAGGCAGCGGATCGGCAGCCGGGTCATCTCGGACTGCCCGAGAACGCGATCCTCCCAGAAGGGCGCCGTGAGCGCGGCAGCCACGGCCGAGCTGTCGAGCTTGGCACGCAGGTTGTCGATCAGGATGATCGAGGGGATCTGGCGCAGCTTGGCGGTGACGCGCTTGCGCCATTCCTCGTCGTCGCGCCCCTCGGTCATCACGCTCGCGCCCGCGCCGGTCAGGATCGTGGCCACGGCATCGACCATCAGCGTGGCCCCGGTCCCGGGCGTGGGCTTCT
>NZ_JBGFSH010000086.1:0-383 GCF_041365715.1 Rhodosalinus sp. FB01 | reverse complement strand
GCCGCGGGCCGCAGCGGGAGGGCACGATGATCAGGGCCGACACGGGATTGCCGCCGATGCGTGCCGGGCTGCGGGTCGGGCTGCTGGGTGGCTCCTTCGATCCGCCGCACGCGGGGCACCTGCACATCGCGCGCGAGGCGCTGAAGCGCTTCGGCCTCGATCGGGTGTGGTGGCTCGTGAGCCCGGGCAACCCGCGCAAGCGCGCGGGGCCCGCGCCGCTCGCCGACCGCATGGCGGCGGCGCGCGCGCTCGTCGATCACCCGGCGATCGCGGTGACCGACGTCGAGGCGCGGCTCGGCACACGCTACACCGCCGAAACGCTCGCCGCGCTTCAGGCGGCCTGTCCGGGCGTGCGCTTCACCTGGCTCATGGGGGCGGACAAC
>NZ_JBGFSH010000085.1:0-388 GCF_041365715.1 Rhodosalinus sp. FB01 | reverse complement strand
GCGATGGCGCCGCCGTTCACGTTGACGCGGCCGGGGTCCACGTCGAAGGCCTGCATGAAGCGCATGACGACGGCCGCGAAGGCCTCGTTCACCTCGAAGAGGTCGATGTCGCCGATCTCCATCCCGCTCTCGCGCAGGATCTTGCGCGTCACCGGCACGGGGCCGGTCAGCATGATCGTGGGATCGGTGCCGATCTTGGCGGTGGCGCGGATGCGCGCGCGCGGCGTGAGCCCGCGCGCCTCGCCCCACTCCTTCGAGCCGATCAGCACGGCCGCCGCGCCGTCCACGATGCCGGAGGAGTTGCCGGCATGGTGGATGTGCTCGACCCGCTCCAGATGCGGATACTTCAGCATCGCCACCTTGTCGAAGCCCGGCATCGCCTCGCCCT
>NZ_JBGFSH010000084.1:0-392 GCF_041365715.1 Rhodosalinus sp. FB01 | reverse complement strand
GCTCGGTGTCGACGAGCACCCGCCCGCCGAGCGCGATGCGCCCCGCCTCGGGCCGCAGGAGCCCGGCGACGGCGTTGACGATGGTCGTCTTGCCCGAGCCCGAACGCCCGAAGAGCACCGTGACGCCCGGCGGCGCCTCGAAGCCCGCGTCGAGCGTGAAACCGCCGAAGCCGTGGCGGAGCCGCACCTCGAGCGTCATGCGCCGCCCACCCGCCGCGCCACGCGCCGCGCCAGCCATTCCGACAGCAGAAGCGCGCCCATCGCCACGGCGACCGAGACCGCGACGAGGCGCAGCGCCGCCCCCTCGCCCCCCGGCACCTGCAGAAAGGCGTAGATCGCCGAAGGGATCGTGCGCGTCTCGCCGGGGATGTTCGAGACGAAGGTGATCGTCG
>NZ_JBGFSH010000083.1:0-401 GCF_041365715.1 Rhodosalinus sp. FB01 | reverse complement strand
CGACGCGCGGCTGGCGCTGCTGCGGGGGCGCACCGGCCAGATGGACGCGCTGATGACGCAGATGGAGCGCATGGCGAGCAGCGGCCTCGTCGATCGCGCCGCGCTGGATGCCGCGCGCCGCCAGATCGTCGATATCCGGCTCGGGGAGCGGCGGCTGCGCGCCGAGCGCGAGGATGCGCGCACCCGCCTCGCGCGCTTCTTCGGCGAAACCCCGCCGACGGTCGAGCGGCCGTCGATCCCGCAGGTGGTGACCGCCCCCGAGGCCGCGACAGAGGCCGGGACCGACACGGCGCCCGACGTGGTGCGCCGCGCCGCAGAGCTTCTCGTGGCCGAGAGCGCCGTGGCGCAGGCCGAGGCCGCCTTCCGGCCGAAGGCGACGCTCCGCGCCGGCGTCACCTCCC
>NZ_JBGFSH010000082.1:0-404 GCF_041365715.1 Rhodosalinus sp. FB01 | reverse complement strand
CAATGGGTTGGCGAGGGGAACATCCGTTTTCGACGTTCCCCTCGGACGACTGATGTTCCCCAACCTCAGGTTGATCGGCACGGGTCGGTGGTGCTTCGGTCTCACAAAGCTCAAGTTTCCACCGCGTCGCCTTGTGCTCGACGCCTGCCTTCCGAACACGGACACTGACCTCTCCAACCCGAAACACACGGTCGCGCATTCGAGAGATCGCCTTGCCGAACGCCGTCTTCTGCGCGCGATCCGTTCCCCCGCTGATGGGCGGAGCCGGGTCGCAGAACAGGGCGACATCGAACAGATCTGCCGAGAGGACCGAGGCCGTCCCGAACCTGTCCCACCAGGCGGCGATGAAGGCGCTCCAGCCGGCGCCCTCGCTGTCGGACGCCGCCATCATCTCCTCGAGGTTG
>NZ_JBGFSH010000081.1:0-405 GCF_041365715.1 Rhodosalinus sp. FB01 | reverse complement strand
ACGAGCGCTGGGTGCGGCCCGATCACCCCCGCTCCAACACCCGGCTGGTGCGCGAGCGGCTGCTGGTGGAGCGCGCCGCTGCGGCGACGCTCCTGCCGATGTATCAGCCGACCGACACGCCGGAGGAGGCCGTCGCCCGCGTGACCGAGGCGATCGCGCCGCATCTGCCGATCTCCGTGCTGCTGCTCGGCATGGGCGACGACGGGCATGTCGCCTCGCTCTTTCCGGGGACCGAGGGGCTCGCCGCCGCGCTGGCCGAGGATGCGGCGCCGGTCATGGCGCTCCGCCCGCCCGAGGCCGAGGAGCCGCGGCTCACGCTGACGCGGCCGGTGCTCGACGGCGCGCTCTCCAAGCACCTCGCGATCGTGGGCGAGACCAAGCGCGCGGTGCTGGAGCGCGCGCAGC
>NZ_JBGFSH010000080.1:0-405 GCF_041365715.1 Rhodosalinus sp. FB01 | reverse complement strand
CGACGAGCTCTTCGACTTCTGATCGCCCCGCGGCCGGCCGGCACGGCGTGAGACGGCACACCCCCGGGCGACCCGGCGCCACGTGAGAGACGTGGGCGCGCATGCCGCGCCCACCGCCGGCATCGCCCCCCGTCGTCGCGCCGATCAGCGGCGCAGGAGCATCGGGCCGAGCCGGCCGCCCGCGAAAACGTGGACGTGCAGGTGCGGCACCTCCTGCGCGGCGTCCTCCCCCGCGTTGGAGAGCAGGCGATAGCCCGTGCCCCCGGCCCCCGGCGCGACGCCGAGCCTGCGGGCGACCTCCCCCACCGTGCGGGTGAAATCCACGATCTCGGCGTCCGAGGCCTCGGCGGCGAAGTGGTCGTAGTTCACGTAGGCGCCCTTCGGGATGACCAGCACATGCACCGG
>NZ_JBGFSH010000079.1:0-411 GCF_041365715.1 Rhodosalinus sp. FB01 | reverse complement strand
GTTGAGCCGCCGCGCCGTCTCGGAGACGTTGCGATCGCAGAGCTCGTAAACCCGCTGGATATGCTCCCAGCGCACGCGGTCCGCGCTCATCGGGTTCTCGGGCGGCGGCGGCATGTCCTCGGTCATGGCGAGCAGCGCGTTCGTCACGTCGCCGGCATCGGCGGGCTTCGACAGGTAGTCGGTCGCGCCGGCCTTCACCGCGGCCACCGCCGTTGCGATGGCGCCGTAGCCCGTGAGCACGACGATCCGCGCATCGGGCCGCGCCTCGCGCAGTTGTTCCACGACGTCGAGGCCGTTGCCGTCCTCAAGCCGGAGGTCGATCACCGCGTAGGCCGGCGGATTGGTCGTCACGCGCGCCTTGCCGTCCGCGACGGAGCCCGCGATGTCCACGGCGAAGCCGCGCTTTTCCAT
>NZ_JBGFSH010000078.1:0-421 GCF_041365715.1 Rhodosalinus sp. FB01 | reverse complement strand
GCCGGAGGAGGACCGCGACTACGGGCTCTTCTTCAACGTGAACTTCCCGCCGGTCCCGGCCGACGAAGTGGCCGGCCTCAAGGTGGCCGAACAGGGCTTCCGGCGCGGCACGGCCTTCCGCA
Source organism: Rhodosalinus sp. FB01 (assembly GCF_041365715.1). Lineage (NCBI taxonomy): Bacteria > Pseudomonadati > Pseudomonadota > Alphaproteobacteria > Rhodobacterales > Paracoccaceae > Rhodosalinus > Rhodosalinus sp. FB01. Next base: position 299 of record NZ_JBGFSH010000078.1, on the reverse strand, counting down.
CGGAGCCGCATCTTTCGCCCTCGGGGCGGCGCTTTCTCTGGATGCGCGGCGTCAATCAGCAGGTGCCCTCGGCGCCCGGCACCGACGCGGCGGTGAACCTCGAGGGCTGGATCTCGGTGACGCCGATGCGCGCCGATCTGACCGCGCACGACGCGCTCGACCACTTCCGGGAGAGGCTATGACCGACGGGGAGCGGTCGGAGACCGACGCCGAGCGCACCATGCGCCTCCTCTTCGCCCTGCGCTCGCGCGGGGTGACCGACGCGCGGGTGCTCACGGCGATGGAGAAGCTCGACCGCG
>NZ_JBGFSH010000077.1:0-427 GCF_041365715.1 Rhodosalinus sp. FB01 | reverse complement strand
AGGAACACGCCGTAGAAGATGGTGCCGATCTGGGCGAGTTGCTGGATCGAGGCCGCCGAGTTGATGGCGAAGTTGGACAGCATCCGGCTGCGCAGCCCGAGGTCGGACTGCGCGTCCGCCGCCTCCTCGAAGCGCTGCCGCATGAGCCGGCCCGATCCCGTCGCCTGCACGGTCTCGAGCCCGTTCAGCGTCTCCACGAGGACGGACTGCTTGGACATGTTGCTCTGCATGGAGCCGGCGGTGATCCGGGCGAGGAACGGCTGGATGCCGAGGCCCGCGATGATCACGAGCGGCACCGCGATCAGCGGGATCAGCGCGAGCGGCCCGGCGATCAGCGAGATCACCCAGATGAAGAAGAAGATGAACGGCAGATCGACGATCGCCACCAGCGTGGCGGAGGTGAAGAACTCGCGCAGCGTGTCGAACT
>NZ_JBGFSH010000076.1:0-429 GCF_041365715.1 Rhodosalinus sp. FB01 | reverse complement strand
TCTGAGCCAGGATCAAACTCTCAAGTTGAAACGCGCCAAAAACGCGTCCTTGACAGTCGAACCTCTGCACATCTTCGGCACATGCCCGCCCGGCCGGGCAGACACACACCGAAAGTCATCTGTCTGCAGATCGTCCCAAAAGGAAAGATCCGACAAACAGTGAAGCTGACACCTTCGTCATCGGGACCCCGTAAGACCCCTGGAAGGCCGACATGCAAACAGTCGATCCATCGATAAAGACAGACCCAAACCGCCCACATGTCTCTTCAGACACCAGCAATGTCAAAAAGCAAAAGAGACAACAAACCAAACGATTGCGCCATCTTGCCGTCCGGCGCGCCCGCCTGCATCATCTCCCGATGTTCCCAACACCACGTCCCCGCGCCGTCGGTGAAGGCGTATTTACGGATCACAACACACCTCCGCAAG
>NZ_JBGFSH010000075.1:0-432 GCF_041365715.1 Rhodosalinus sp. FB01 | reverse complement strand
GCCCATCGACTCGATCTCGGCCTTCTCCGCCTCGGAGAGGTGCTTTTCGGCCATCTTCTCGAGCCAGTCGCGCGGGATTTCGGCCTGCTCCAGCATCTCGCCCACGCTCAGATGTTCGAGCCCGGAGAACGCCTCGGCGAAGGCGCGGTCGAACTTGTCGAGGTTGCGCTCGTCCTTCACCATCGCCGCGCGGGCGAGGTAATAGAAGCCGTCCACGTCGTANTGCTCCAGCATCTCGCCCACGCTCAGATGTTCGAGCCCGGAGAACGCCTCGGCGAAGGCGCGGTCGAACTTGTCGAGGTTGCGCTCGTCCTTCACCATCGCCGCGCGGGCGAGGTAATAGAAGCCGTCCACGTCGTAGGTGACGAGATCTGCGCGCATCGCCTCGAGAAAGGCGAGATACTCCCGGAGCGAGACCGGCACCCCCGTCCG
>NZ_JBGFSH010000074.1:0-434 GCF_041365715.1 Rhodosalinus sp. FB01 | reverse complement strand
AAGCAGCGTGAGCGCGGCGTAGCCCGCGGCGCTGTCGCCGAGCGCGAAGGTCAGCCCGGCGTGGGCGTAGCCGTGCTGCTGGCGCGCGGCGGGCAGGATCGGCGCCTCGATCACCGCGCGGCCGGGGGCGAGCGCGGTCATCCCGGCGCCGAAGGTCGCCATCAGGCTCTGCGCCGCGAAGCTCTCGCGGATGGCCCGGGCGTGGGCCTCGGACAGGCGTGCGGTTTCGTCCATGGGCGCCCTCCGGCTGTCGCGCCGTGCGAGCCTGCCCCGCGCCGCGGCCGGGCGCAATCGCGGCCTTTGCGGGGTGCTGTCAGGCGCGGGCGGTGCGGCGCGGGTGCATCGGCACGGCGAGCGCGCGCCGGCCCGTCAGCACGGCGATCGCCTCGGGGCGCATGAGCGCCGTGAGCGCCGGGTCCTCGCAGCAGAGCCCG
>NZ_JBGFSH010000073.1:0-437 GCF_041365715.1 Rhodosalinus sp. FB01 | reverse complement strand
GCAATGCCGGGCGAATTGGCCCGGGACATCGCCCGGATCGCGCCGGCTCGATCCCCGGGAGGGTCAGTGGTGGCGCGTGCCGGGCACGCATCCTGCGGGGCGGTCGCAGCGCGAGGCGTGGAGCGCATGCCGCCGCCCAACGCGACGACGCCCGTCAGGGCGGAGGAGCGCGCAGCCGGGCCGAACCGCGAGATCGTCAGGGCCACCGCCGGCCCCATCCCGGGGGCGTGACGCCTTTGCAACGCGGGGTAGCGGAGCCCGCGGACCTGTCGCCGAGCCCGGAGGACCGCGCGCGCCCGTCTCAGCCCGCGGCGCCGCCCCACGCGACGACGCCCGTCAGGGCGGAGGAGCGCCGGCTCAGCGCGCCTCGGTCCCGTCGAGCCGGGCGCGCAGTTCCTCGGCCTCGCGGCGGGCGGCCCGCAGGCCGTCCATCGCCG
>NZ_JBGFSH010000072.1:0-438 GCF_041365715.1 Rhodosalinus sp. FB01 | reverse complement strand
CGGCCGCAAGGAGATCGAGATCGCCGAAACCGAGATGCCCGGGCTGATCGCCCTGCGCGAGGAGTACGGCGACTCGAAGCCGCTCGCCGGCGCGCGCATCGCGGGCAGTCTGCACATGACGATCCAGACGGCGGTCCTGATCGAGACGCTCAACGCCCTCGGCGCCGACGTGCGCTGGGCGTCGTGCAACATCTTCTCCACGCAGGATCACGCCGCAGCGGCGATCGCCGAGGGCGGCACGCCGGTCTTCGCCGTCAAGGGCGAGACGCTCGAGGAATACTGGGACTACATCGACCACATCTTCCACTTCGAGGAAGGTGGCGCGAACATGATCCTCGACGACGGCGGGGACGCGACCCTCTACATCCTGATCGGCGCGCGCGTCGAGGAGGGCGAGGACGACCTGATCGCCGTGCCCACCTCCGAGGAGGAGGAGGC
>NZ_JBGFSH010000071.1:0-439 GCF_041365715.1 Rhodosalinus sp. FB01 | reverse complement strand
GGCATCGAGCCGGGTCTTGGACGCCTTCGCGCGCTTCAGCGCCTCCTCGGTCTCGCGCTGCAGGATGGCGAGCAGTTCGACGGGCAGCTGCGCGAGTTCGGCGTCGGGGATGCCCGGCAGGTCGTCGGGCGTGAGGCTGTTGTTCGGCCAGGGCATGAACGGGTCTCCGTGATCGGCGAAAGAGGTCTGGATGGGGGAGGTCACGCCTCCCGCTCCTCGAGCAGCAGCGCCGACAGCGAGGCGGCGGCGTGCTTGGGCTTCGGGCGCGCGGCGGCGATGTAGGCGAAGCGGTCGGGGCCCACGCGCTCCTGAACAAGATGGACGAGGCCCTGCTCGGCGGCCCAGAAGGCGCGCGATCCGAGCCGCGCCAGCTCCTCCCGCTCGCGGTCCGCGAGGCGGTCGAGCATCGGGAAGATGTCGAGCACGAGGAAACCGCGAT
>NZ_JBGFSH010000070.1:0-444 GCF_041365715.1 Rhodosalinus sp. FB01 | reverse complement strand
CAGATCGGGCGAGCGCATGAGCACCGCGCCGAAGCAGCCCGATTTCACCCGGTCCGAGGGGCAGCCGACGTTGAGGTCGATCTCGTCGAAGCCGGCCCCGGCGCCCATGCGCGCGGCCTCGGCCAGCTCCCGCGGGTCCGAACCGCCGAGCTGCAGCGCCACCGGATGCTCGCAGGGGTCATGGCGCAAGAGATGCGTCGCCCCCCCGCGCACCAGCGCCGGCGCGGTCACCATCTCGGTGTAAAGAAGCGCCCGGCGCGACAGCGCGCGGTGAAAGACGCGGCAGGCGCTGTCCGTCCAATCCATCATCGGCGCGACCGAGAGGCGTGACGCCTCCCGAAGCGTTGACTTTGCTTGCATTCTTCCAGCCTCCGCCTGCGCGAGTGCTACGCGTGTAGCACCGATTGCAGCCAATTTCCCCCGGTTTTTTCAGGTTCCCCGCGT
>NZ_JBGFSH010000069.1:0-444 GCF_041365715.1 Rhodosalinus sp. FB01 | reverse complement strand
TGCGGTCCGCGCGCTGCGCGGCGGCGGCGAGGATCACGAGCTGGGTGTCGGAAAACTTGGTCATCTGGGGTCTCCGGTTTCGGGGCCGCGACCGTCGCGACCCTCCTACGACCCGTTCGCCCGACTTACGCGGCCCCACTGGGGCCACGGTTCGGGCTCACCGCGCAACGGCGCGGCGGGAGTTCCGGCGGGGCCGGAGGTCAGATCAGGCCGAGTTCGCGCAGAAGCGTGGCAGCGGCGGGCAGTCGATCCGTCGTCACGTCGATGGCGATGGTCATGCTGTCGGCGGTGAGGCGTGCGGGAATGTCCGCCTCCTCGCGGAGCGCGGCCCCGATCTCGTCGAGGACGACGGGGATGCGGCTGGCATCCCAAGGCTCGTTCAGGCTGCGGATGGCTATGCGGATGGTGCTGGTTTCCATGGTGCGCGCTCCCGTCACTCGGCGT
>NZ_JBGFSH010000068.1:0-456 GCF_041365715.1 Rhodosalinus sp. FB01 | reverse complement strand
CTCCACCCGCTTGTAGAGCGCGGGATCGCCGAAGAAGGTGCCGGTGCGGTACTGCTCGAAGAACTTCGGCGTGCCGTCCACGTTGACGACGACGCGCGACTGGCTCGCCGGTTCGGCGTTGCCGATGCCGCGGATGTTGAAGGTCTCGCCCGTGACGCGGCTGGAGCCGCCGGCCTGCACGCCCGGCACGCTGTCGAAGAGATCGCCCGCCGTGCGCGNTCGAAGAGATCGCCCGCCGTGCGCGGCTGTTCGCGGTCGATGTCCTCCTGCTCGAGCACGGTGACCGCCTGCGGCGTGTCGATCGCCACCTTCTCGGCGCCCGCGCCGAGGACCAGCCGCCCGAGCGGCGTCGCCCCCGTGGCCTCCTGCGCCGCGCTCTCGCCCGCCAGAAGCGCCGCCGCCGCGGCGCCGCAGATCAGGCGCACTCTGCACCCCCCGCCAGATCGCATGTCCCAT
>NZ_JBGFSH010000067.1:0-462 GCF_041365715.1 Rhodosalinus sp. FB01 | reverse complement strand
GATCGGCTTCACCGCGGCGGGCGACGCCGTGGTCGTCGCCGAGATCGGCGACGGCGGCAAGGCCCGCGTCCTGCACTTCGACGCCGAGGCCGCGCCCCGCGAGGAAACGCTGAGCAAGGCGGAGCTCAAGCAGCGGCTCAAACCCTTCTTCGTCCTCGCGCGGAAGGTGCACACCGCCTCGAAGCCCAGGGGCAAGAACGACTGGTTCTGGGGCTCGCTCCGGCAGGGCAAGTGGCTCTATTTCCAGGTGCTCGTCGCGGCGGCGCTGACCAACTTCCTCGGCCTGTCGACCTCGCTCTTCATCATGGTGGTCTACGACCGGGTCGTCCCCAACGCCGCGATCGAGTCCCTGATCGCGCTGACCGTCGGCGTGCTGATCGCCCTCGGCTTCGACTTCATGATCAAGACGCTGCGCGCGCAGTTCGTCGACAAGGCCGGCAAGCGCGCCGACGCGCGCATGTC
>NZ_JBGFSH010000066.1:0-470 GCF_041365715.1 Rhodosalinus sp. FB01 | reverse complement strand
GTGCGATCGGTCGGCAGCCCGAGCTCGGCTGCAGCCTCGCCTTTCACGAACTTGATGACCCCCTTGGTGGTGAGGACGCTCAGCCGTTCGCGGATGCTGGTCTGCCCGCTGAGACCGCTCTTGTTCTCGAAGGATTCCGCGAAGAGCGTCATGGTATACATCCGGCCCGCCCGGGCTTCGCGGTCGAGAATGTCGGCGATCACCTCGCCCTTCCGGTCACGCTCGGNGTATACATCCGGCCCGCCCGGGCTTCGCGGTCGAGAATGTCGGCGATCACCTCGCCCTTCCGGTCACGCTCGGCATCGTGCTTCGCGCCCATCTCGGCGCGCACCAGCCGCTCGTTCATCGGGTTGATCTCGACCCATTCGCCGCCGCGCTTGTCGATGAGCTTGGGCGCGAGTGCGGGCCCGTTGCGCAGCTCGATCTCCAGCTTGCGCTCCGACGCATCCTCGTCGGGCCGGTGCAGGATC
>NZ_JBGFSH010000065.1:0-484 GCF_041365715.1 Rhodosalinus sp. FB01 | reverse complement strand
TCGCGCAGCCCGCCATGCCGCCGATGAAGCCCGTCGCCGTGTTGGCGAGGCCCTGGCCCACGCACTCCTGATCGCGGTCGGATTTCGTGTCGGTCAGGTCGTCCACGATGTTCTGCGTCATCAGGCTCTCGAGGAGGCCCACGACCGCCACCGCCACCGAATAGGGCAGGATGATCTGCAGCGTCTCGAAGGTGAGCGGGATGTCCGGGATCAGGAAGACCGGCAGCGTGTCGGGCAGCGCGCCCATGTCGCCCACCGTGCGCACGTCCCAGCCGAAGGCGACGGTGAGCGCCGTGAGCACCACGATCGTCACCAGCGGCGAGGGCACCGCCGTCGTCACCATCGGGAAGAGGTAGATGATCGCGAGCCCCCCCGCGACGAGCGCATAGGTCAGCCACGTGACATGCCGCGGGTCGAGCTCGGGAAGCTGCGCCATGAAGATCAGGATGGCGAGCGCGTTGACGAAGCCCGTCATCACCGACTT
>NZ_JBGFSH010000064.1:254-484 GCF_041365715.1 Rhodosalinus sp. FB01 | reverse complement strand
AGCACGCGTCGCAGGCGCCGATTGATCCACACCGTGCGAGCACGCGCGCCCTTGGCCTGCGCTGCGCGTAGCATGAACTGCTCACGCACCCGGCCCTCCTCATCGTACACGTCCCCGCGCTGCAGCGCTGCGAGCTCCTTGGCGCGCAGCCCTGCGTAGAAGCTGAACTGGATGATCGCGCGGTCACGCGTGCTGTGCCGACGCGTGCTGCACCACTGCAGGACCCGCTT
>NZ_JBGFSH010000064.1:0-205 GCF_041365715.1 Rhodosalinus sp. FB01 | reverse complement strand
TGTCGCAAACCTCATGTTTTCGTGCGTATGACTATAAAGTCTGAGGTTTTGCCGGGTCGACCGAAATCCAGCCTGTGCACGCGACATTCAAAATCAATGACTTACAGGAAAATCTCATAGTTTATGTATTCTCTGAGATTTTGCCTTGACCCGTTTTGAGCCGGTTTTTCCGTCAAGTTGATAAATAAACACATAGGCTCACCAA
>NZ_JBGFSH010000063.1:0-491 GCF_041365715.1 Rhodosalinus sp. FB01 | reverse complement strand
CCAACGGCCGGCGCGTCTTCGCGATGGAAATCAGCCCCGCCTATATCGATGTCGCCGTGGACCGTTGGCAGGCGGAAACGGGGCGCGACGCGATCCTCGACGGCGATGGCCGGGCTTTCGCGGCAGTGAAGGAAGAGCGGCTGGGCGACAAGGCCGATGCCGCTGCATGAGACAGTCACGCACCATGTCGATGGTCGAGGCCGCCACCAATGTTGTCGTCGGCTACGTTCTGGCGATCGCCACGCAGATCGTCGTGTTCCCATGGTTCGGGATCGAGACGGGGCTCGCGGAGCACTTGGGCCTGGGCGTCGCCTTCGTTGGGGTCTCGCTGGTGCGCGGCTACCTGCTGCGGCGGCTGTTCGAAGTGATCAGGGTGCGGTGGCGTGGGTAGCTATTCGGACCATCCTTCCGTTCGCCGCACACGCCCGATTTCTGCTGCGACCGCGCGGGTGATCATTGGCAGCCTGTTAGGTTGGGCAGGGAGTAGACAT
>NZ_JBGFSH010000062.1:0-495 GCF_041365715.1 Rhodosalinus sp. FB01 | reverse complement strand
AGCTGCCGCAATGCTACGGCCAGAACATAACAAGAACGACCATTTTCTAACTGCCTTTGTAAGCAAAGGATAAATAACTGCGAAAGGAACGCGGTTATGTGGCAAAAGCGAGTAAACTGGACTTGGGAAGCGTGGATGGAGGCATACGATTGGGACATTTACGCAACGCTCAATTTTGGCCGCCTTTACTTACTTGATGGCAACAAAACTGACGCTGCTGCAAAACTATGGCGCAGCTGTCTTAACACGCTGGATCACACACTATACGGGAAATCCCGTAGCTGTCAGCGCCGCTTTGATCGCGTTGTGTTTAGGCACTTTGGCGACACAGCAACAAATCCCCATATCCACATACTTGCAAAATCGCCCATCGACACAAACGAATTTTGTGTAGCGTGGAATGCGATATGGGCATCAAAGTTTGACGCAGCTGCCAGCCCTATCAGCAATTCAATCGCTCCCATACTCACAATAAAAGGCGCAACAGGCTATTCA
>NZ_JBGFSH010000061.1:0-500 GCF_041365715.1 Rhodosalinus sp. FB01 | reverse complement strand
AAGGATCGTCTGATCTACCGCTTCGGCATCGCCGATCTTCGGACAGAGGCGGTGTGACGAGGGCACGTCGACCGGGTATGCCGGCGATTTCGGGAGATCTGCCTGCCCGAAGAGCCGAGATTGGCGTCCGAGGGCAGACTCCGCCTCATGCCAGCAGCCTCCGTCGGACGAGCAACAGGTTGCCAAGGGCGAACAGCGTGAAGAGCTGCGCGCGGTTCTTTGCGAGGCCGCGGTATCGGGTCTTGAGATATCCGAACTGGCACTTGAGCACCCTGAACGGGTGTTCGACGCGCGCCCGCACCTTGGCGATGATCCGGTTGATGTCTTCGTCCAAGGGGTGCAGCGCGCCGCCCTTCGGCGCCTTGCGCATGACGCCCCAGACCTTGCCGGGGCCTGAGAACGCGGCCTCCCGTGCTGCGCTGACATAGCCCTTGTCCGCCCAGACCGACGTCTCCGCGCCGTGCAGGAGCTCGTCCCAGACTTGGCTGTCGTGCACCTTT
>NZ_JBGFSH010000060.1:0-508 GCF_041365715.1 Rhodosalinus sp. FB01 | reverse complement strand
CTCCGTCCGGTTTCACGAAGGCGAGCAGCGCGAGCCCGATCAGGAACAGCGCGATCAGCGGCGTCACGCCCATTTGCTGGCTGCCCGTCGCCCATGTGGCGAAGCCTATGGCGAGCGGCGCGACGAAGGAGGTCGCCTTGCCCGCCAGCGCGTAAAGGCCGAACGCCTCGGTCATCTTGGCCGGGTCGGCCTGGCGGACCATCATCGTCCGGCTCGCAGCCTGGATCACGCCGCCCGCCGCGCCGATCGTCACGNGAGGTCGCCTTGCCCGCCAGCGCGTAAAGGCCGAACGCCTCGGTCATCTTGGCCGGGTCGGCCTGGCGGACCATCATCGTCCGGCTCGCAGCCTGGATCACGCCGCCCGCCGCGCCGATCGTCACGCCGAGGATGTAGAAGGCCACGTCCGACGCGGACGAGCCCTCGGCCAGCGGCACCCCGAAGAGCCGCGTGGGCGAGACGAAGAGGATCGCCACCGCCACGCCGGTCAGGATCAGGATGCAGGCGGTAA
>NZ_JBGFSH010000059.1:0-514 GCF_041365715.1 Rhodosalinus sp. FB01 | reverse complement strand
ACTCCACAGACGCGGTCTTTCGTGGCAGTGTGTGGTAGATTGGAGTTCGGTCCGTTGCGACTGCAACATTCGTGAGCGATTGGAGGCGAACGCCGCTTCACCTGTTTGTTGCTGCATCACGCTCGGCGCGGGCATGTCGCGGGGACAAAAAGCTTGAATTCCCTCGCGGAGAAACGCAAGGGAACCCCTTTCATACAATGGTGACCGGCTCGGGATCGTCCCGCTTCACTGCGGTGCCGCGGGCCAAGTGCACGTCTTCGGTCGGCGCGCCGATGCGCTGCCCATGTTCACGGATGGCTTCGCGGTCGCTGGCCTCGTAGATGCAGACAGACCCGATCCGGCCGTCTTCCTCTGTCACCGCGTAGCTGCGGATCCAGCGAAGCCGGTCCTTCATATCCTCGCCGACCTGGAGCGATTTCTCGTTGGTCGCCGCGAGTTCGTCTTCGTTCGACCAGATGCCGTGACGGCGGATGATGTAGAGATCCATCTCTTCCTCCTTTCCCTTGCGTCGATG
>NZ_JBGFSH010000058.1:0-519 GCF_041365715.1 Rhodosalinus sp. FB01 | reverse complement strand
GGCTTTGTTGCGCAAAGAGGTTGAAGCCGAGACTTCCCCTTTCCCCAGACGGACTTATCCCACGGGCTCGGTGACAGGTATGCCGAGCGCGGTGTAGCCGTTCAGGACGGCGGCACGGACTTGGAGTTCGGCGACCTGGCGATCGAAGTCGCGTGCCATGAGGCTCTGCCCCAGCAGCTTCACGCAATGCATCTTCGTCTCGGCGCGGCTTCGGCGGTGGTATCCGCTCCATTTTCGCCAGATGGCGCGGCCGAGGTATTTCGAAGCGCGCAGCGCCTCGTTCCGAGCGATGGCGCCCGCAGTCGATGGCTTCCAGGGCTTGGCGTTCCTGCGCGGCGGAATGACGGCATGTGCGCCGCGGTCGGCGACTGCGTCATGGCATTTGCGCGTGTCGTATGCTCCGTCTGCGGTGACCGATCCGATCTCCACGTCGGCAGGGATCTGGCCGAGCAGCTCGGGCAGCATCGGCGCATCCCCGACGTTACTTCCGGTGATTTCGATGGCGCGGATCTCCAGCGT
>NZ_JBGFSH010000057.1:0-527 GCF_041365715.1 Rhodosalinus sp. FB01 | reverse complement strand
TTTTTTTGTTATATAGTTTATTAAGATAATAATTCTATTAGCTTTCAAGGTTAAAAGTGTATATTTAAAATAATTTTATCTTATATGAATTTACAGTTCATCATCTTATGATTTCTTAATTATAATTTTAAATTTGCAATTTAATGTTTTTAAACTATTAGATAATACTGCGATGGTTATATTCAACTAATCATAAGGATATTGGGACGTTATATTTAATATTTGGTGTTTGATCGGCTATAATGGGAACTGCTATAAGAGTTTTGATTCGAATGGAATTAGGAAATCCTGGTAGATTGTTAGGAAATGATCATATATATAATGTTATAGTTACTGCTCATGCTTTTGTAATAATTTTTTTTATAGTGATACCAATTCTTATTGGAGGATTTGGTAATTGATTGGTACCTTTAATATTGGGAGCTCCTGATATATCTTTTCCTCGAATGAATAATCTTTCTTTCTGATTATTACCTCCTTCTTTATTTTTGTTATCTATATCTTCTATAGTGGAGATAGGGGTTGGT
>NZ_JBGFSH010000056.1:0-528 GCF_041365715.1 Rhodosalinus sp. FB01 | reverse complement strand
CGAGATCACGCGCTTCCGTCTCAACGACGACCTGCTCGCGCTTCGGGACAAGATCGGCTGCACGGTGGTCTTCGTCACCCATTCGGTCTTCGAGAGCGTCTTTCTCTCGGACCGGATCGTGGTGATGGCGGCGCGGCCGGGGCGCGTGATCCGCGAGCTCGCGGTGGACGCGCCCTATCCGCGCACCGACGCCTTCCGCACCTCGGCCGAATACGCCGCCTACTGCCGTGACGCCTCGGACGCCCTGCACGCCGCGATGGGAGACGCTGCATGACCCTCGCCGAACGCGACGAAAGCGCCGCCTCCCCCCCGACGATCGACGCCGACGAGCGCGCGCGCCGCCGCGCGCGACGGCTGGAGCGGGTGGGCAAATGGGTGCTGCCCGTGCTGGTCATGGCCCTGGCGCTGCTCGCCTGGGACCGGATCGTGGTCTGGAACGATATCCCGCACTACACGCTGCCGGGCCCCGGGCTCGTTTTCCGGACGCTGATCGAGGACTGGGCGATCCTCTTCGACGCGCTTCTGGTG
>NZ_JBGFSH010000055.1:0-529 GCF_041365715.1 Rhodosalinus sp. FB01 | reverse complement strand
AGAAGGGGCAGACCGACATCGGCATCTTGGTCAGCACGAAGAAGGTCGAGTTCGCCTCGAGCGGGGGCGCCATGAAGCCCTCGAAGAGCACGCGGTCGCCCTCGAGGCTGCGGGCGGTCTCCGAGAAATCGCGGTCGTCGGTGTAGAGCCGGCGGAGCTGCAGCGGCTCCTCCGCCTGAGCGCGGAGCGCGGCGGGCGCGGCGAGGGCGCCGGCGGCCGACAGGGTGAGGAAATGGCGGCGGTGCATGGTCGTCTCCCGTGGCGTCGCGCGGGTCGTGTCGGGGACCGGGCCGGACCCCCGGNAATGGCGGCGGTGCATGGTCGTCTCCCGTGGCGTCGCGCGGGTCGTGTCGGGGACCGGGCCGGACCCCCGGCGCGACGCCGTCGTTCTGCGTGAGGAAGGGGGCCGGCGCGCGGCCCCCTCCGGTCGTGGATCAGGTCCGCGAGATCACTCGGCGGTCAGGGCGTGATGCATCACGTGGAAGATCACGTTCTGCTCGATCGTGCCCTCGTAGAGATGGGCGAAGGG
>NZ_JBGFSH010000054.1:0-532 GCF_041365715.1 Rhodosalinus sp. FB01 | reverse complement strand
GGCCTCGCCGGTGAACGGAAAGTCGCCGAGCAGGTCCTCGCAGATCAGGGCGCGGGCTGCGCCAATGTCCTCGTCGGTCGGCCGCCTGGGGATATCGGGCACAGTGAAGCCCGGGGCGGGCACGTAGAGCAGCCGGGCGTCGGGGTGATAGCCCGGCGTGGTGATGAGCGTGCCGGTGCGCCCGAAGACCGGCGTGTTGACGATGCCCGTGAGCACCGGCAGCGCCGGGTCGGGCGTGGCGAGCACGGATTTCACCACGGCGACGGGCGGCGGCGCGGGCAGCAGTTCGCCCTTGGCGTTCTCGCGGACCCAGCGGGCGAGCCGCGCCAGCATGTGGCGCAGGCGCTCCTCGTTGAGCATGGTCGCCACGGGCCGCCCCTCGTCGTCTGGGACAACCCATGTGGGCTGGCCCGCGAAGCGGAAGACCCAGGGCGTGCGGTTGGAGGCCATGACCACGCTCCAGACCTGGGAGACGGCGCGGCCGAGATCGCCCTCGTCGGCCCGCAAGGTCGGAATGGTCTCGCCCGACCCC
>NZ_JBGFSH010000053.1:0-548 GCF_041365715.1 Rhodosalinus sp. FB01 | reverse complement strand
AAGTTTTCATCCGACCTTATTCATCGAAATTGGGGGAAATGGCTGGCGTGCCCGCGAAAGCTCTGTAGAATCAAGTTGCTACACGAAACCCGACAGCAACGTTCGGAGCACGCCATGGGTGAAACGCTACAGCCGGTCGCTGCGGGGTTCAACAGGTCCCTGCGCGTCGAGAGCCGGGCCGAGCGGCTGACCAGTGACGCCGGGGCCGTGGTGCTGCGCGAAATCATGGAGCGAAGCGGCATCGTTGAGTGGATGAACCCTCAGCTGACCGATCCGCGGCGGCGGGAGGATGTCGTCCATGACCTCCCCTCGCTCATCCGGACGAGCGTTCTGCTCGCCGCGCAGGGCTGGCGTGACCACGACGACGCGGACGCGCTCAGGGACGACCCCGCCTTCCGGCTGGCGGCCAGTTCGGCCTCCGGACGGACCCCGCTCGACCGCCCGCATGGCCTCGCCTCGCAGCCCACGCTGTCGCGCTTCACCGCCATCATGGCCGAGCCGTCCAACCGGTCGGTGCTGCGCAAGGCCGCCCTCGAACTCGGTGCTCG
>NZ_JBGFSH010000052.1:327-550 GCF_041365715.1 Rhodosalinus sp. FB01 | reverse complement strand
ATGATCTGCGAGCCGGAGCCAGCGAAGGGCTCGTAAGCGAGCCCGCCCCGTGCCACATGCTGGCGCATCGGGATGCCGAAGGCGTCGAGCGGCTTCGGCGTCGGGTGATCCGGGCGCTCGTCCTTGGCGAAGGACGGCATTTCCCAGGTCGAGGGCAGCGTCTGTTCCGCCACTTTCGGCGGGCGATTCGGGCGGCGCCAGCCCATGAAGCAGGGCTCGTGCT
>NZ_JBGFSH010000052.1:0-243 GCF_041365715.1 Rhodosalinus sp. FB01 | reverse complement strand
CGGGTCAGGACGCCGCGATCCTTCACCCAGATGATCTGCTGATGGACGAAGGCGCCCGCCTTCTCCCAGCAGGCCTCGAGCATCGCCTGGCGGCGCGAGGCGTGCCAGCAGTACCAGGCCGCATCCTCCGTGATCGCCTCGGCGACCGCGGCGGCGATGAAGCCTTCGTAGAGTTCCGCGCCCTGCGAGCTGTCGTCCCACGTCGTCCCGTAGCTCTGGCTCCAGTCCTTGTTCCGCGTCGGG
>NZ_JBGFSH010000051.1:0-551 GCF_041365715.1 Rhodosalinus sp. FB01 | reverse complement strand
CCCCTTCATGGAGGAGTACGGCTTCGACCCCGACTGGCGGGTGAAGGACTTCGTGCGCGGCACCCTGCGGCTGGAGGGCTGGTCGGACGCCTGGTCCGACATCTTCCGCACGGTGGAAAGCCTGCCGCCGGGCGACGAGGGCGAGCAGGTGCTGCGCGACCTGTCGGAACGGCTCTGGCAGGCGCACGCCTACGATCCCGGCGAGCCCGACCGCGTGGTGCTCTGCGTCAGCCTCGAGGCCACCCGCGAGGGCGCGCCCGTCTGGCACCGCACCTACGTCATGGACGCCTGGGGCGACGAGGACGGCACGGCGATGGGCCGGCTGGTGAGCCACATGGTGGCGCAGGCGGTGCGCTCGGTCGCGGCGGGCGAGATCGGGCCTGGCGTCTCGGCCGCGCCCTCGGACCCCGCGCTGGTGGCGCGCTGGATGGACGAGGTGGCACGCCTCGCCCAGCATCTCGAGATCGTGCACCACGCCTGACACGACGAGGGCGCGCCGCGCGGGCGCGCCCCTGATCCTGTCGCAGTCGCGAAACGGGCGAGATCACTCG
>NZ_JBGFSH010000050.1:0-566 GCF_041365715.1 Rhodosalinus sp. FB01 | reverse complement strand
GATCGTGGATCATCAGGAAGGCGTTTTCCGGCATGACGATCTCGTCGCCCGCCATCGCGATGTAGGAAGCGGCCGAGGCGGCGATGCCGTCGATCCAGACCGTGACCGTGCCGGCGTGGCGGCCGAGCGCATTGTGGATCGCGACCGCATCGAAGACCGAGCCGCCGGGGCTGTTGAGCCGCAGGTCGATCGCGGCCTCATCCGGCAGCGCGCCAAGCTCGGCCAGGAAGCCTTTGGCCGAGACGCCATAGGCGCCGATCTCGTCATAGATCAGCACCTCCGCGCCGCCGTCCCGGGCGCGGATCGTGTACCAGCTGTTCATCGGTTTACTCCTGTTCGATGTCCTCGGCGGTCTCGTCGTCGCCGTCATCTGTGCCTCCGGCACCGGGCTCCGGCCGCCGTGATGGCGTGGCCCGCGCGCCCTGCGTTTCACCCGGGCTGGTGCGGTAGCGCAGGCCGAGCGCCTCGGCACGAGCGGTGTCGGTGGCGTTCTCGCGATCCACTTCCTCGACATCGTAGCCAGTGGCCTCGACCACCTTGCGCCGCGAGGTGATGCCGGCCTCCAT
>NZ_JBGFSH010000049.1:331-568 GCF_041365715.1 Rhodosalinus sp. FB01 | reverse complement strand
GAACTCGGTCATGTGGGCCATGCGGTCCTTGTTCCCCATCGCCGCGCGCATCACCTGCTGCAGCGAACCGGCGCCCGCGGGCCCCATCAGCGGTCGGGCCGAGATGAGGTTCGTGAAGTAGAGCGAGGGGATCGAGAGCTCCTTGGCCTTCTGCACCACCGGCGTCGTGCCGATGGCGAGGTCGGGCTGCACCGCCTCCATCGCAGCGCAGTCGTCCTCGAGGCTCGCGCGGCAGGT
>NZ_JBGFSH010000049.1:0-218 GCF_041365715.1 Rhodosalinus sp. FB01 | reverse complement strand
TGATCCGCCCCTCGAGCCGCGCGCCCTCGAGCGCCTCCTTGATCGACGGCAGCACCGCGTTCTGCGCCTCGGCGATCTTCCCGGCGGAGACGCCGTGCGCCTCGCCGATGGCCTTCAGCCAGGCGGCCGTGCCCTCGTAGCCCACGGGCGCGGAGCCGACGATCGGCCGGCCCGCCGCCTCGAACTCGCGGATCGCGGCGGTGTAGAAGGGATGGATC
>NZ_JBGFSH010000048.1:0-568 GCF_041365715.1 Rhodosalinus sp. FB01 | reverse complement strand
CGCGCTCGGTCCCGCGGGTGACCTCGAAGTGCAGGAAGGCCGGGTCGCCCGGCGCCACGGCCGCGATCGGGTCGCCGCGCGCGACGGCGTCGCCCTTGGACACCGTGATATCGGCGAGGTTGACGTAGACCGTCAGCAGGTTCTCGGGGTGCTTGATCACCACGATCGCCACGTCCTCGGTGTTCTCGGTCACCGCCGCCACGCGGCCCGAGGCGGCGGCGCGCACCGGTGTGCCTGCGTCGGCGGCGATGGCGATGCCGTTGTTGCGGCCCTTGTCGAAGTCCCGGATGATCGGCCCGTCCACGGGCATGCTCATCCGCGCCTCGGCGGCGCTCTCGGTCTGGCCNGCCGTTGTTGCGGCCCTTGTCGAAGTCCCGGATGATCGGCCCGTCCACGGGCATGCTCATCCGCGCCTCGGCGGCGCTCTCGGTCTGGCCGATGTCGGGCGCGGGTTCGGGCTCGGGCGCCGCGGCCGCCGTCTCGGTCGCGGGGGCCGGGTCCTCCTGCGGCACCGGGCGCGAGGCGCTCGGCGGCGGCGGGGTGGGGGAGCCGGTGCCGGGCGGCGGCG
>NZ_JBGFSH010000047.1:0-571 GCF_041365715.1 Rhodosalinus sp. FB01 | reverse complement strand
GAATTGAGCCGGCTCTTCTTCGTGACCTCATTCACTACGATCCTGATACCGGCCAGCTGACATGGAAGGCGCGGCGGCCAGTGAATTTCACACATTGCAAACGCGACCCGGCGTGGGTCTGCAGGATCTGGAACGCCAAGTACGAAGGTCGGCCGGCATTCGGTCGTCGCGAACACGGATACATCGCTGGCCGTGTTTTCGGTGCTCATGTGTACGCCCATCAAGTGGCGTTCGCGATCATGACCGGGCAATGGCCAGAGGCGCAGATCGACCACGTCAACGGCCGGCGCAGTGACAATCGATGGCGGAACCTGCGCCCTACCGATTCAGCGCAGAATGCGCGAAACACTGCGATATCGCGCAGCAACAGCTCGGGCGTCGTTGGCGTGAGCTGGAACAGGGAGAAGCGCCGCTGGTGGGCGTATATCCACCCTGCGAAAGGGCGCCGCCACTTGCTGGGGAGCTTTCGATCAAAAGCCGACGCGGTGGCCGTGCGCAAAGCTGCGGAGAGGCACTATGGATATCATCAAAATCATGGCCGCAAGCCTGCTTCTTAGCGGTTGCGCGACCC
>NZ_JBGFSH010000046.1:0-586 GCF_041365715.1 Rhodosalinus sp. FB01 | reverse complement strand
CATGAAGCCCTCGAGCGTGCCGTCCGCGCCGCGCAGCGGCTGGATGTCGAGCCATATCCAGTAGGGCCGGCCGTCCTTCGCCCGGTTCAGGATTTCCGCCTGCACCGGCTCTCCGGCGTCGAGCGCGGCGCGCAGCTGCGCGACGGTCTCGGGATCGGTCTCCTCGCTCTGCAGGAAGCTGCCGGCGCTCCGGCCCTTCACTTCGTCGAGCGACCAGCCCGAGGTCTCCTCGAAGGCGCGGTTGACCCAGGTGATCCGCCGCGCCGCGTCCGAGATCACGACGAGGTTCGAGGTGCGCTGCGCGATCTCCGAGAGTTCCGCGATGCGCGCCGTCTGTTCGTGGGCCTCCGTCACGTCTCGCAATACGAAGAGATATCCGGCCGTGCCGTTCGCCGAGGCCGAGAGCTGCCAGCGCCGCGCGCCCTCTCCGGTGACGTCGAACGCGAAGTCGCGCGGCTCCGGCACGCCTCCGGCGTCGATCTCGGCGAGCACCGCGCGCGCCTCGGCAGCGAGCTCCGGCGGCAGCATCGCCTCGAGCGTCTGACCGGCGAAGGCCGCGCCGATCTCGTCCGGCACGATCACCGCG
>NZ_JBGFSH010000045.1:0-592 GCF_041365715.1 Rhodosalinus sp. FB01 | reverse complement strand
ATGTCGCCGCGCACGCCCATCAGCGTGGCGTGCATGCCGTTGCCGATCATGATGAGCGCCATGCCGAACAACAGCGCCCAGACGCCGCCCAGAACCTGAAGCATCGAGGCACTCCTTCGACGGGCGGCGCGCGGGCCGGCGTGGGTCACCGGCACGCCAATCCGATTCCGCGCCCTGCGTCAATGCATGTCCGGCGGCGCGCGCCCGCCGCGCGTGCCCTGCGGCACAGCTGCATCGCGGGGCCGGCCCGGGTCACTCCGCCCCGGATCACTCCGCCNAGCTGCATCGCGGGGCCGGCCCGGGTCACTCCGCCCCGGATCACTCCGCCCCGGCTCACTCGGCCCCGACTTACTCAGCGTAGTCGGAGCCCTCCGCGTCGAGGAGCGCGCGCAGCTCCGCGAGGTGACGCTCGCCCGCGCCGGGATAGGCCTCCAGCTGCTGCGCGGTCGTCTCGGCCACGGCCTCGGACAGGATCGAGAGCGGCCGGCCCGTCCAGAGCGCGCGCAGGTAGGTCGCCGCGGCGCGTTCGAAGTAATAGAGCCGGTCGAAGGTCTCGCCCACGGTCGCGCCGATGGCCAGAACCCCGTGGTTG
>NZ_JBGFSH010000044.1:0-631 GCF_041365715.1 Rhodosalinus sp. FB01 | reverse complement strand
GGGGCCCGACACGGTGCACGGCACGGCGCGCGGCACGGTGCGCGGCGCGGCGTGGTGCGACGGGGCGCCGCCGTCACCGCTGCGCCGCTTCGCCACGAAAATGCCGACATCGTCAGGCTTTGTCGCATGCGGCTGTTGTGGTAGCGTATCCGCAAAACAACCAGCGGTCGGGCGCGACGACTCGACCCGAGGCAGACGAGGCAGAGACAGTGAGCGAGGGGTACCGCCTGCGGCCCGTGCGGGCCTGCGTCATTTTCGCGCTTTCCCTTTGGATCGCGGCGCTCGCGCCCATGGGCGCGGCGGCTGCGCCCTATGCCGCGCTGGTCATGGACGCGCGCAGCGGCGAAGTGCTGCACGCCGAAAACGCGGACACGCGGCTGCATCCGGCCTCCCTGACGAAGATGATGACGCTCTACGTCGTCTTCGAGGCGGTGGAGAACGGCGAGATCGACCTCGACGACAAGGTGACGATCTCCCGCGCCGCCGCCGCGGAACCGCCCTCCAAGCTCGGTCTGCGAAGCGGGCAGGAGATCAAGCTGCGCTATTTGATCCGCGCGTCGGCGGTGAAATCGGCCAACGACGCGGCCACCGCGCTCGCCGAGGCGATCTCGGGCTCCGAAGCGGCCTTCGC
>NZ_JBGFSH010000043.1:0-638 GCF_041365715.1 Rhodosalinus sp. FB01 | reverse complement strand
AGATCAGCCGCCATCAGCGCGGCCACCCGCGCCGGCCAGTTGACCCAGACGTCGCGCTCCTGCCGCGCCAGGCGGAACACCAGCGCCAGCGCGCGGGCGCGGTCGATCAGCTCGCCCTTGAGCTTTTGAAGCCGGATGCGCCGCTCCTGCGCCTTCAGCACCTCGTTCGCGGTCTTGGCCTGCAGGAACGTCGTTCCGCCGCCCGTCGCGGGCGCGGCAAGGCCCTGTTCCTTCAGGGTGTCGCCGACGGCGGAGACGGCCGCCTCCGGCACGGGCTTGCGGCTCAGCTGGGGCGGCTTGCGGGTCTTCGACGGGTCCGTGGTCTCGGCCCGGCGCGCGTCGCTGGCATCGGCGTCGATGCTCCCGTCTGCGTGCAGCACGAGGCGGCCGGCGGCCTTGGCCTTCTGGATCGCGCCACGCGAGAGGCCGACCCGGGCAGCGTACTGGCGCTCGCTCAGACCCTCCATGCCGCGCTCCGATTATCATTCGAAATCATGTGCTTATTGAGTTGATAAGCCTCCGCGCCAGAGCGAACCTGGATCCACAAGGACGATGCAACTCAGCGCACGGAGCCAAGACGATGACGACCCGCCTGAACCCGATCACCACGCCGCGCCACCAGCTTCGCGCCGAGAAGG
>NZ_JBGFSH010000042.1:0-676 GCF_041365715.1 Rhodosalinus sp. FB01 | reverse complement strand
AGCGCTTGGACACTGATAAGTTTCACTTTAACGGCTATCGCCTTGTGTCATGTCAACTTTTGGAAGCCATAGAATGACTTTTGGCCACGATGAACTAGTCGCCGCATGGGGGGAGCCTCAGACTAGTCGGGTCGTTGATAGGCTTCGTCGCTTCGCTTTTATCCCGAATGAATTGCTTGAGAAGTTGGCGGCAACGGCCCTTCCCGAAAATTGGGGGCAGAATAACCATGTCCTTAAGAAGTATCTTGCGGTCCAAGTTGCTTGGAGCATCGAGCAGGGGCAATACACGGAAGGCGAAGGTCAATTTTATGTAACTGCTGGCCATCTACAAACACGTTATGGGACGCCAATATATTTGGCATTCGAGAGAAACAGAAATCCTGGCCGAGAGCCATTCTATCTAGTTGCTGTTGAAGCAAATATGTCGGCACCTAGGCTACCGGTTCCGCCGGAGATTCCAGCGCCCAACGCCATTCCGAGCGGCGTAGAGATTGTCATGATGCATGATCATATACTCGATGATAACTCGGATCGAGTTCCATTCTTTGCGGAAACGCCACGAGTAGCCCAGATGTGTGCAGTTTCCGGCGCTATTCAATGGTCACTGAATCGTAATTTGCACCTGCCCTACTGGTACTTTGGTCAAATGAGCTATGTTGTTCCTCTCTATCTCAGC
>NZ_JBGFSH010000041.1:0-683 GCF_041365715.1 Rhodosalinus sp. FB01 | reverse complement strand
CTCACCAACATCAACGCCAACAAGGACGACCTCGTGCAGCTCGTGCTGGTGGGCCAGCCGGAACTGCGCGAGATGATCGAAAGCCCGCGGCTGCGCCAGCTCGCGCAGCGCGTGGCGGCAAGCTATCACCTGCGCGCGATGGATGAGGCGACCGTGCAGGCCTACATCCGCCACCGCCTCGAATGCGCGGGCGGGCAGGGGAGCGAGTTCACCCCCGACGCCTGCCGCGCGATCTTCGAGAAGAGCCGCGGCGTGCCCCGGCTCGTCAACCAGCTGTGCGAGTTCGCGATGCTCTATGCCTGGAGCGCGGACACCCGCACGATCGACGCGCAGATCGTCGCGAACGTGCTCGACGACGGTGTCTTTTTCGCAGGCTATCTACCCGAGGAGAGCGAGGCCCGATGAGCGAGGTCCGGTACTACCTGTCGATCTTCCTGCGGCGTCTGCCGTTCTTCCTGCCGGTCTTCCTGGTGATCTCGGCGGCGTCGGTGATCGTGGCCTATACGTTGCCGCCGGCCTATGTCAGCGAGACGCGGCTCGTGGTTCAGTCGCCGCAGATCCCCGAGGAGCTCGCGCCCTCGACGGTGCAGATCCCGGCGCTCGAACAGCTCCAGATCATCCAGCAACGGCTGCTCACGCGCGCCAACCTGCTCGACATCGCGCGCCAGCTCGACGTGCTGCCC
>NZ_JBGFSH010000040.1:0-685 GCF_041365715.1 Rhodosalinus sp. FB01 | reverse complement strand
CTTTAAAGAAAATTTCTTAAAAATTGTTTTCAAAACAATTAAAATAAAGCCAAACACAACTTATAAAATTATAAAATCCTGAATTTCATAAATTATTCAAAAAACTATAAATATTATAAAATACAAAAAACTAAATACTATCCCCAACCCTATATATGGATATTCTACAACACACGCACCAATTCATGTTAACAATATTCAATTTACAACAAAAACCCAATATATAAACTTTATAAAATAATAAAATAAAGTTCTTCGAAAACGATGCTTCAAAAAAAAAGGTAAAAAATATAAAATAACCACCGATATAACTAAAGCGATTACTCCTCCAATTTTTCTAGAAATAGAACGTAAAATAGTATAAGCAAATAAAAAATATCATTCAGGTTGAATATGAACGGGAGTAACCAAAGGATTAGAAGAAATAAAATTCTCTACATCCATAAAAATATAAGGAAACAAAAAACAAATAAATAAAAAAAAAACAAAAAAGAAAGCAAATCCAAAAATATCCCTAATTCTATAATATGGATGAAAAAAAACTTTATCATATACTCTTCTTAATCCTAAAGGATTTCTAGAACCTTTTTCATGAAGAAAAAAAAGATGTAAAATCACAAAAAATAAAATTACAAAAGGTAATAGAAAATGAAAAGCAAAAAACCGAGTCAAAGTAGGATTACCT
>NZ_JBGFSH010000039.1:258-724 GCF_041365715.1 Rhodosalinus sp. FB01 | reverse complement strand
GGGAGATCTGCCTGCCCGAAGAGCCGAGATCGGCGTCGGAGGGCAGACTCCGTCTCATGCCAGCAGCCTTCGTCGGACGAGGAACAGGTTGCCGAGGGCGAACAGGGTGAAGAGCTGCGCGCGGTTCTTGGCGAGGCCACGGTAGCGGGTCTTGAGGTACCCGAACTGGCGCTTGAGCACCCGGAAGGGATGTTCGACACGGGCGCGGACCTTGGCGATGACCCGGTTGATGTCTTCGTCCAAGGGGTGCAGCACGCCATCTTTCGGCGCTTTCCTCATGACGCCCCAAACCTTGCCGGGGCCGGAGAAAGCAGCCTCCCGTGCGGCGCTGACGTAGGCCTTGTCGGCCCAGACAGCGTCCTCCTCTCCGTGCAGCAATGCATCCCAGACCTGGCTGTCGTGCACCGATCCCGTCGTGGTGTCGAGGCTGTGCACGACGCCGCTCTCGGCGTCCACACCCACATGC
>NZ_JBGFSH010000039.1:0-207 GCF_041365715.1 Rhodosalinus sp. FB01 | reverse complement strand
TGGACGACATCTCGGGGTCGCGCGCCCGGGCCTCGTTCTTCGTCGAGGACGGCGCGTCGATGATCGTCGCGTCCACCAGCGTCCCCGAGCGCAGCGTGATCCCCTGGTCGGCGAGATGGCCGTTCACCTCCGCGAACAGCTGCTCAGTCAGATGGTGCCGCTCCAGCAAATGGCGGAAGTTGAGGATCGTGGTCTCGTCGGGAACTC
>NZ_JBGFSH010000038.1:510-730 GCF_041365715.1 Rhodosalinus sp. FB01 | reverse complement strand
TCTCGAGCGTGAAGCCCGGCGCGGCGGAGATCGGGTTGTCGATCAGCGTCGCGCCCTCGGGAATGCGCGCCATGCGCAGCCGCGCCTCGTTCAGTTCGAGCCCCTGCCGGTCGTAATGCGCCTGCAGGATCGCGCGGGCGTCGTCGCGCACGTCGATCGGCAGGCCGAAGGCCGCGGCGACCGCCTCTGCGGTGATGTCGTCGTGCGTCGGCCCGATGCC
>NZ_JBGFSH010000038.1:0-245 GCF_041365715.1 Rhodosalinus sp. FB01 | reverse complement strand
CGCCCCATGCGCTTTCAAACCCCTCTGGTGCCGGCGCGCCTGCTCCGCCGCTACAAGCGTTTCCTCGCCGACGCGCGCCTCGAGGACGGGCGCGAGGTGACCGCGCATGTCGGCAACCCCGGCTCGATGATGGGCCTCGCCGAGCCCGGCGCGCGCATCTGGCTCGAGTCGAACGACGACCCCAAACGGAAGCTCAAGTACGCCTGGCGGCTGGTGGAGCACGCGGACGGCCATTTCACCGGCGT
>NZ_JBGFSH010000037.1:0-740 GCF_041365715.1 Rhodosalinus sp. FB01 | reverse complement strand
GCATAATCCCATTAATAATATATAATTTTTCAACCTTAATTGACATTAAACATAATTTATTAATATTTTTTATTTTATCAAGAATAGGAGTATATTTCATTCTACTTATTGGATGATCAACTAATTCAAAATATTGTCATTTAGGATCTATTCGAAGAGTTGCACAAATAATTTCTTATGAAGTACCATTTTTCATAATCATTTTATTTTTAGTTTTATTATCTCAATCCTATTCATTTACTCAAATAGAAGAATCTCAGTATATATTATACTTTTTTTTTGGAAATATTCTCTTATTTATTATATGATTATCTTCTTGTTTAGCAGAAACTAATCGTAGACCATTCGATTTTGCAGAAGGAGAATCCGAATTAGTTTCAGGTTTCAATGTTGAATATATAGGAGGATGATTTGCTTTAATTTTTCTATCAGAATATTTAAGAATACTTATTTTAAGAATAATTTCAACTATAATATTTTTTAGTCCTATTAAATCTATCATTTCAATAACAATTATAATCATAATCACAATTATATTAATTTGAGTACGAGGAACATATCCTCGATTTCGATATGATATATTAATATTAATAAGATGAAAAATATTTCTACCTTTATCAATATTTATTATTATATTACCATTCATTATTCCATTCATATTTAATTAATTTTAAATTTACAAAATTTATGTTTTACTTAAACTAACCAATCAGACTTTAAAGAAAATTTCTTAAAAATTG
>NZ_JBGFSH010000036.1:0-772 GCF_041365715.1 Rhodosalinus sp. FB01 | reverse complement strand
CTTTTTCCGAGGGCGGGGATCACCTTCTGGGACTGCGCCCATGAAGGCAGCGCGGGGATGATGGCCGACGGCTACACCCGCGCGACGGGCAGGATGTCGATGATGATCGCGCAGAACGGCCCGGGCATCACCAATTTCGTGACCGCCGTGAAGACCGCCTACTGGAACCACACGCCGCTGCTGCTGGTCACGCCGCAGGCCGCCAACAAGACCATCGGCCAGGGCGGCTTCCAGGAGGTCGAGCAGATGAAGCTCTTCGAGGACATGGTGGCCTACCAGGAAGAGGTGCGCGACCCCTCCCGCATCGCCGAGGTCCTGACCCGCGTGATCGCCAAGGCCAGGCGCCTGTCGGGCCCCGCGCAGATCAACCTGCCGCGCGATTTCTGGACCCAGGTCGTCGATATCGAGATCCCCGAGCCGATCGATTTCGAGGTCTCGCCCGGCGGCGAGACCTCGGTGGCCAAAGCCGCGGCGCTGCTGTCGGCGGCGAGGACCCCGGTCCTTCTCAACGGCGCCGGCGTGGTCCTGTCGGAGGGCGGGATCGCGGCGTCGATGGCGCTGGCCGAGCGGCGCGACGCGCCCGTCTGCGTCGGCTACCAGCACAACGACGCCTTCCCCGGCGCCCACCCGCTCTTTGCCGGGCCGCTGGGTTACAACGGGTCGAAGGCGGCGATGGACCTGATCCGCGACGCCGACGTGGTGCTGGCGCTGGGCACCCGGCTCAACCCGTTCTCCACGCTTCCGGGCTACGGCATCGACTACTGGCCCGCCG
>NZ_JBGFSH010000035.1:356-807 GCF_041365715.1 Rhodosalinus sp. FB01 | reverse complement strand
TGCCTGATGGGCAACCACGAGGACATGCTCCTGCGCTTCCTCGACGCGCCGGAGGCCGAGGCGCGGCGCTGGCTGCGCAACGGCGGGCTGCAGACGCTGGCGAGCTTCGGCGTCGGCGGATCGCCGACGCAGGCGCCCGTCGCGGCGCGCGACGCGCTGGTGGAGGCGATGGGGCCGGAGGTGATCGACTGGCTGCGCGCGCGCCCGCTCCACTGGCAGAGCGGCGATGTCGCGGTGGTCCATGCCGGGGCCGATCCGGCGCTGCCGCTCGCGGGCCAGCCGCGCGAGGTGCTGCTCTGGGGGCATCCGGATTTCGCGCGGGGCGCGCGGGACGACGGGCTCTGGATCCTGCACGGGCACACCATCGTCGAGGCGCCGCGCGCCGAGGGCGGGCGCATCGCGGTCGACACCGGCGCCTTCGCGACGGGGCGGTTGACGGCGGCCGTGGTCG
>NZ_JBGFSH010000035.1:0-226 GCF_041365715.1 Rhodosalinus sp. FB01 | reverse complement strand
CGCCGTAGCGGGAGTATGCGCCGTAGCGCCCGCCGTAGCCGTAGCGCTTCATGCCGGCCGGGTCGATCTGGCTCAGGACGAGGCCGGTAACCGGCACGTTCACCGTCTCGAACTGGCGCAGCGCCTCGGCCACCTGGGCGTGGGTCGTGCTGTCCCAGCGGACGTTGAAGACGATGGCGTCGGCGCTCTGCCCGATGACGCGGGCGTCCGGCACGACGAGCACGGG
>NZ_JBGFSH010000034.1:384-822 GCF_041365715.1 Rhodosalinus sp. FB01 | reverse complement strand
CGGCACGCCGAAGGCGAGCGCGATCTCGCGCGCCGCCGCCTCCTTGGTCTGCTGGAACTCCATGTCGGAGGGCGAGAAGCCCATCGGCTTCCAGTCGAGCCCCCCGTCGAGGAGCATCGGCCGCCCGGCGTTGCGCGCGCCCTGGTGATAGCTCTCCATCTCCGCCACGAGCCGGTCGTACTGCTCGGGCGCGAGCCCGCCGCCGCCGTCGGCACCCTGATAGACGATCGCCCCCGAGGGCCGCGCGGCATTGTCCAGAAGCGCCTTCGACCAGCGCGAGGCGGCGTTGTGCACGTCCACCGCCTGCGCCGCCGCCTGCATCGGCGAGAGCCCGTGGTGGTCGTCCTGGGGATGGAAACTGCGCAGATGGCAGACCGGCGCGGGCCGCGCCGCGGCGTCGAAGCGATGCGTGCGCCCGGCCACCGTGTAGGCGTAGGC
>NZ_JBGFSH010000034.1:0-257 GCF_041365715.1 Rhodosalinus sp. FB01 | reverse complement strand
CCGCCACCGCCTCCAGCCAGGCGTCGCCGCTCAGGAGAAGCTGGCCGTAGACGGCCTCCATCAGCTCGGCGCGCCCCTGCCCCGGGTTCGGCCGGCGCAGGAGCGACAGGATCGGGTGGCTCTCGTGGCGCCGCGCCGCGTCCTGCAGGACGAGCGGCAGAGCCGCGGCGGATTCGGCGACGAGCTTCACCGCGCGGAAGCCCACCGGGTTGCCGGCGAAGCCCGACCGCATCAGCGCGCCCGCCTCGCGCGGGCTC
>NZ_JBGFSH010000033.1:0-887 GCF_041365715.1 Rhodosalinus sp. FB01 | reverse complement strand
CGCTTCCCTGACCTTGCCCTTCACCTTCTCGGGCAGACGTCGTTCATGGCTGTGAGCGCTTTCTAGTACTAAAAATGGCTTTTGTAAGCTATTGACGCCTGTGGCAGCCGAGTGTTACTACTAAATAGCACTGAAAACAACATGTGGAGGCCAAACGTGGCTAAAGACGACATCCATATTCCGTTTAATCGAAAGCTCTACAATGACATCGTGCGGTGTTCGAATGGTCGTCTTGACCCAGCGGAACTCGCAGAGGATCAGGTCCGGGATCTGATAGAGCGGAACCTCGACAGTCTCGCTCATGAGTGGTTTGGCGATCAGCTCGTCGATCTCGTTCGTGCGCACTTCCCCCACTACCTCACGCAACTGGAAGCAGAGCTTTGCGCCGGAGATCCGAGTAAGAAGACCAATATACCCTTGATCTGGAAGGAGTTAACCGTGCCCTCGGGAACGGAGGTCAGGATGCAGTATGCTGGATCTCACCATTTCGCTCGCGTGAAGGATGGGAAGATCGAAGATGCTGATGGTAGGTTCAGTCCTTCTGAATGGGCGTCCAAGATCGCGAACGGGACCAGCCGGAACGCTTGGCGCGACCTCTGGTTTAAGAAGCCGACGGAATCCGCTTGGGTCCCTGCGGAGCTTCTTCGTTCTCAGTCGCGCGGACGACTGTCCAATCTGGGTTCAAGTCTGGAGCCTTGAGATGCGCCGAATCGAACGCGACTACGCCAAGCTCTGTGAGGCCGAAGGCGTAAAGCTCTTGGAGATTAGATGCCGTTCTGGACATTACCAGCTCTGCTTCGAGCAGGGCACTGTACACTGCGCTGGAACGCCGTCTGACCGCAGGAACCGCTTGAAGAGCTATGCTGGGAAATGGGTGACGGAGTTTG
>NZ_JBGFSH010000032.1:485-901 GCF_041365715.1 Rhodosalinus sp. FB01 | reverse complement strand
CAGGAACCGCGTGACCGAGTCCCGTATCTGGCGGTGATCGTCGACTACGAGGATATGCGGCAAACCGTTCATCCGTCTCATTTGGCAGGGTGGCGACGCAGGGTCAGCACCGCGATTGTAACGCTTTGTATCAGGCATCCGCGTTGCGACGAACGGATACACAATCGGAAATGACGCAGCCTTGGCGTTCGTTATTGTTTTCCCATGTCGGTCAGGCGTTTCACACGGGAAAGGATACAGACATGAAAACTGGAGCGAAACTCGCGGCGGCTACCGCCATTTTGATGGCTCTGGGCGATGCAGCCTTGGCCGCAGGCAATCATGGGCATGGTGGCCAGGATGCTCCGGGAGCGCAGGGTCCCAGGGCCGGAAATCATGACATGATGCAGATGATGATGCGGATGCACTCGCAGATG
>NZ_JBGFSH010000032.1:0-395 GCF_041365715.1 Rhodosalinus sp. FB01 | reverse complement strand
CGCTGATGGGCATGGGCCTAGAGCGGTTCGACGCCGATGGCGATGGCGTGGTGACTTCGCAGGAAGCCCATGAAGGACTGCAGGCCCTGCTGGCGGAATATGACGCCGATGGCGACGAAGCCCTGTCGCTCGCTGAATTCGAGACCCTCCACAGCGCGCTCATTCGCGAAACCATGGTGGACCGCTTCCAGTTCCTCGACGACGACGGCGACGGTGCGGTGTCGGTGGCAGAGATCGTGAAACCGGCCGACATGATGGAGCGCATGGAGACGATGCGCGACGGCATGATGCCCGGACCGAACGGCGGCATGCGGGGCAACGGCGACATGATGGGGGCACCCGGCCAGGGTCGGATGGACAACAACTGAGCCCGCCGTACCGCCACCCCTTGCCCG
>NZ_JBGFSH010000031.1:264-947 GCF_041365715.1 Rhodosalinus sp. FB01 | reverse complement strand
ATAATTTTAAATAAAATTTAATAAAATAATTTATTAAATCAATTTAAAATCTTTAAAATCAAATTAAAAACTTATAGTATTTAAAAAGTATAATAACTTACACTAATAAAAATTCTCAAATTATAATATTTTTAAAAATATTACATAAAAATATAATGATAATATAAGTAAACTATTAATATTTTTAATAAAAACTCATCCAAAATTGAGTGACTGTTTAACAAAAACATTTTTATTAGCATTAATTAATAATAAAGTCTGCTCAATGAAATTTAAATAGCCGCTTTTGTGCTAAGGTAGCATAATAATTTGTCTTTTAATTAAAGACTAGAACAAAAGACTTAACATCTCAATAGATTTTTTTTAAAAAATTATTTAAATTATTTTAATTGTAAAAAAACAATTTTTAAAAAGAAAGACGATAAGACCCTATCGAACTTCACTTCAGTTTAACTGGGGCAGTTAATTAATTATTACTTTAATAATATTAAATATTTAATTTGACCTAATATAATTAATAACATAATTAAGTTACCGTAGGGATAACAGTGTAATAAAATTTTTAAGATCTTATTTAAAATAAAGATTGCAACCTCGATGTTGATTTAATATTCTAATTTACGCAATAGTTAATTAAGAAAGTCTGTTCGACTTTTAAAAAATTACATGATTTGAGTTCAGAC
>NZ_JBGFSH010000031.1:0-215 GCF_041365715.1 Rhodosalinus sp. FB01 | reverse complement strand
AAAAAATTACATGATTTGAGTTCAGACCGGTGTAAACCAGGTCGGTTTCTATCTTCTAACAAAATTCTTCTAGTACGAAAGGACCTAAGAAAATAATAGTATTATAATATTGGCAGAATAATGCATTAGAATTAGAATCTAATTAACTATATATAATTACCTCATTTTTAAATTTTATTTTGATTTCCCTTAGAATTCTAATCAGAGTAGCTTTT
>NZ_JBGFSH010000030.1:0-1011 GCF_041365715.1 Rhodosalinus sp. FB01 | reverse complement strand
CTATATAACAAAAAAAACAACTAAAAAAACTCCCATTATTAACCCTACAATATTAATTATAATTAAATAATTATTTTTATTATACATTATAGTAAAATTTATTCAATTCATATTATCATAATATCTCATTAAAACATCATAAATCATACGAAAATATACATAAAACATTACTACAGAACAAAAAATTAAAAACATTATAAAATAATACTCATATTTAAAAATCATTATAAAAGCAAACAACTTTAAAAAAAATCCTAATAAAGGAGGTATCCCAGCTATTCTTAATACCATTAAAATCAACCAACCCTTATATTTTATTTTTATCAACATTGTAAAATCTTCAAATAATAAAAATCTAAAAAATTTCATAACTGGAAAAATTATTAAAGAATATAATAATAAATATACAAATCAACTTAAGTCATCAGAAAAATTACATAATATAATTCAGCCTATATGATACACAGAAGAATAAGCAATTAACTGCTTAAAATTCCTTTGATTATAACATCCAAAAACTCCAAAAAATAATCTAACCACTACTATCATATAAATCACATAAGAAATAAAAATTCTCATAATTATCAAAGGAATTAATTTTTGAAAAGATATTAATATAAAACAAGACATTCACGATNACATAAGAAATAAAAATTCTCATAATTATCAAAGGAATTAATTTTTGAAAAGATATTAATATAAAACAAGACATTCACGATAAACCAGAACAAACCGAAGGAAACCAAAAAAAAAAAGGACCTGCACCAATCTTATAACCCAATAATAAACAAACAACAAAATCTACTCACTCCTTATTTAAATAAAAACATCTTATTAAAACAGCTGATCCTATTCTTTGAATAAAAAAATACTTCAAACAAGACTCAATCTTTAATATACTTCTTTCTTTATATATTAATATAATAAAAATTATTATATTAATCTCTAAACCTAATCATAACAAAAACCAATCATCTCTATTTATAACTAAATGAAATCTAATAATATATA
>NZ_JBGFSH010000029.1:0-1396 GCF_041365715.1 Rhodosalinus sp. FB01 | reverse complement strand
TCAGGCCGCGTCACCCAGGTTTCAGCATAGCTCATTTCCGAAGCCGAGAAGGCCATAGCCCTTCTCCAGGAACGCCGTAGCGCTCTGATCTCCGCCGCCGTCACCGGCAAGATCGATGTACGCGGCGACGTCCCTGAAACGACGGAGGCGGCCTAATGGGAGAAATTCGAGAAGAAGACGTCGAGTGGGCAACAGTCCATAGGATGCGGCGGATGCTTCCCGCCGACAACGCGGAATACAAGCTCAATCAATGCTTCGCCCTGTTCACCGGGATCCTCTGCTGGACCATGCAGCGTATCCAGACGGAGCCACGTGATGAAGACGCGATCTCACAAGCGATGAAAGCTCTGACTGAAGACCTAAAGGGGCAGACCTTCCACGACTTAGTCCGGCTATGCATCCGAACCGTTGGTGACTCAGACGGCTCCCAGCCCACAGACGCGGCCCCACTGCCTTTAAACGACTTCTCCGCGTTTCAAGAAGCCGACCAACCCTTCAACGCCTTTCGTACACTGAAGGCACTGCGAAACGCTGTCGCTCATGGCGACGCGAGGCGAGTACTTCCAGTGAACCAGAACACAACCTTGATCGGATATCGTCTGATCTGCCGCGAGAATGGTGGATGGGAAGGCGAGGTCTTGCTTGACCGTCATGCAATGGCGGAGATCGCCGGAACGCTTGCCGACCGCTTCTGTGAAGCGATTGCAGCTCTTGATCCGTCAGCCAAGGATAACGGGTCGGCCCTCGTGGAGGAACCCGCATGATCGCCAAGATCGAACGTGTCGCGCTTCGCGCGGTCTGGCCGCACGAGGCTTACGATTTCACACAGTGGCTCGAAGAAAACATTGACGTGCTGAGCGATGCGATCGACCGCAACATCGTCGGCGTAGAGCGCGAGAAGAAGACGGAAAGTACCTTCAGCGTGGATCTGGTCGGCGAGGACGAAGCGGGGTCGGCGATCATCATCGAGAACCAGCTTGAGAAGAGCAATCACGACCACCTTGGCAAGCTCATCACCTACCTGACCGCTATGCAAGCCACCACGGCGGTCTGGATCGTTGCAGAGCCGCGCCCTGAGCATGTGGCCGCCTTGGCTTGGCTCAACGAGTCCACCAACGCGGATTTCTTCTTGCTAAAGCTGGAGGCGATCCGGATCGAGAACTCTCCCCCGGCACCGCTCCTGACACTGATCGTCGGCCCATCGGAAGAGGGCAAGTCGATCGGCCGCAGCAAGCATGAGATGAGCGAGCGGGATCACGAGCGACTTCGCTTCTGGACGCAGCTTCTCGAACACCCAGGCGCGACCCTCCACAAGCACACTACGCCCAGCAAATACACCTGGCAGGGCCTCAGTTCGGGCATCATTCGGAGCTATGCTGGGAAATGGGTGACGGAG
>NZ_JBGFSH010000028.1:0-1412 GCF_041365715.1 Rhodosalinus sp. FB01 | reverse complement strand
TTATTAAATTTTATTTAAAATTATTTTTTTCTTTTTAAACCAGATATAATATATACGAAAATGTTTAATTTCTATTAATAATTTTAATAATTTTTTGAAATAAATATTATAAATATTAATAGATCATATAATTTCGGGATTAGAAAATTTTTTTTTTTAAAATTGATAAATCCTGATACCAAAGGAACATGGTTTTTCTTTTTAATAATTGTATATACCTTTTCAGTTTTAATATAAGTGTTATTGTAATATAATAAAAAAAATTTTTTTAATAAAAAATATTTATGGAAGTTATAAAAGATTATTTTCAGTGTAAGTGAAATACTATAAAAGTTTATTTGATCTTGATACTTTTTCCAAAATATCAACTATGTTACGACTTACCTTATTTTTGATAAGGGTGACGGGCGATATGTGCACATTTATTATCTAAATCATATAAGAATATTATTAATATATTACTTTTAAATCCTTTTTTATAAAATATTATTATATAATAATCCTTAAATTAATTTTAAAGTAACCCATTATTTACTTTAATATTGATTACACCTTGACCTAACTTTTTATTTTTTATTGAAAATATTATTATAAAATTAGTTTTTTAGATGGCGGTATATAAATTTTTAATTAAAGTTAAAATTAACGTGGGTTGTCGATTAAAAAACAGGTTCCTCTAATAAGATGAAATGCCGCCATTATAATTAGGTTTTAATTAAAATTTTTACTTCCTAAATTTTTTAATATACTAGGGTATCTAATCCTATTTTAAATTTAAAATTTTTTTTAATTTTTTTTTTATATATTTGTATAATGAAATTTTATCTTAAATTAATTGGTATATAAATATATTAATTTTAATGTTATTTAATATAATTAGATTACAAGTATAACCGCGATTGCTGGCACTTAAATTTATCAATTATATTATTAATTATTCTTTTATATTTTATAAGGAAAGATGATTTTAAAACAAAATTATTTTTATATTTTAATATTAATTGATTATATTAACACTTTTTATATTGTTTTTCTATTAGATACGATATATCTCTATAAAAATCAAATTTTTATGTGCGTTGACACTTTAATAGATTTACGAATAATAAATGAAAATGAATGATTTTTTTTTTCACTATTTTACTAAAATCAAAGGAAAAAAAATCCATACCTCAAAACTTTTTAAAGTTATTATTATGCGAGGACATTTATGATATTCGAACGTAATTTTAATGTAAATTTTTTGTACTTCATTATATGTAACTCTTCATTTTTATGAATTGGAGTTCTAGGATTAATATATATATATATTTAAAACTTATTAGAAATAGGAATTGTATATCCGTCCAGGCCCCGGCGGGGGGGAAAAGCCGGGGCCTGGGGGGGAAACGTATATACTTCTTCTTGATTGA
>NZ_JBGFSH010000027.1:0-1563 GCF_041365715.1 Rhodosalinus sp. FB01 | reverse complement strand
ACTTCAGGGAGGACCACTTTTCAGGGGGCAGGCCAGGCTCTTTCCTGTGCTTACCCGCTGCACCGCACGAAACGCCGCTCCTCGACGCGCTCACAACCAACTGACAAGAAACTTTGGCCATGGCGCGCCATGGCCAACGCCCGTCTCTTGATGACAATCGGCCCGCCCCTAGATCGCGGCTGCTTTGCAACTGATGGACGATCGGCTACCGCCCAATGACACTCCAGATGCCCATCCCCTTCGAACGCGACGACCCGCGTGCGCTCGCCTTTCCGGACCCTCGATGCGGATCCCGCTCGGCAAGCCCCTCGAGATCCGTGACCCCGATGACGGCGCAGGCATTCACACCGCGAGTAGCCCCCCGGAGGCTGAGAGAGCGTGCAGCGATGCGAGGTGTGCGAGAATGACGATCCGGCATGTTTCCCTCGACTTCGAGAAGCGCGATCCAGGGGAGCGGTCTTTGATTCCGGCCCATGGATGTCGCCTCGACTACCACTGCCATGCCGCCGCGTCGCGGCAAGCGCGCCTGCAAGGCCGGCTGGCGCTGGACCCGGACGTCGACCTCGCCGATTACACGATGCAGGCCGTGATCGACTGGATCGAACTCGGCTTCGTGACCGAGGACCGCCACCAGTCGCTGAACATAGGGGGTCATATCAACAAGACCCTCGCGAAGGCTGGCTGGCGGAAGGACAGCCACGTCCACGGCGTCGAGCGCAAGGACGGCTATCTCGGGCAGGTGTTCCTCGTCCGCGTGAACGACCCGACACCCGAGAAGATCCGCCGCGTATGCTCCGCGATCCAGAGCTTCTGACGCGTGAAATGCAGGGCCGATGGCCGGGGCTTCGTGATCACGGGCATCGAGGTCGCCGTCGACATCCGCCCCGCCCTCAAGGATCCGGAGCCAGAAGAGCGCGTCCTTGCCCGCTGCAGGATGTCGGAACTCCTGCGAAAGCACTTGGCGGTCCGGCCCGACTTGCTGACCACGGACCGGGACCTGCCGCGGGTCACGTTCGAAGACGCCCGGGCGAGACGCACGAAGAAGATCCTCGAGCCGCGCAAGGAGATGCCAGGCCAGGCGCCGCGAGCGCTCGATCTGCGACTGCAACTGGGGGCGCAAGCGCGGGGGAAGCACGTCAAGCCGCCGCTCGACGGGACGTTCCACGTCGGAGCCGATGACGCCACCGTGATGCTGCGCCTGCAGGACAAGACCGCCGACAGCCACGGCGCGGGAAATGGCCGGGTGCTGCTGGCCGACGCGGACCGGCGTTCGCGCATCGAAGTGCGTGCCTGGCTGCCGCGGCCCGACGAGGCCGGGCTGCTCATGTCCGGGGGCCTGAAGGAGATCTGCGGCGAGGAAACCGGCTGGCGCTGCCCGCTCGAGACCCTCGAGGATCTTCGCCACGTGAAGTTTGAGGCGCTGCGCAAGCCGTTCTTCGACTTCGCGATCCCGACGGTCTCAGCCGTCGAGGAGGCGAAAGGGCCGGAGCCAAACCCGAAGCAGTGGGAGTTGTTCAGGAGGTCCGGGGTGTTCGAGCTATGCTGGGAAATGGGTGACGGAGT
>NZ_JBGFSH010000026.1:0-2017 GCF_041365715.1 Rhodosalinus sp. FB01 | reverse complement strand
GATAGGGCTAACGCCGCAAAGTGACGTCACTCGATTACTGAGTTCGGATTCCGAACCTGGGTTTTTCTTCCGGTAATTTTCCGGAAGGCGCGCTTAGTAGTTTCTCATCTGGCGATGAGAAACGCGCGGTGGGGCAAGCCCACGAAAAACAAAAACTGATAACGGACAAGATGTGTTTTTGGAGTACCGCCATCACGATGCCGGTACCAAAAACGATCCGTCAGGGCTGCGCCCCGACACCCTGCCAACACCTCACGCCGCCAGATTAAAATCTGTCAGCGTTCGCCGTTCCCGAAATCGTCAAACGCTAAATCGCGGGGTCCCGCTGGCTTGCCAGTGGGTTCCGATTTAGTGATTGACGACAGCACCCGTAAAATACTTACAGGGGGTGGTTGTGATCACGCAGTGAGCGCAACCACCTGATAAGCGTTTTTTGAGGGGGTAGGCATGATCGTCAGACTGGATAACCGGCTGTTTGAGATTCTCGATGAGATGGGTGCGCATGTGGATCGGGAAATGTTCATGGCGGCCTATGCGCAGCGGAAGGCCGAAAAAGAAAATGATCCCCGGCATATCCGTCAACGGAAACTGACCAGGTTGGCTCATGATTTGATGTCAGAATCGGACCCTGAATTGTGAGCCTCGCGTGCGCGCGAGGGAAATCGGTCAGAAAATGGCCGGAGTCTCGTGCGCGCGATCCTTGTATTTATACTTAAGGGATAACTCTGGCGTCAAAAAACGCCGCCAGCCCTTGTGCCGCAAGGGTTTGAGTGTGATTTGCCTGAAAATGGTTTTGGAAGTATTCTGTCGGGAGTGGTCGCAGAAAAAAGCGACCCCCGCAACTGCGCTAACAGTTCGGGGGTGTGACCACCTGTAGGAATTCGAATTTGGACACGACAACACAGGTGATATGGCAATGATAACACGTCAAATGAGCCATCGCCCAGCATGGGGCGGTGTGCATGCAAAATCCTGAACTCCAGAACCTAACTGACTACTCCCCCTCAGATGCGCCGTGGGACGCTCACAGAAGCGTTTCTGACGACGTGGGAGGGATTTACCTGCTTGCGGCTGAATATGAGCGCTACGGGGCGCGTATGGCCTCCTGTGGCGGTTTACTGAGGTTTGGGTGGTCTACCCTCAAAGAAACCGGAGAAACGCGCCTGAGGCTGCGTGAGGCGCATTTCTGCCGTGTCCGGCACTGTCCTGTCTGCCAGTGGAGGCGCTCCCTGATGTGGCAAGCCCGTTTCTACCAGTCCCTGCCGCGTATCGTGGCGGATTACCCCGATTCCCGCTGGATGTTTCTGACCCTGACCGTGCGCAACTGCGCGATCGAGGAGCTGGGCGAGACGCTGAGCCGGATGAACACGGCTTTCCAGCGACTGAAGGACCGTAAAGAGTTCCGACCAGTTCAGGGCTGGATACGCACCACGGAAGTCACCCGCGGCAGTGACGGCAGCGCACACCCGCACTTCCACACCCTGATGATGGTTCCGCCGGGCATGCTTAACGGGAAGAGTTACGTCAGGCATGAACGCTGGGTTGAGCTGTGGCGTGAGTGCCTGCGGGTCAGTTACGATCCGAATGTCGATGTCCGGGCAGTGAAACCCCGCAAGCCGAAGGACGGCGAATCGCTGGCCTGCGCGACCGCCGAACTGGTGCGCGGCGCAGTGGCCGAAACCCTGAAATATTCCACGAAGCCGGCCGACATGGTGGCCGATCCTAAATGGTTCCTCGAACTGACCCGCCAGACGCACAAGCGCCGCTTTGTGGCGACCGGCGGCGCACTCAAAGACGTGCTGAAACTCGATCAGGAAACCGACGCCGACATGGTGATCGGGGATGATATTTCCGAGGGCGATGATGACGGTTCCCGCATCGCGTTCGAGTGGAAGACCGAGGTCAAAAAGTACCGGCGTTCGCCGACGAAAGATAAAACCGAATCAGACTAACAGGGTGTCGGGGCTGCGCCCTGACCATGAGGGCTTTGGGCATCCGTCACCTTGGTGGCGGTGTA
>NZ_JBGFSH010000025.1:0-2555 GCF_041365715.1 Rhodosalinus sp. FB01 | reverse complement strand
CTGTCAATCGGCATCCAAACGGGACCCCTGATCGGCGCGCAAAAGGGACCCCTCTGCGCTGCGGGTAGCCGGCCCGAGGCGGCGGAGCTTTCAAGTGGCGCAGCCGGCTCGGGCCGGCGGGGACCGGGCTCAGGCGCGTGTCTTGAAGCGCCAGCTCTCGTTGCCGGTCTCGACGATGTCGCAGTGATGGGTGAGCCGGTCGAGGAGCGCGGTCGTCATCTTGGCGTCGCCGAAGACCGTGGGCCATTCGCCGAAGTCGAGGTTCGTCGTCACGATGATCGAGGTGCGCTCGTAGAGGCGGCTTATCAGGTGGAACAAGAGCTGGCCGCCGGTCTGAGCAAAGGGGAGATAGCCGAGTTCATCCAGGATCAGGAAGTCGAGGCGGCACAGCAGGTCGGCCGTGCGGCCCTGGCGGTCGGCGCGGGCCTCGGCATCGAGCTTGTTGACGAGGTCGACGACGTTGAAGAACCGACCACGTCGGCCGCTGCGGATGCAGGTCCTGGCGATCGCCACGGCGAGGTGCGACTTACCGGTTCCAGTGCCGCCGATCAGCACCACGTTGCGCTGATGATCGAGGAAGTCACCGCTGGCGAGATCGCGGACGAGGGTCTCGTTGACTGGCGTCTCCTCGAAGTCGAACTCGTCGATCTCCTTGGCGAGAGGGAGCCTGGCGATGGTCATCTGGTACTTGATCGAGCGCGCCTGCTTCTCGCTGATCTCTGCCGTGAGCAAGTCACCCACGATCCTCTGAGGCTCGTGCTGGCGCTTCACCGCGGTGGCGATGACCTCGTCATAAGCCGCCTTCATCCCGTAGAGCTTCAGCTGGCCCATCGCGTCCAGCACCTGCGATCTTTCCATGGTCGGGTCTCCTGAGGCTGTCGTAGCGTCCGCAATCCGCGGACGGCTCGCGGGTCAGGCGCAGCGCGTCCGGCGTGGCGATGGTCAACGGCGGCGCGGGTTCGCGTCGCCGCGCGAGAATGTTGAGGATGACGTCGGCCGAGTGGACGCCGTCGGACAGCGCGTTGGCGCAGGCGGCCTCTACGGCCTCAAGCCCGTCGGTCAGCACGGCACCGAGGATCTCGACCATCTGGCGATCGCCGTTCGGCACACGGCCGAGCTTGCGCTGCACGCGCCGCATCGCCGATGGCAGGTCCCACTCCTTGAAGGGGGCACCGTTACGCAGGGCGCCGGGCTTGCGGGCGAGCACGGGGATGTAATGCAGCGGATCGTAGACAGCCTTGTTGCGGCCGAAAGCGCGCGCGTGCTGCCCGACGATTTGGCCGTCTTGCCAGAACTCCACGCGCTCGGCATAGGCGCGGATCTCGACCGGCCGGCCGACGGCGCGGGCCTCGACCGAGTAGCGGTTGTTATCGAACCGCACGAGGCAGGTCTTCGATACCGAGGCGGGCACGGCGTGGAAGCCGTCGAATGGCCCGACATAGGGCACGAGGCTCGACCGCTCCGCCTCGAACACCTCCCAGACGGTCTGGCTGGGCAACTCGGGATGCGGGTGCGCCTTCGCCCAGGCGACACACCGATCCTCGAGCCAGGCGTTGAGCTCGGCGTAGCTCTTGAACCGCGGTCGCGGCACGAAGAGCCGCCGACGGATCACCCCGACCTGGTTCTCGACCTGCCCCTTCTCCCAGCCCGAGGCAGGGGTGCACGCGACCGGTTCGACGAGGTAATGTCCGCACATCTGCTGGAAGCGACGGTTGTACGCGCGGTCCTTGCCCACGAAGATCGTGTCTACGGCCGTCTTCATGTTGTCGTAGATCCCCCGCGCGCAGGCACCGCCGAAGAAGGCGAACGCCTTGTCATGGGCGTCGAAGACCATCTCTTGCGTCTCTCGCGGATAAGCCCGGACGAAGACCATCCGGCTGTGGCAGAGCCGGACATGGGCGACCTTCACCGTCGTGGTCACCCCGTCGATCAGAACGATCTCATGGCTCCAGTCGAACTGGTAGGCTTCGCCCGGATCGAAGCTCAGCGGTACGAAGGCCGCGGCCGACGCCGCACTCTCCGCCTTCGACCACGCCGCTGCGTAGCGCCGCACGGCGTCGTAGCCGCCCTCGTATCCGAGCGCCTGCAGCTCCTCGAAAATACGGATCGCCGTCAGCCGGTCGCGCTTCGGCTTGCGCGCGTTCTCTGCCAGCATCCGGTCGAGCTCGTCCCGCCACGGCCCGATCTTCGGCTGCGGCTGGACGCTGCGCTCGTAGGTGAACTCCGTCGCGCCCGACCGCACGACCTTCCGCACTGTCTTGCGAGAGACCCGAAGCTCGCGANTCGGAAGAGGCTGGACGCTTCGCTCGTAGTTGAACTCCGTCGCGCCCGACCGGACAACCTTTCGCACCGTCTTCCGAGAGACCCGAAGCTCGCGGCAGATCTGCTTGATCGGCTTCTTGTCCTGAAAGTACGCCCTGCGGATCTTCGCGATCGTTTCCACCACCAGCATCCCAAACACGGCTCCCGATTGCCCCGGGAGCACGATGGACCAACCGTATCAGGGGGTCCCTTTTCGACGCCGATCACCCCTGTACGGGGTCCTTTTTCCATGC
>NZ_JBGFSH010000024.1:0-3837 GCF_041365715.1 Rhodosalinus sp. FB01 | reverse complement strand
TTCAGCATAGCTCCATCATTCGTGGGGTCGGCTTCAACTACTCGGTCCCGAAAGAGGGGGCGCAAGCCGAGGTCTACATCGATCGCGGCAAGGACATGAACGACGAGAATCTCCAGATCTTTGACCAGCTCTATGCGAACAAAGAGGCCATTGAAGAAGCCTATGGCGGCTCGCTTACGTGGGAGCGGCTGGAAGGGAAGAGAGCCTGTAGGATCAGCGCCAAGGTGGGCGGTGGCTTCCGTGACCCCGAAACAACCTGGGCTGCGACCCATCAGCGAATGACAGACGCGATGAACAGACTGGTGGATGCCGTTCGCCCGCACCTGAGGGCCGTGAGAATCCGCGATGGCGTTGCTGAGTTGGGTCGATATCCCTCCGAGGCCCTCGGATGAACATCCACAAGGAGATCAGCCTCGAGAACGAGATCTGCGACCACCTCGCCTCGCATGGCTGGCTACATGAGGCTGAGGACGCCAAGCGGTACGACAGGGCCAGAGCGCTCTACGCGCCAGACCTCCTGGAGTGGGTGAAGACGTCCCAGCCCAAGGCATGGGAGGCGATCGCCAAGTCTGGGGACACAGCGCTTCTGGACCGGGTGCGCAAGCAGATCGATGCGCGGGGAACGCTCGATGTCCTGCGGCACGGCATCGAGATGATCGGCGTTGACGGCACCCTGAAGCTGGCCGAGTTCAAGCCCGCACTGGCCGAGAACCCGGAGATCGTCGCGCGGCATCAGGCGAATCGGCTGCGGGTCATCCGGCAGGTGAAGTACTCGTTGGCCAACGAGAACTCGATCGACCTCGTTCTGTTCCTCAACGGCATCCCGGTCGCCACGTCAGAGCTGAAGACCGACTTCACGCAGAGCGTGGAGGATGCCATCGACCAGTACCGCTACGACCGCCCTCCGAAGCTCGGGGGCCGGACAGAACCGCTGCTGAGTTTTCCGAGTGGGGCCTTGGTGCACTTCGCGGTGAGCAACGCGCAAGTGTTCATGACGACGAAGCTGGAAGGCAAGGCGACGCGCTTCCTGCCGTTCAACAAGGGAGATGACGGCGCGGCTGGCAACCCTCTGAACCCGCACGGCCACCGGACATCCTATCTCTGGGAAGAGGTCTGGGATCGAGAAAGCTGGCTGGAGCTGATCGGTCGTTACATCATCGCCCAGAAGGACAAGAAGGGTCAGCCGAACGCGCTGATCTTCCCCCGCTACCACCAGCTCGACGCGACCCGGAAACTGGTGCGCACCGTCCTGCAGGAAGGACCGGGACAGAAGTACTTGATCCAGCACTCGGCAGGATCGGGAAAGACGAACTCAATCGCCTAGTCAGCGCATTTCCTCGCGGATCTGCACGATGCGTCCAAGCAGAAAATGTTCGACACCGTGATCGTCGTGTCCGATCGGCGTGTCATCGACGGGCAGCTTCAGGAGGCGATCTTCAGTTTCGAGCGCACCCTTGGAGTCGTTGAAACGATCAAGGGCGACGGAGGCAGCAAGAGCGGGCAACTTGCTCAGGCGCTGGCAGAGGGTAAGAAGATCGTGGTCTGCACGATCCAGACGTTCCCCCTCGCTTTGGACGAGGTGAGGCGGCTCTCGGCGACGCAAGGAAAGACCTTCGCGGTCATCGCAGACGAGGCGCACAGCTCGCAGAC
This sequence comes from Rhodosalinus sp. FB01, assembly GCF_041365715.1. Lineage (NCBI taxonomy): Bacteria > Pseudomonadati > Pseudomonadota > Alphaproteobacteria > Rhodobacterales > Paracoccaceae > Rhodosalinus > Rhodosalinus sp. FB01. The sequence goes on along the minus strand of NZ_JBGFSH010000024.1, from coordinate 2,187 downwards.
CGGTGAGGCNCGTGGTCTGCACGATCCAGACGTTCCCCCTCGCTTTGGACGAGGTGAGGCGGCTCTCGGCGACGCAAGGAAAGACCTTCGCGGTCATCGCAGACGAGGCGCACAGCTCGCAGACCGGTGAGGCAGCGTCGAAACTCAAGGCAGCGCTGTCACCCGAAGAGTTGGAAGAGCTTCGGGACGGCGGGGAGTACACCACCGAGGATATCCTCGCGGCGCAGATGAAGGCCCGCGCCAGCGATACGGGAGTCACCTACGTCGCCTTCACGGCCACTCCGAAAGCCAAGACGATGGAGTTGTTCGGGCGTCGTCCTGAGCCAAGCGCCCCGGCGGGCAATGACAACCTGCCAGAGCCATTTCACGTGTACTCGATGCGACAGGCGATTGAGGAAGGCTTCATCCTCGACGTTCTGCAAAACTACACGCCCTACAGCCTCGCCGTCCGCCTTGCGTCAGAGGGCAAGGAACTTGAGAGCGATGAGGTCGAGCGCGATGCCGCCATGCGCGGCTTGATGAACTGGGTGCGGCTGCATCCCCATAACATCAGCCAGAAGGTCAAGATCGTTGTGGAGCACTACCGGGCGAACGTCGCGCACCTCCTCGACGGTCGCGCGAAGGCCATGGTCGTTCTGCAGTCACGCAAGGAAGCCGTTCGTTGGAAGCTCGCCATCGACAAGTACATCAAGGAGCAGGGCTACCCGATCGGAACGCTGGTCGCGTTCTCGGGCGAGGTGAACGACAACGAGAGCGGGCCGGAACCCTTCAGCGAGACCGGCGCGGCAATGAACCCGGATCTTCGTGGGCGTGACATCAAGGAGGCGTTCGACACCAACAGCTTTCATATCCTGCTCGTCGCGAACAAGTTCCAGACCGGCTTCGACCAGCCCCTCCTCTGCGCCATGTACGTAGATCGGCGGCTTGCGGGCGTACAGGCTGTGCAAACACTGTCCCGTCTCAACCGGGCGTACTCGAAGGGCGGTGTGGTCAAAGATACCACATACGTCCTCGATTTCTCCGACAGCTCCGAGGACGTTCTGAAGGCGTTCAGCCAGTATTACGGACGCGCCGAGCTTGAAGACGTGACGGACCCGAACCTGATCTACGATCTTGGGGCCAAGCTCGATGGATCGGGACACTACGACGAGTTCGAGGTCGATCGCGTTGTGCGAGCGGCCCTGGACCCGGCATCCAAACAGAGTGACCTTGTGAAGGCGGTTGAGCCGGTCGCCCGGCGCATCGTGATGACCTACGCAGAGGCAAAGCGCCGCTGGATCGACGCGAGGTCCAAGAAAGACGAGGCTGTCGAGAAAGAGGCGCGGGACATCATGAGCGGTCTTGAGCTGCTCAAGGGGGACATGCAGACCTACCTGCGCGTCTACGCGTTCCTCTCGCAGATCTTCGACTATGGGAACACGGCGGTCGAAAAGCGGGCTATCTTCTTCAAGTACCTCATGAAGCTCTTAGATTTCGGTAGAGAGCGAGAAGAAGTTGACCTGTCCAAGGTGGTCCTGACGCACCACAAGCTGTCGTCCAAGGGTGGGCGTTCACTGTTACTGGATGGTGACGACACCAAGCTGAAGCCAGCGACCGAACTTGGGTCCGGTCAGGCTCGCGATCCTGAGAAGGTGAGGCTCGACGAGATCATCGAACGGGTGAACGACCTTTTCGAGGGCGACCTCACGGATGCAGACAAGCTCGTCTATGTGAACGAAGTCCTTCGCCAGAAGCTGATGGAGTCCGAGGTTCTCGCCCAACAGGCACGAAACAACAGCAAGGAGCAATTTGCGGCTTCGCCGAACCTGTCGGAGGAACTGATGAACGCGATCATAGACTCTTTCGCAGCGCACTCGTCAATGAGCAAACAAGCCTTGGACAGCGAGGCCGTGAGACGTGCGATCAAGGAGATCCTTCTCGGTCCTGGTAAACTGTGGGAGGGACTCAGGGCATCACAGCCGTCGCCATAGTGGATCGAAAAATTTGGCGCGGAACGCCTATAGCATTCCCGCCAAGCGAGGACACAGTATTCCCCCGTACCCCCCCTTTTTCACACCCCTTTCAGGCCGGAGGCCTACTCTAAGCATCCGGTCGGTCTGAGAAAACTACCTCACCTGTGCAGCCGACGGATCAACGACCGGACGTTCAAGCGGGAGCTATGCTGAAACCTGGGTGACGCGGCCTGAT
>NZ_JBGFSH010000023.1:0-5291 GCF_041365715.1 Rhodosalinus sp. FB01 | reverse complement strand
CGCTTCCCTGACCTTGCCCTTCACCTTCTCGGGCACGGGCTTCCATCTCGCCACTCTGCAGCCGGGGAAGAGGCTAGGCAGGAGTTTGGCGATCCCTGACTGGTTGCTGGCGATGATGTAGGCCCGGCAGGGACGGCAGCGCCCCTCGGTATCCATACCGCGCACAGACGCCCGGCACAGGGCCTGCAGGATGCCGTGCATATGCTCACCTTCCTTCACCGCCCGCTTGACGTTCGGGTGGAGCTTATCTTCGTCGCACATGCCAGCCGACAGTCGGGCGCGACCCTCGTAGACCTTGTCGGGCAGGAAGAAGGTGCCCGCCAGGATCACGTTCCCGATGTGGCCGTAGTCGTTGGTCCCGTGGTGATTGCCCCAGTGCAGGAAGCTGACCTTGGAGAGGACCTCCTCGGGGAGGAAGGCGCTGAGCTGGGTCTTGAAGCACTCCGCGCCTTTGCGGTCCTTGTGGTGGATGACCAGCCAGTCCTCGTCAGGACGCTCCTGGATTGTCTGTGCGATCCCCCGCAGCCGCTTGTTCTCGCTGTCCTGTTCGAAGGAACTCCGACCCCCACCACAGGCCCAGACACCGATCCAAAGGTTGCTGTAGTCCTTGCCGACCGTTTCGTGCCGGACGAGGTTACCGCGCTGCGTCTCTATGAGCCGGTAGGTGTGGCGACACCGCCCTGAGGCATCGAGGATGACCATGGGGGCGAGGTCGGACGGGATGGTGTCTCGGTAATCGAGGATAATCTTGATCCCATCCTTCGCGGTATCCCGGTAGACTAGCGGGGCTTCCCCGGCGACATCCAACAGGTTCTGAGCTGCGGCCCGTATAGGCTCGGCATGGTCCACGCCCACGGCCATGCTGCGCAGGACAGCTATGGCTTCGCGCCCGCAAAGGGTTTCGAGGTCAAGCACCTGCAGGCGCTTGTTGGCTTTGGCTTTCATCAGGGTTGCCCTAAGGCCTTCAATAGCCGTCGCCAGCTCACTGCAGCGCTCTCTGGCTGGCTGGAGCAGGCTGGCGAGATCGTCCGAGGAAACTGAGAACTCCTCGCCCGGCATGAAGGCCTCGTCCCAGATACGGACAGACCGGGCAGACCCTCGATACTGGAAGGCCTGGACCTCGGCGAATCGGCGACCCCCACGACAACGCTGTGTGAGCATCTGCTGGGTCGTGATCAGGATCCTCGCCTCGTCATGTCTAAGATTGACCAGCTCGGCGAAACGGTCCTCTTTATCCTTGCGACAAGGACACCGACATGGTCATGCAGACCCAGACCCTGCAAGGCGCGGACCAGCTTCTCGACCTCTTCCAGGGTATAGAGGAAGACGATGCCGGAGACACTGCCATGAAAGGGAGACCTGAGGAGTTGGTCGAGGAAGTGCCTGACCATGGTGGTCTTGCCCATACCGGGATCTAGGCTGAAGAGGTGGTGCTGCGGGGAGAGCCGGTTCTCAGCCATGTCCTGCAGGGCTATAGAGAGGTCGAATAGGCCCTTCCTCATCGAGGAGGTTGGTCTGCAGCCATGGCGGTTCATCTCGTCCTCGAACCCAATCATGGTCTTTCCTGACAGGGAGGACGAAGTCGAAAGTCTGGGGGGTACGTTGTGCCTATAGCTCCTTATGGATGATGTACCCCCCGTGGGGCAAGGGCACAAAGCACGGATCTCCCCATGCGCGGAAGGCGCTGGTTTTGTCATGGTGTGGTCCTGTGAGTTGGGTCTGTTGCGAGGCGCAGAGCCGGTCATGCAACGATCAGGTCGAGCAAGGTTCCGGTCTGTAGAATGGTGGAACTCAATTCAGGAGCGCCGACATCCTCGTCCACCACGACCACGTCGTGAACCGGCCCGGCTATAGCTTGAGTATAGGCCCCCCAAGAGAGGGTGGACCTCGTCGACGAGGAGGAGGTCCTCCTTGCTCTTGCCCGGCTATATCCCGTCATGCCGCCCACTTCTCGATCTGCGTCCACCCCATCTGGTCCAGGACGAGCGCTATCCCGAGTTCGCCACAAACAAGCCGCCGGCCGGTATCGCGGACTTCGTGGACGGGATCAGGAGGGAGAAGCGTAAGGCTCGTTGTTCAATGGTGGGTCCTGACCTCGGCACCGATACCAGAGGACGCGTGCCAAATGTGCCACCTCGGGGCCGGTCTTCCCTTGCCGCTTACTGGTGGGTTACCCTGCCCGGAGGTTGTAGCGAAAAGGTTAGTGGTGACCCAAATGAACCAGTCCGGTCTTTCTGCTCTGATCTGGTCCGTGGCCGATCTCCTGCGGGGCGACTACCGGCAATCTGAATACGGGCGGGTGATCCTTCCATTCACCGTCCTGCGCCGCCTCGACTGCGTCCTTCAGCCGACGAAAGAGGCCGTCCTCCGCGAGAATGAGGAGAAGACGCGGGAGGGCCTCAACCCCGATCCTTTCATGCGCCGTGTGTCCGGGGCCGCGTTCTACAACGCCTCATCCCTCGACATGCGCCGCCTTGTGGGTGACCAGGACAACATCGGGCCGAACCTCTTGTCCTACATCGAGGGCTTCTCGCCGGAGGTGAAGGACATCTTCGACCGCTTCTCCTTTGCCGAGCAGGTGGATCGGCTGGCCAAGAACAAGCTCCTCTACATGGTGACCGAGAAGTTCGCGGGCTTCGACCTGCATCCTGGCCGCGTGTCGAACATGCAGATGGGCCTGATCTTCGAGGAGCTGATCCGCAAGTTCGCCGAGGCCTCGAACGACACCGCCGGGGAACACTTCACCCCGCGCGAGGTCATCCGGCTGATGGTCAACCTCCTCTTCGTCGAGGATGACGATGTGCTGTCCAAGCCCGGCGTTGTCCGCACGATCTACGATCCCACGGCAGGGACCGGCGGGATGCTCTCCGTCGCCGACGAGTACCTGTCCGAACACAACCCCGATGCCCGCCTGACCATGTACGGGCAGGAACTGAACGACCTCTCCTACGCGATCTGCAAGGCCGACATGCTGATCAAGGGACAGGACGTCCGGAACATCGTCGCTGGCAACACGCTGTCCGAGGACGGCCACCCCGACACCAAGTTCGACTACATGCTCTCGAACCCGCCCTTTGGCGTGGAGTGGAAGAAGGTCCAGAAAGAGGTTAAGCGCGAACACGAGGTCGAGGGCTTCAACGGTCGCTTCGGCCCAGGCCTTCCCCGTGTTTCAGATGGCTCACTCCTGTTCCTCATGCACCTGCTGTCCAAGATGCGTCCCGCGAAAGACGGCGGCTCGCGCTTCGCGATCGTGCTGAACGGCTCCCCCCTCTTTACCGGGGGCGCTGGGTCGGGCGAGAGCGAGATCCGCCGCTACGTGCTGGAGAACGACCTTGTCGAGGCGATCATCGGCTTGCCGACCGATCTCTTCTACAACACCGGGATCGCCACTTATGTCTGGGTCCTGTCGAACCGGAAGCCCGAGCATCGCAAGGGGCTTGTCCAGTTGATCGACGCCAGCTCGCTCTGGCAGAAGATGCGCAAGTCTCTCGGGTCCAAGCGTCGCGAGATCAGCGGTGAGGGGATCGCGCAGATCACCAAGATCTTCGGCGACTGCATCGAGGCAGAGTTCCACACCTACACGGAAGCGCGGGATACGCCCGAGGACGCGCAGGAGCGGGCCGCGCGAAGCTGGACCGAGATCGTGGAGGGGCGCGGCGGGATGCCCGGCAAGATGGATGTCATCACCAAGGTGCGGCCCTTCTCGCTGCTCTTGCCCAACAAGGCCTTTGGGTACCGGCAGATTACCGTGGAACGCCCACAGCGCGACGAGGCGGGCAAGATCGTGCTGGGAACGCGCGGGGCGCAGAAGGGCAAGCCACAGCCCGACACGGCGCTACGGGACACCGAGATCGTGCCACTGACCGAGGATGTGGAGGAGTACTTCCAGCGGGAGGTTCTACCCCATGCCCCCGATGCCTGGGTCGATCACGACAAGACGCGGGTCGGCTACGAGATCCCGTTCAACCGGCACTTCTACGTCTTCGAGCCGCCACGTGATCTGGAGGAGATCGATGCGGATCTGGAGGAGGTCACGCGGAACATCCAACGGATGCTGGCGGAGCTGGCGGCGTGAGTAATACCTATCCGGAGTACATTGAGACGGGCGTAGATTGGCTAGGCTCCATACCGGTCCACTGGGAAGCCAAGCGTCTTCGATGGGCGGCGACCCTTGTCACGGAAAAAGCGAGCGACACCGACTTCGCGGTCGGCCTCGAACACGTGGAGAGCTGGTCGGGTAGAGTGTTCGATATTGAGAGCGAGTACTCTGGCGAGGGCATCTCGTTCCAGTCCGGTGACGTCTTGTTCGGTAAGCTGCGGCCCTATCTCGCCAAGGTTGCTCTCGCTGACCGGCACGGCGGGGCGGTTGGCGATTTCCATGTCCTGCGTCCGACCTCACAAATCGAAGGGCGCTTCCTACAACTACAGATGCTCACTCCTTGGTTCATCTCCATCGTTTATGGCTCAACGTACGGCGCAAAGATGCCACGCGCGAGTTGGTAGTTCATGTCAGACCTTGTACTTGCCTTCCCACCCCTCCCCGAACAACGCGCCATTGCGGCGTTTCTCGACCGGGAAACGGGGAAGATCGATGCGCTGGTGGAGGAGCAGCGGCGGCTGATCGCGCTCCTGAAGGAGAAGCGCCAGGCCGTCATCTCCCACGCCGTCACAAAGACCCTCGACCCGACTGCCCCGATGAAGGACTCGGGCGTGAAGTGGCTGGGTGAGATCCCGGCGCATTGGAGCGTCCGCGGCATCAATTCCGTAAGTACCAAGATAACGAATGGATACGTCGGTCCTACCCGTGACATCCTTAGGGATGAGGGCGTTCGCTACCTCCAGTCGCTTCATATCAAGCGAAATCAGATAATCTTCGATCGCCCCTACTACGTTGACGGCGAGTGGAGTGACGGTCACTCTAAGTCGATCCTAAAGGCTGAAGATGTCCTGATCGTTCAGACAGGTGACATTGGACAAGTCGCGGTAGTGCCGCCGGAGTTCGAAGGGTGCAACTGTCACGCCTTGATTATCGTTTCCCCGATCCTATCGGAAGTGACTGGTCGCTGGATGTCTTGGGTTCTGACTTCAGAGTTCGGGCAGAACAGCTTGCGCTCGATCCAGACAGGAGCACTGCACCCACACTTGAACTGCGGTAACGTCAAGTTCTTGGCTTTGCCGATACCGCCGCTTGAGGAACAAGAAGTTACCATCCAGTTCCTGACTGGCGAGTTGGAGAAAATGGACGCCCTGATTTCCGAAGAGCTATGCTGGGAAATGGGTGACGGAGTTTG
>NZ_JBGFSH010000022.1:0-2500 GCF_041365715.1 Rhodosalinus sp. FB01 | reverse complement strand
GTCTTGTGACGGCGTACCTTTTGTATAATGGGTCATCGACTTGGTCTCACATGCAAGCTTAAGCCGTTAGGTGTAGGCGCAGCGAAAGCGAGTCTTAAATGGGCGTCGAGTATGTGGGATCAGACCCGAAACCGAGTGATCTAGGCATGGCCAGGCTGAAGGTGCGGTAACACGCACTGGAGGGCCGAACCCACATCCGTTGAAAAGGATCGGGATGAGCTGTGCCTAGGGGTGAAAGGCCAATCAAACTCGGAGATAGCTGGTTCTCCGCGAAATCTATTTAGGTAGAGCGTCATCCGAATACCCCGGGGGGTAGAGCACTGGATGGGTAATGGGGCCCCACAGGCTTACTGATCCTAACCAAACTCCGAATACCCGGGAGTACTGGATGGCAGACAGACGGCGGGTGCTAACGCCCGTCGTCGAGAGGGAAACAACCCTGACCTCCGGCTAAGGCCCCCAATTCGTGGCTAAGTGGGAAAGCAGGTGAGACGGCCAAAACAACCAGGAGGTTGGCTTAGAAGCAGCCATCCTTTAAAGATAGCGTAACAGCTCACTGGTCTAAACAAGCTGTCTTGCGGCGAAGATGTAACGGGGCTCAAGCCACGAGCCGAAGCCGAGGATGCCGTATGGCATGGTAGCGGAGCGTCGTGTGACATGGCTCCATGCCTCTTCAACCCTGTTCGCAGGGTTCAGGAGGCGGGGAGTCTTCTGTGAAGCCGGGGCGTGAGCCATCCGGTGGAGAGATCACGAGCGAGAATGATGACATGAGTAGCGACAAAGGGGGTGAGAGACCCCCTCGCCGAAAGTCCAAGGGTTCCTGCTTAAAGCTAATCTGAGCAGGGTGAGCCGGCCCCTAAGTCGAGGCCGAAAGGCGTAGACGATGGGAACCAGGTTAATAGTCCTGGGCCAGGAGGATGTGACGGATTGCGGACGTTGTCGGGCCTTATCGGATTGGTCCGGCAGCCATGCAGTCCCAGGAAATAGCCCTCCATGAGACCGTACCCTAAACCGACACAGGTGGACTGGTAGAGAATACCAAGGCGCTTGAGAGAACGATGTTGAAGGAACTCGGCAAAATACCTCCGTAAGTTCGCGAGAAGGAGGCCCGGGTGCTGGGCAACCAGTGTCCGGGGGCACAAACCAGGGGGTGGCGACTGTTTACTAAAAACACAGGGCTCTGCGAAGTCGCAAGACGACGTATAGGGTCTGACGCCTGCCCGGTGCCGGAAGGTTAAAAGGAGGAGTGAGAGCTCCGAATTGAAGCCCCGGTAAACGGCGGCCGTAACTATAACGGTCCTAAGGTAGCGAAATTCCTTGTCGGGTAAGTTCCGACCTGCACGAATGGCGTAACGACTTCCCCGCTGTCTCCAACATCGACTCAGCGAAATTGAATTGCCTGTCAAGATGCAGGCTCCCCGCGGTTAGACGGAAAGACCCCGTGCACCTTTACTACAGCTTCGCACTGGCATCAGGACTGCGATGTGCAGGATAGGTGGTAGGCTTCGAAGCGGGAACGCCAGTTCCCGTGGAGCCTCCCTTGAGATACCACCCTTCGCACTCTTGATGTCTAACCGCGGCCCCTCATCGGGGTCCGGGACCCTGCGTGGCGGGTAGTTTGACTGGGGCGGTCGCCTCCCAAAGAGTAACGGAGGCGCGCGACGGTTGGCTCAGAGCGGTCGGAAATCGCTCGTTGAGTGCAATGGCAGAAGCCAGCCTGACTGCGAGACAGACAAGTCGAGCAGAGACGAAAGTCGGCCATAGTGATCCGGTGGTCCCGCGTGGAAGGGCCATCGCTCAACGGATAAAAGGTACGCCGGGGATAACAGGCTGATACTGCCCAAGAGTCCATATCGACGGCAGTGTTTGGCACCTCGATGTCGGCTCATCTCATCCTGGGGCTGGAGCAGGTCCCAAGGGTACGGCTGTTCGCCGTTTAAAGAGGTACGTGAGCTGGGTTTAGAACGTCGTGAGACAGTTCGGTCCCTATCTGCCGTGGGTGTAGGATACTTGAGAGGAGTTGCCCCTAGTACGAGAGGACCGGGGTGAACGATCCACTGGTGGACCTGTTGTGGCGCCAGCCGCAGTGCAGGGTAGCTATGATCGGAAAGGATAACCGCTGAAGGCATCTAAGCGGGAAGCCCCCCTCAAAACAAGGTATCCCCGAGGGCCGTGGTAGACCACCACGTCGATAGGCCGGAGATGTAAGCGCAGCAATGCGTTCAGTTGACCGGTACTAATGGCCCGACAGGCTTGATCCGATCCAGTGACGGCAAAGCCGACACCCCGGATGCGGAAGACGATACTTCCCCGTCGCACCCGAAACGCGACGAAACACAGTGACTTGACACACCACTCGGCTTCCCCGGTTTGGTGGCCATAGCGCGAGCGAAACACCCGGTCCCATTCCGAACCCGGCCGTTAAGCGCCGCAGCGCCAATGGTACTGCGTCTCAAGACGTGGGAGAGTAGGTCGCCGCCAAACCTGGAAAGCCGAGACA
>NZ_JBGFSH010000021.1:0-10969 GCF_041365715.1 Rhodosalinus sp. FB01 | reverse complement strand
ATGCGCAGTTCCTCGAGCCCTTCCATCGAGAGGTTCTGCGCCTCGTCGAAGACCAGCACGACGCGCCGGCCGGCGGCATACTCGGCCACGAGGAAATCCTGCAACGTCTGGAAGAGCTGCACGTAGCTCGCCGAGGGCTCGATCGCGACGCCGAGCGCGTTGAGGATCCATTGCAGCAGTTCGCCGCGACCGCCCTGCGCGTTCGAGATCAGCCCGACCGTCAGGTGCTCGTCGAGCTTTTTCAGAAGCTCCTGCACGAGCGTCGTCTTGCCCGAGCCGACCTCGCCGGTCAAAAGCGTGATCGGGACCTGCGCCATGATGCCGTATTCCAGCACCGAAAACCCGTCACGGTGCTGCGATGACCAGAAGAGGTAGCCCGGATCGGGCGTCAGCGTGAAGGGCCGCTCTGTCAGGCCGAAGAAGCGTGCGTAAAGTGCGTAGTCCTTCATGTAGGAGCGCTTGCCTTCCCGTTCCGCGCCCGAAGCGCGAGCGTGCGTCGAACCATCCACTGTCTGTCACCATATAAGTACGTGCTGGGCAATATGCTCGTCCGAAAACCTCCGGCGCGCGCGGCTCTTCGACGCCGATGGCTGACGGAAAATTCGGGCGCGGGCGTGGCGATTCGATAGTCATTCGGCGACCACATCGCCCGATTCGCCCCATTCGTCACGCCCGCTCAACAATGCGGCGGACGAGGACATCGTTGCAGAAGCGCAAACCGATTGTTTCGGAAGCGGTTTTTGTCACTTTTTATCAATATTTTACGGAAATCCCTTGCCCTCCCGGCGGCGGCGGGGCCGGGGCGCGGCGGCGATTTCCCTTACCCGGTCTCCACGGCGCTTGGTAGATTTGCAGGAAGATGGCACAATTGCGGCGGAATGTTGGTATTGATGGTGCAGTCGGGTCGGCGGCAGGCTGCCGCACGCGTCGGCCCGCGCCCGAAAGGGCGTAGGCAAATGTTCGGGGGGAACGAGTGACCACCGTATTCAAGAGTTTCGACGCGGCGGCGCGGTATGGCGCCGCGCCCGTCGACCAGAAAGTGCGTCGCGGCCCGTACCGGGCCTGGGGCAAGCGCGTCCTAGACGTGATCCTGACGCTCGCGCTGGCGCCGGTCGCGCTGCCGCTCATCGCCGTCTCGGCGCTGCTTGCGATGCTGGACGGCGGCGCGCCGTTCTACCGCCAGTCGCGCGTGGGGCGCCGGGGACGCGTCTTCAGCATCGTCAAGATCCGCACCATGGTGCCCGGGGCCGACCGCGTGCTCGACGCCCATCTCGACGCCAACCCGGCGGCGCGGCGCGAGTGGGATCGCGACCAGAAGCTCCACGACGACCCGCGCGTCACGCGCATCGGCGCGCTCCTGCGCAAGACCTCGCTCGACGAGTTGCCGCAGCTCTGGAACGTTCTGACGGGCGACATGTCGCTCGTCGGACCGCGCCCGATCATGGACGACCAGCGCGACCTCTACCCGGGGCTCGCCTATTACGACCTGCGCCCGGGCATCACCGGGCCCTGGCAGGTCTCCGAGCGCAACGCCTGCAGCTTCGCCGAGCGCGCGGAGTTCGACGACACCTATCACCGCACGCTGTCGCTCGGCACCGATCTCGGGATCCTTGTGCGCACCGCCGGGGTTGTCCTACGGTGTACCGGGAAGTAACCCGGTCGCCCGGCCTCCCGACACCCTCCGCGTCGACCAACAAGGGGATATGAGATGTTTCGTCGTGCCGCACTCGTGGCCGTCCTGTGCCTGTCCACGCTCTCCCTGACCGCCTGCAAGACCACCGAAGAGAAGATCGCTGAGCATTACGAAAACGCCGTGGCGCTCCACGCGGAGGGTGACGACGCCCGCGCCCTCGTGGAATTGCGCAACGTCTTCAAGCTCGACGGCCGCCACAAGGAGGCGCGGCTGCTCGTGGCCGACATCGAGGAGGCGCGCGGCAACCTGCAGAGCGCCTACGGCAACTACCTGCGCCTCGTCGAGCAATACCCCGAGAACCTCGAGGGCCGGCGCGCGCTCGCCCGCCTCGCGCTCGAGGTGAACAACTGGGACGAGGTCGAGCGCCACGGACAGGTGGCCATCGACCTCGCGCCCGAGGACCTGCTGGTCCGCGCGATCAAGGCCAACCTCGACTACCGCGCGGCGCTGCTGGAGGGCACCGACGCGGATCGCGTGGCCGCCCTCGAGGCGGCGCGCGCGGTGGTCGAGGCCGACGCCGACGCGCCGCTCGCCCGGCGCCTTCTCATCGACGATCTCGTGCGCCGCGAGGACTGGGAGGGCGCGCTCGCGGAAATCGACGCGGCCATCGCGCAGGACCCCCTCGACCGCCGCCTCTACACCATCCGCCTCGGCGCGCTCGAACAGCGCGGGCGCGAGGCGGAGGTGGAGGCGCAACTCCGCGAGATGCTGGACCTCTTCCCCGAGGACGCCTCGATCGGCCAGATGCTGGTGCGCTGGTACNGCGCGAGGCGGAGGTGGAGGCGCAACTCCGCGAGATGCTGGACCTCTTCCCCGAGGACGCCTCGATCGGCCAGATGCTGGTGCGCTGGTACGTCTCCCGCCAGCGCCTCGACGAGGCCGAAGCCTATCTGCGGAGCCGGATGGAGGCCGAGGAGACCGGCGTCGAGGCGCGCACGCAGTTCGTCAACTTCCTGGTGCAGCTGCGCGGCGTGGAGGCCGCGCTCGACGCGCTCGACGCGCTGGTGGCGGAGGCGGAGACGACCGAGAGCGCGGCGCTCTTCCGCTCGATGCGCGCCACGCTGCGCTTCGACACCGGAGACCGCCAGGCCGGGATCTCCGAACTCGAGGACATCCTCGCCGAGGCCGAGCCCTCCGACCAGACACGGCAGATCAAGGTCGCGCTCGCGCGGATGTATCTGGCCACCGACAACGCGGTGGGCGCGCGCGTCCTCGTCGAGGAGGTGCTCGCCGAGGACAGCACCGAGGTCGACGCGCTCAAGCTCAAGGCCGAGTGGCTCATCGAGGACGACAAGGTGGGCGACGCGCTGGTGGACCTGCGCCGCGCGCTCGACCAGGCGCCGCGCGATCCGGGCATCGCGACGCTGATGGCCCGGGCGCATCAGCGCGCGGGCGACCGCGACCTGATGGGCGAGATGCTGTCGAACGCCGTGGCCTATTCCGGAAGCGCGCCGGCCGAGGCCGTCCGCTACGCCACCTTCCTCATCGAGGAGGGCGATCTCCTGCCCGCCGAGGACGTGCTGAGAGAGGCGCTGCGGCTTCAGCCCGAGAACCTCGGGCTTCTGAGGACGCTGGGCGACGTCTACGCGCGGATGGCCGACTGGCCCCGCCTCGAAAGCGCGATCGCCGCGCTCGAACGCATCGGCACCCCCGCGGCGCGCGGGATCGCCAACGATCTCACCGCCCGGCTGCTGGCCGGCCAGAACCGCACCGAGGAACTCGACTCCTTCCTCGAAGGCCTGGCCCAGGGCGGGCCCGAAGGGCTCAACGCCGAGCTTGCCCTCATCCGCCGGCGCATCGCCGAGGGCGACCTCGAGGGCGCGCGCACCTTCCTCGACGAGGCGCTGGCCAAGCGTCCCGACAGCCCCGCCCTGCGCTTCGTCGAGGCCGGGCTTCTGGTGAGCGAGGGCGACGTCGACGCGGCGAAGGTGGCGTTCCAGGCTCTCGTCGCGGAAGACCCGCAGCGGGAATACGCCTGGCTCGCCCTCATCCGGCTGCATGCCACCACCGGCGACCAGGCGGCCGCGGACGCCGCGCTCGAGGAGGCGCTCGACGCGTTGCCAGAGGCGGCGAACCTGCTCTGGACCCGTGCCGGCCAGCTCGAGGCGGCCGGCGACATCGCCGGCGCCATCGAGATCTACGAGCGCCTCTATGCCAGGAACAGCGAATCGGTCGTCGTCGCCAACAACCTGGCGAGCCTGATCTCGTCCTTCGACGACACACCCGAAAGCCTCGAGCGCGCCTATCGCATCGCCCGGCGGCTGCGCGGCACCGAGGTGCCGGCCTTCCAGGACACCTATGGCTGGATCGCCTTCCGGCTGGGCAATTACGAAGAGGCCGCCCAGTATCTGGAGCCGGCCGCCGCGGCGCTGCCCGACCAGCCGCTGGTGCGCTACCACCTGGCGGAGGTCCACGCCGCGCTCGGGCGCACCGACGCCGCGCTCGCCGAATACCGCGCCGCGCGCGCGCTGATCGAGGAGGACGGCGCCGCGCCGCCCTATCTCGACCGGCTGACCGCGCAGATCGAGGCGCTGGAAAATCCCGGCGACCCGGCGGCGGACGGCGCGGGAGCGCCCGACTGAGACCCCGCGCCCGAGTGGGCAAAGTTGCAGCACTCGCAGAAATTCGGGGGGCGAGGGATTCTCTTGAGCCCGTCGACTTGCCATGGTCGCCCCCGACAGGCGAATCCAATCGAGGCCCCGACATGCGCAGCACACTCCGTGTCCTCTTCCTTGCCCTCTCGGTGCTCGCGGGCGCCGCGGGCGCGGCGCTTGCCGCCGACGGCTACCAGCTTCGCCCCGGCGACGTCCTGCGCGTCGAGGTGCTGGAGGACCCGAGCCTCAACCGCGAGGTTCTGGTGCTCCCCGACGGCTCGATCGACTTTCCCCTCGTGGGCACCGTCGCCGCGCGCGGGCAGACCGTGGCGAGCGTGCGCCAGGCGCTGACGCGGGGCCTCGCAGACACCTTCGCGGCCGAACCGACGGTCTTCGTCGCCGTGCGCGCGCTCGCCGAACGCCCTGCCCGCGGGCCGGAACCCGAGGCGGAGACGATCGATGTCTACGCCCTGGGCGAGGTCGCCGAGCCCGGGCGCAAGGAGGTCACGCCGGGAACCACGATCCTGCAATTCCTCGCCGATGCCGGTGGCCTGACCCGCTTCGCGGCGGAAAAGCGGATCGAGTTGCGCCGCACCGACCGCGAGACCGGCGCGGTGCGCACCTATCTCTTCAGCTTCAGCGGCGCGGCCAACGGCCCGCGCATCGCCGGAAGCACGCGGCTCGCCCCCGGCGACGTGGTGATCGTGCCCTCGCGCCGCCTCTTCGAATAGGCCGGCCGCATGGCGCGCCGCCGATCGTCCCCGCGCGGCCTTGCGGCGGGGCTTTGCGCCGCCGGCAGCCTGCTCGGCGGCGCGGGCGCGCTTGCCCAGGAACCCGCGGAAAGCGGGCCGCGCCTGACCTTCGACCTCGACACGCGGCTCGGCGCGAACGACAACCTCGACCTTGTCGCCGACCCGCCCGGCACGGCCACCTATCTCGAGACCCGGCTCGGCCTCGGGCTGGTCAGCGAGACGCGGCTCTCGCGCCTCGAGCTGGACCTCGGCGCGGTCACCCGGACCGGCGACGCGCCGGGCGACGGCGATTTCAACGGGCTCGGTGAGGCCGATCTCCGCGTCGCGTATTCGCGCGAGGTGGCCACGAGCCGGCTCTCCTTCGACGGCCGCGTCGCCTACCGCGACCTAGACGTCTTCGATCCCTTCGACGACACGGTCGAACTGCCCGACGGCAGCGTGGTGACCGAAAAGGCAGGCCAGCGCCGCAGCGCCATGGCGGGGATCACCCTGGAGACCGGGCTCACCGCCCCGCTCGGGCTCGTGCTCGACCTGCGCCGCGAGGCGACCGAGTACACCGACACGACCGATCCCGACCTCTACGACACGCGCGAGACCCGCGCGTCCGTGGGCCTGCGCATGACGCTCACCCCCACTACCGAAGGGCTTCTGGAAGTCTCGCGCAGCCTCTACACCGCCGAGGACACGCTGCGCCGCGAGCGCGAGCGTCGCGCGGCGCGCTTCGACCTCACCCACGAGCTCTCGGGCGGAACGGTTCTCGAGGCGAGCCTCGGGGTCACCGACATCGACGAGATTGCCCGGGCGGGCGGCGCACCGCGCATCGAGGAGAACGGTTTCACCGGATCGCTCGGCCTCTCCCGCCCCCTGCCCCTCGGGAGCATCGGGATCTCCGCGGCCACCGCGCTCGAGACCACCGGGCGGCGCAACACGCTGAACCTCGAGCGGGTGATCGTGCGGCCGAACGCGGAGCTGAGGCTGGGCCTCGGCGTCAGCAGCGACGAGGACGGCGAGATCGAGCCCGTTGCCGATATCGCCTATGCGCTCGACCTGCCGACGGGCGCGCTCGAGGCCAGCCTGTCGCAGAGCGTCACGACGAGCGACGAGGACGAGGACCTGAGCCGCCTGCGCGCGAGCCTCAACTACGTCCACGACATCAACGCGCTCTCGCGCCTCTCGCTCGGCGCCGATTACGTCTCGGTGAGCGATCTCGGCGCCGGGAGCGCGGGCGACGAGGAACGCGCCACGCTGTCGGTGACCTACTCGCGCGACATCACGCGCGACTGGTCGCTCGACCTCGGCTACAGCCACGACCGCGAGGACACCGGCACGACCCGCGCCGCAAGCGGCAACCGCGTCTTCCTGGGCCTCAGCCGCAGCTTCACGATCCTGCCCTGAGCCACCGGAAACGCTGTGTTTCTGGCGCATTCGTGAGCGAAGAGGACTCCCTCCCCCAACGTTAATAGATTACTCTGCCGCGAAAGACATGTGCGTGGGTTGCGAGCGAGGGTCACGGTTTGACGACGACGAACGGCATGACGGCGACGCGGGTGGCGATGCCCTCGGTGAACCTGCCCGGACTGGCGTGGTTCACCCTGCTCGTGCTGGGCTCCCTGCCCCTCTTCTGGATCGGCTTCATCTCTCTCGGAGAGGCGTGGACGACGCCGGAATACAGCCACGGGCCCCTCATTCCGCTGATCTCGCTCTACCTCTTCCTGCGCGAGTTGCGCAACAGCCCGCCGCCGCCCGCCGTCGTCAACGACCGGTGGCCGGGCGTGCTGGTGATCGCGGCCGCACTTCTCGTGGCGCTCGTCGGCAACCTCGCCCGCGTGCCCGACATCGTGACCTACGGGATGATCCTCTGGGTCGGCGGCGTGGTGCTGACGAGCTTCGGCTGGTCGCGGGGCATCCGCCACCAGCTGCCGGTCTTCCACCTCATCCTGATGCTGCCCCTGCCCCAGATCCTCTACTGGAAGGCGAACCTCTTCCTGCAGGGGATCTCGTCGGTGATCGGGGTATGGATCGTCGATGTCATGGGCATCCCGGTCTACCTCGAGGGCAACGTCATCGACCTCGGCGTCTACAAGCTCCAGGTCGCGGAGGCCTGCTCGGGCCTGCGCTACCTTTTCCCGATCCTGAGCTTCTCCTACCTCTTCGCCATCCTCTACCGCGGCCCCTTCTGGCACCGCGCCGTGCTGCTGCTGGCCGCCGTGCCCGTGGCCGTGCTGATGAACTCGATCCGGATCGGCGTGATCGGCGTGCTCGTCAACGCCTACGGCATCGAGCAGGCCGAGGGCTTCATGCACATCTTCCAGGGATGGGTGATCTTCATGATCTCCATCGCCATCCTCTTCGGCATGGCGATCGGCCTTCAGCGCCTGACGCCCGAGCCGAAGAGCCTCGGAGAGATCATCGACCTCGACTTCAACGGGCTGGGCCCCATCGGACTGCGCATCCTCGGCATCCGCGCGTCGGTCGCGCTCGCCACCGGCGCGCTCCTGACCGTGATGGCCTCCGCCGCCTGGGTGTCCTATGGCGGGCTCGAGCCCGACCCCGTCGAGCGGCGCTCCTTCGCCCTCTTCCCGCTCCAGCTCGGCGCGTGGAGCGGTTCCGCCACGCGGCTCGACCCGGAGGTCGAGGAGGTTCTGGCCGCCTCGGACTACCTCGCCGCGATCTACGCCGCGCCGGGCCAGGCCGCGCCGGTCAGCCTCTTCTCCGCCTACTACGCCGAACAGAACCGCGGCGAGGGCATCCACCCCCCCGAGGCCTGCCTGCCCGGCGCGGGCTGGGAGATCGCCGAGTTCGGCCCCGCCACCGTCGACATGTCCGGCACGCCCTACGGCACCTTCGAGGTGAACCGCGCCATCATCGAGAAGGGCACGGAACGCCAGCTCGTCTATTACTGGTTCGAGGGCCGCGGCCGCCGCATGACCGATGACGTCGCCGCGAAACTCGCCGTGATCTACGACGGGATCACGAAGGGGCGCACGGACGGCGCGCTGGTGCGCTACGTCACGCCGATCCTCGACGAAGAGACGGTCGATGAGGCGGAGGCGAGGTTGAACGAAATGCTGGCGACCAGCCTCGGGCGTATGCCCGAGTTCGTGCCGGCGGAGTGAGGCCGGCCGCCTGAACACCTCACGCGTTCGAACCGGTCTCCGTGACACCCGCCTTGGCAACGGCATCCGGAATGGGCGGCGGCCTTTGGCCCTTGGGCTGATCGATCAGGGCCCTGCACAGGAACACGAAGCGCGCGCGCCAGTGGGCACCGCGGGCGCGGCCCGCCCTGGTCACGGAAATCGGCACGAACCACGCGGCCCGCAGCGCATCTCCCGCAAGCAGGAGGCCGGTGCCAACCCGCGCGACCCCCGCGCCGCGCGTCAGGCGCAGAAAGAGAATCTGGCTTTTGGCGGTTTCGACGGCGCTCCAGGGCGACACCCCGCCGGTGGAGCCGCCCCCGTAATGGATGATCCGCACATCGGGGTGATAATGGACCCGGTAGCCCGCCTTCCGGATCCGCCAGCACCACTCCGTCTCCTCGCTGTACATAAAGAAGCGGTCGTCGAGACCGCCGACCTCGTCGATCACGCGGCGCGGCACCATCATGAAGCAGCCGACGACGGCCTCAACATCGCAGATCTCGTCGAGGGAGAGGGAGCGGTACCGCCGATCGCCGAAGAACCGGCTTCGCCGTATCACGCTGAAAGGCAGGAACGCGCGCCAGAAGAGGTCGCGCAGCCTCGGATACCGGAAACAGGTCTGCTCGACATGGCCGTCACCGTCCTCGGATCTCGCGCCAAGCAGACCGACATGCTCGTTCTCGTCGAGATAGGCGACAGCTTTGGCAAGCGACCCGGGCTCAACCTCGGTGTCGGGATTGAGCACAAGAACATGACGTCCAACCGCCAGCGAGATCCCGACGTTGATGCCCCAAGCATATCCGCCGTTCGCGCCTGCCGCCAAGAGACGAACATCTGGCAGGGCAGCACAAATTTGGTCGACGCTGTCGTCCGTCGAAGCGTTGTCGACAACGATGACTTCACAAAGACGCTCGTGTTCGCCCGTTAGAATTGATCGCACGGCCCGAATCGTATCGCCCGCACAGTTGTAGTTCACGATCAGGACGGCAAGCACTGAAGCCTCTCTAACTCCTTCCTCGGAAAATCGCATAGTCAAACTCATATCAGTTCCATCTTGCAAAATCACGTCTTCAAATCTTCCGTCCAAGTACTAGGCGGTTACTTTGGGATGCGTCGATAGAGTAATCCGCGTTTGGAGTTAGTGCATGACGGGGTTGACTTCCTGTCCGACTTTTGACTGACAGAAGATGGTGTTTCCCGCCTGACTACGCGCAGGCCCAGACCAACTAAACGCTTGTTCCGCCACATGAGACGAAAGCTCCGCGCGACGCACGATTGCTTAACCTACGCCCATCGGCATAAACACAAAATGGGTTCCGGTCACCCCTTAAATGAAAGTTCAGTGTCAGGACAAGATCAGCGTGTTCGCCTCACGACGCGAACCTCCGCAGGATCGATCAAGCCTCGGCGCTTGAGCGCACCGTCTAAAGCTGATCTGTACTTGGCCTTGCAAATAGGGGATTCTGCCTGCTCTCGCATCCCAGCTTCCAGGCTGGCTTAACAAGACGAATCTTCATGGCGATTCCTTAGGCAGAACCACTTGATCGACTTGCAGAATTTCTGGCATCGTTTACAATGCAACGTAGCATAGACTTGAGGAATTTTTGGATGAACGAAGCTAGCAATTCGGCGCTTCCATGCAGCATTGTGATACCAGCTTATAATGCTGTCAAGTATGCCGAAAGTGCAGTGAAAAGCGCTCTTGAGCAGAATGGATTTAAAGCTGAAATCATCGTCGTGGATGACGGCTCCACCGATGGCACTGCCGAGTCCCTCATGCAGCTCGACAATGTAAGGCTTATCAGACAGGAAAACATGGGTAAATCAATTGCTCGGATGGAAGGCCTTCGTCACGCAACTTCGCGCTTTATTGTTTTTCTTGATGCTGACGATGAATTAGAGCCCAACGCTATTGCTGCACATGTCGCTGCAATGGATGCCGAGCCCGAGGCTGTCATGGTTTTTGGTTCGAATCGACTTATAAATGAAAGCGGTACATTTATAGGAATGAATTGTCAGACGCCGTTCATAAGTGAGTCTCCGGACTACATCGCCCGCTGTGTGACACCCTCACCGTCCCAATGCATGTATCGGAGACGCGCCCTTGATCTTGTTGGAGGTTTTGACGTCAGTTTAGAACATTGTGAAGATATTGATCTGAACATTAAAATGTCTAAAATTGGAAGGATTGTCTGTCACGGCGAATCTGTAGCACGATATCGACTGCACCCTGAGCAGGCAACGAAGCGACCCTCCAAAGTATGCAAGGCGCATTTATTTGTTCTCGAGCGGCATTTTGGACGTTTCGCGACATCTCCAGACTTGAAGACGCTGAAATCGTGTGAAAGGAAATGGCAGCGCTACTATGGTCAGTTTATTCCATCCGAAATTTTTCGGTATGTGGCCGGCCGGCGGTTTCGCGATGCTTCTTCTGCGTTCAGTGTTTTCTTTTCCTGCTTGCCCCAATCCTTTTTTGGTGCGGTTGCATTCGTCAAACGTCGTTTGACACATCGATAATCCCCAACCACCGGACATTCTTTTCCGGAAAAATCTTTTTTTGTTGGATCTGGATCGTTCACCGGATCTCGTCGACTTCTGATGTGCTACTGGTTGACGGTTCCGCCGGCACCGCTGCGCTTCGAGCCTGGCCAGACCCGAGAGATGCGCCTGGTGCCTTACTCCGGCGCGCAGCGCGTCTTTGAACTCAACGGGCAGGTAGTGGAACACTTTGAATGGGCTCTGTTGCACAAACCCCGTTAGGGATTCATCTTGTGAATCCAGCGTGGTAGCTGT
>NZ_JBGFSH010000020.1:0-14829 GCF_041365715.1 Rhodosalinus sp. FB01 | reverse complement strand
TGACGAAGGCTTCCTCGGTGGTCATCTTCATGGGGATTGGTTCCTTTCGCGGGTTGGATGTGTGTCTCGGGCCGTCCGGGCGCCGGAGATGGCCGACGTCCTGTCCTCGAGGATGAGGTCGGACGCCTTTTCGCCGATCATGATCGCGGGCGCGTTCGTATTGCCCGAGACGATCTCGGGCATGATGGAGCAATCCGCCACGCGCAGGCCCGCGATGCCGTGTACCCTCAGCCGCGCATCGACGACGGCGTTGCTGTCCCGACCCATCCTGCAGGTGCCGGTGGGGTGATAGATCGTCGTCGAGTGATTGCGCGCCCAGTCGAGCGTGCCTTCGTAGTCGTCGATCTCCAGCGTCCGGTCCGGGCGGAACTCCTCCGAAATCTTGTTGCTGAGCGGCGCATGGCGGGCGATGCGGCGGGCGATGCGGATCCCGTCCACGATGGTCCGGCAATCGGTTTCCGTGGAAAGGTAATTCGGATGGATTTCCGGGTAGCGCGCGCCGGCGGCGGAGGCGAGGCGGATCTGCCCGCGGCTTTCGGGGCGCAGCTGGCATACCGACATGGTGAAGGCCGAGAAGGGATGTACGCCTTCGCCGGGGCTGTCGGCCGACCATGGCTGCACGTGGAACTGGATATCGGGGGTCTCGACATGATCCCCGCTGCGCATGAACCCCGTCGCGAGGCTTGCGGCCATGGCCATCGGACCGGCGCGGAACATCGCGTATTTCAGCGCGATCCGCGCCTGGTTGTAGAGGCTGCGCACCTCGTCGTTCAGCGTGGGCTCGTTGCATTTGAAGACCAGACGCGCCTGGAGGTGATCCTGCAGGTTCCTGCCGACGCCGGGCAGATCGTGGCGCACCTCGATCCCGTGGTCCTGCAGATGCGCCGCGTCGCCCAGCCCCGAGAGCATCAGGAGATGCGGCGAGCCGATGGCTCCGGACGACAGGACCACTTCGGTTCCCGCGCGCACCACATGCTCGGCGCCGGCGCGGTCGCGCCAGACGACCCCCGTGGCCCGCTTGCCCTCGAGCAGGATGTGGCTGGCCTGTGCCCTGGTCAGGATCGTCAGGTTCTCGCGTTTGCGCACCGGATTGAGAAACGCCACGGCGGCGGAACAGCGCCGCCCGTTCCGCGCGGTAAGCTGGAAGTAGCCTACGCCTTCCTGCGTGGCGCCGTTGTAATCGGGGTTGAAAGGGTATCCGGCCTCCTGCGCCGCGGCGACCCAGGCATCGCAGATGGGCCGCTGAAGCCGCATGTTGGACACCGACAGGGGGCCCTCTTCGCCGTGAAACGCGTCGGCGCCGCGCTCCTGTTTCTCGGAGCGCTTGAACAGCGGCAGGACGTCGTCCCAACTCCAGCCCGGGTTGCCCATCTGGGCCCAGCGGTCGTAATCCTGCGGCTGGCCGCGCACGTAAAGAAGCCCGTTCAGCGAGGACGAACCGCCCAGGACCTTTCCCCGCGGCCAGTCGAGCCGCCGTCCGTTCAGGCCCGGGTCCGGCTCGGTCCGGTAGCACCAGTCCACCGACGGGTTGTGCATCGTCTTGAAATAGCCGACCGGGATATGGATCCACGGGTTCCAGTCACGACCGCCGGCCTCCAGCAGGACGACCTTGATCGACGGGTCGGCAGAGAGACGATTCGCGAGCACGCATCCGGCAGAGCCCGCGCCGACGATCACGTAGTCTGCTGAAATTTCCGACATTTGGCCGCCTTCTGTGCGTTCTCTGTGCGCGGAAAAGTTTTTCTTGCCAGCGCGACAATAGTTCGACGAATATTGAGACTGCAAGTATCAAAAATTTGCACTATAGGGAGGAGACCATGAAAGTATCGAAAGCCCTGGGCGGGATTTCCCGTCGGGATCTGTTTCGTCTGTCGGGTCAGTTCGGCCTGTCTTCGGTGGTATTGGGCGCGGGCGCGCTGACGGGGGCGGTGTCTTTGCCGTCTCTCGCGCGCGCAGCCGAAAGCACGTATGAAAAGCGCTTCGCCAAGGAGCCCAAGCATACGTTGACGCTGGGTGCGTCCGGCTTCAACGCGCGCAACCTGCTGATCGAGCGCGCCGGCGTTCTGGAATTCGCCCGCGACCTGGAGGAGCGGACCGAGGGCGAGATCCGCGTGGAATTCATCGGCGACAACCAGATCTGCGGCCAGCTCAACTGCGTGGAAAAGACCCAGACCGGCGTGATCGACATGTACGCCGCCTCCACCCAGAATTCCGCCGGTGGAGCGCCCTACCTGAACGTACTCGACTACGCCTACATGTTCCCGAGCCGGGCATCCCAGTATTACTTCCTCTACAGCCCCGCGTCGCAGCGGATCCTGCGCGAGCCGCTCGAGCGCCGGCACGGCCTGAAGTTCCTGTTCAGCCATTGCGAGCTGCGCGGCATCCAGCTGGGCAACTCCTTCGCCGACAGGCCGACGGTGACGAAGCTGGAGGAGCTTTTCGGCACCAAGAACCGCGTCACCGGCACGCAACTCGGCCGGATCGCCATGCAGCAGCTCAACCTCAACCCGGTTCCGGTCGCGTGGGAGGAAACGCTCGACGGGCTCAAGCAGGGCCTGATCGACGGTGCAGAGACCTGGGCATCCGCGGTGGCCTACGCCAACATGGCGCCCGTGGTCAGCCAGTCGGTCGATCTGAGGTTCTTCTGCGGCACCGAGCACACGTCGATGTCGTTGCGGGTGTTCGACGCGATGGAGCCGCATCTGCAGGATGCGATCATGGAGTCGGCCTATCTGGCGCAGGTGCACGTTCAGGCGGCGAACGAGGCCGCGCTGGTCAAGACGGTCGGTTTCTCCGATCCGCAGCTGCCGGGCACGATCTTTGCCGAGAACAACGTGCGCCCTGCCTTCCTGCCGGAAGACCAGATCAGGATGGCCGAGGAAATGTGCTCCCCCGAGTTCAACCCGGAGCCGTGGGCACAGTGGCGCGAGCGGCTGAACAACTGGGCGGGTGGTATCGACACCTACCAGGAGATCTACGACGTCGCGCGCGAGATTCCCGTCGACATGCCGCCGGAGAACGTCGAGCCGCGGCGCTGGTGGCGCTCGGCCTGATCGGACGCGGCGATCGCGGGCTGCCCCTCTAAAGGGCAGCCCGTCTTCACGATCCGCGCGGCGCGCGGCAATAATCATACCGGACCCCCAACGGGAGGAGTGGGCATGACGGAGTGGTTTCAGGGCTCGGGAGAGATCCTGAGCGCCCTTGCTGCGGGCGACTCATGGATGCTGAGCGAGGCGATGCGGCAGCCGGCGGTCTGGCCGCTGGGCCTTGTCGCGATGCTTGGCCTGGCGATCGTGATCCTGGTGTTCTATCGCGTCAGCCCCTGGGCGGAGCGAAACCTGGAGTCCACCGTCATGGTGGTGTCCTACCTCGGCATCGGCGGCATCATCTTCGTGGAGGTGTTTCGCCGCTTCGTGCTGCAGGAACAGGCGCCATGGTCGACAACCCTGCCACCGTTCCTCTTCCTCATCATGACGTGGTTCGGCTGTTCCTACAACGTCAAGCTGCGGACCCATCTGGCCTTCGCCGAGTTCCGCGCGGCCATGCCCCGCACCGGGCAGATGGCGTGTCTGGTGCTCGACGCCGTGCTCTGGATCGTCTTTTCCTGGGTCGTTGTCGTGACGGCCTCCAAGGTGGCGGCGAACTCCGCGTCCAACTTCCAGATCATGCTGGGCACCGACAACGTCATGCAGTGGTGGTTCCTCGTATCGGTTCCGCTGGCCTTCACCACGCTGGTCGCACGCGTGATCGAGAACCTTCTGGCGGACATATCCAACTTCCGAAGCGGCGAGGTTCTCGTCACCCAAGCTGTCATCGGGGGCGACTGACATGATGGATACGTCCACGCTCGTCACGCTCATTTCGGTCGGGGTGACGTTTCTGTTCATGCTCGGCGTGCCGGTTTTCCTGGTCATCGGCTACTGGGTGATCGGCGTCTCGCTCGTCCTGGGCATGCCGCTTCAGAATATCGGCGGCGCGCTTGCCGACGTCTTCACCGACGGCTTCGCCCTGCTCGCGATGCCGCTATTCATCCTCACCGGGGATCTCATCAACCGCTCCGGGATCGCGCGGCGGCTGTCCGATTTCGCCTATGCCTGCCTCGGCTGGATCCGCGGTGGTCTGGCGATGGCATCGCTCGGGGCCTGCGGGCTCTTTGCCGCCATCTCGGGATCGAATTCGGCCACCACGGCCACCATCGGCTCCATGCTGCATCCGGAAATGGTCAAGGGAGGGTATGACGAACGCTTCTCGGCGGCCACCGCCGCGGCCGGCGGCACGGTCGGGATCATCATTCCGCCCTCGATCATCTTCATCGTCTACGGGTTCCTCCTGAACCTCCCGATCTCGGAGCTTTTCGTGGCCGGTATCCTGCCCGGGGCCATGATGGTCGCGGCGATGATGCTGGCGGCTTTCCTGATCAGCTGGGGCAATGCGTGGGGAGTCGTGATCCCGCTCAGCCCGCTGCGCGTGTTCAAGACGGCGATCGGCGCGTGGCTCGGCTTCTTCGCCATAGGGCTGGTGCTCTGGGGCATCTACACCGGCAAGTTCTCTCCCACCGAGGCGGCTGGCGTGACCGTGGGGTTCTGCGTGATCGTCGGGTTCCTGAGCGTGCCGCTCTACCGGATGATGGGCGGGGCCGGGGGACGCGACGTGTCGGAAAAGCGCATCTCGGAGATGCTCGTCGTAGAGGGGTTCGGCCCCCTCGAACTTCCGTCGATCACGATGCGCTCGGCGCAGATCACGGGGATCCTCGCCCCGCTGATCGCCGTATCCGTGGTGATGCAGCAGATCCTTTCGGTTCTCGGCGCGCAGGACGTCATCGGGGGTTTCGTCACCTCCATGGGCGGCTATTACGCGGTGCTGTTCACGTCGATGCTGATCGTCTTCATCAGCGGCATGGTTCTGGAAAGCCTGCCGGTGACGATCATCCTCGCGCCGATCCTCGCGCCGATCGCGCATTCCGTCGGCATCGATCCCATGCAGTTCGCGGTGATCTTTCTCGTCGGTGCCTCCATCGGGTTCGTGACCCCACCCTACGGGCTCAATCTCTACGTGGCGTCTGGGGTCACGGGCGTTCCCTATTTCAGGCTTTTGCGCTACACGGTGCCCTACCTCGTGGCCCTTATCAGCGTCTGGCTGGTGATCGCCATGGTGCCCCAGCTTTCAACCGCGCTGTTGCCCCAGCGTTGACGATGGATCGCGCATGGACGCCGACAGCAAGGAAACCATTCCGACGAACCTGCGCCTGCTTCTGGTGATCGAGCAGATCGCCGAGGCAGGCGTGCCCGTCACGCCCACCCATGTGAATTCGCGGCTGGGTCTGCCCAAGCCGACCATTCACCGCCTGTTCGCCACGCTGGAGGAGGAGGGTTTCCTCCAGCGCGACATGGACGGGCGGTCCTATTCGCCGGGCCCGCGGCTGCGGCACATGGCCGGGGGCATCCTGTCCTCGCTGCGGATACGGACGGCGCGGCAGGCCATCCTGAGGCGCCTGAGCCGCGAAATCGGCGAGACCTGCAATATCGCGCTGCCGGACCGCGATGCCATGACGTATCTGGAGCGGGTGGAAACAGAGTGGCCGCTGCGCATCCAGCTGCCGATCGGCACGCGCGTCCCATTCTACTGCACGGCCAGCGGCAAGATGTATCTCAGTTCGCTGGACCGAACCCACCTGAAGAAATACATCGCCACCACGCGGCTGGAACGGCGGACACCCAACACGATCACCGATCCCGCGGCCCTGATCGAAGAGATCGCGACCGTTCGCAAGAACGGGTACGCGCTGGATCGGGAAGAGTTCATGCAGGACATGATCGCCGTCGCGGTTCCCGTTCTGGACATCAACCGCCGGCTCATGGTCACGCTTTCGTTCCACGCGCCCTCGCAGCGCTTCGACGTGGAGAGGGCGCTGGGCTTTCTCGAACCGCTTCGCGCGGCGGCCGAGGATCTTTCGCAACTGGTCATCGACGGTCGGAGCGACTGATAGGGTCGCAGCGCCCCACGAAGGGGACCGCCCGGATCGATTGGCCCGGTGCCGGGCCTGCCCCCGTTTTTCACCTGTGGCGCGCAGCGTCGGAACGCGTTTCGCTCGGGCCGCATTCGCGCTCTGCATGTGCGTTCCAGGAGCCGACGGAGGCTTGGGCGGCGTCGGCCGCCGGGATGGCGTATCCCGGGGTCGAGTGCGCGCGATGCCGGTTGGCGGTCAGCGCGCCGACGCGCGACCGGCCCCCTTCCCCGATCGCGTCTGAGGGATGGCGTCTTAGTCGATGGCGCATTCCGCATTCCGCCTTCGAACGCCGCGCTCGAACGGATCGAGGGAGACCGGCGTTCGTCGAGAACCCGGCGCCGCGACCACCGATGACGAATTCCGGCGCGACCGCCCGGTCACTCGGTCCGCCCGCGCAGGCCCGCGATCAGGTCGGGCTCGACATCGAGAACCCTGTCGGCTTCTGTCAGGAGCTGGCCGTCCGGCAGTGGCGGGCTCAGGTCGAGCCCGGCGCCCAGCGTTCGCGTCACGATGTCGAGCGCCGCGATACGGGCGTGGCGCTTGTCGTTCGCGGGGATCACGTGCCAGGGCGCCTCCGGCGTCGAGGTGCGGGCGAACATCTCGTCGATCGCGGCGTTGTACTCGTCCCATTTCTCGCGGTTGCGGAAGTCCTCGTATGTGAGTTTCCAGCGCTTCAGCGGGTTGCGCAGCCGCTCCTCGAACCGCGCGAGCTGACGCCCGGGCGAGATGTGGAAGAAGAGCTTCACCAGACGGGCTCCATCGTCGAGGAGCGACTGCTCGAAATCCCGGATTTCCTTGTAGGCCTGCCGCCACCGCCGCTCCGGTGTCAGGGCCTCGACACGCTCGACGAGGACGCGGCCGTACCAGGACCGGTCGAATGCCGAAATCGCGCCCCGCGGCGGCAGCCGTTCCATGAAGCGCAGCAGGTAGTGCCGGTCGAGGTAATAATTCCCGGGCGGGCCGATCGGCCAGACCTTGAAGCTTCGGGGGTCCAGCGCGGCCGAAAGGCGCCGGATGGTTCCCCCCTTGCCGGCGGCGTCCCAGCCCTCGAAGACGATCACCGCCTTGTCGCCGTTGAAGAGATAGGTCTGCTGGATCCGCGCGAGGGTGAGCCGGTGCCTCGAAAGCGCCTCCCGGTAGGCCGGTTTGTCGAGGCGCCTCGTGAGGTCCGCATCCGCAAGCCTCGGCGGCTTGGCGATCTGCGCGGCATCGCGCTCCTCCCCCATGCAGGTCTCCCGAGGTCATCCGCCGTGCGGCCGGCGCCGGCCGCCGCACGTGACGCAGACTGGGCGATGCGGGTGCGAAAATCCAGCCGCAGCGTGCGCCTCAGCCTTCGACCCCGGCGAAAAGGTCGCGGTAGCGCGCGCGAAGCGCGTTCTTCTGAACCTTGCCCATGGCGTTGCGCGGCAGGCTTTCCACCACGAGAAGCTTGCGCGGATGCTTGAAACGGGCGAGCGCGCCGCGCACCGCCTCCTCGATCGCGGCGATATCCGGGCGCGCGTCGGGCTCGGCCACGATCAGGCCCACCGCGGTCTCGCCGAGATCGGGATGCGGCACGCCGACCACCGCGCTTTCCAGAACGCCGGGCTGGGCGTCGAGCACCAGTTCGATCTCCTTGGGATAGACGTTGAGCCCGCCCGAGATCACGAGGTCCTTGCTGCGACCGACGATGTGAACGTAGCCGTCCGCATCGATCATGCCCAGATCGCCGGTGATGAAGAAGCCGTCGGGGCGCAGCTCCTCGGCGGTCTTGTCGGGCATCCTCCAGTAGCCCTTGAAGACGTTCGGGCCCCGCACCTCGATCATCCCGATCTCGCCCCGGGGCAGGGCCGCTCCGGTTTCGGGATCGGTGATCTTCAGATCGACATCGGGCAGCGGAACGCCGACGGTGCCGGGCCGGCGCTCGCCCTCGTAGGGGTTGGAGGTGTTCATGTTGGTTTCCGTCATCCCGTAGCGTTCGAGGATGCGGTGGCCCGTGCGCGCCTCGAAGCGCCGGTGGGTCTCGGCCAGAAGCGGCGCGGAGCCCGACACGAAAAGCCGCATGTGCGCGACGAGCTCTCCGCTGAAGCGCTGATCGTCCAGCAGGCGGGTGTAGAAGGTGGGAACCCCCATCATGGCGGTGGCCTCGGGAAGCCGCGCGATCACCGCGTCGGGATCGAACTTCGGCAGGAAGATCATCGCGCCACCCACCGCCAGCATGACATTCGTCGCAACGAAAAGACCGTGGGTGTGAAAGATCGGCAGCGCGTGCAGCAGCA
Source organism: Rhodosalinus sp. FB01 (assembly GCF_041365715.1). NCBI lineage: Bacteria > Pseudomonadati > Pseudomonadota > Alphaproteobacteria > Rhodobacterales > Paracoccaceae > Rhodosalinus > Rhodosalinus sp. FB01. Next base: position 6,564 of record NZ_JBGFSH010000020.1, on the reverse strand, counting down.
CGTCGTCCGCGTCGAAGCGCCAGGCTTCGGCAAGCGTGAGCGCGTTCGACAGAAGGTTGCCCTGCGTGAGCATCGCGCCCTTGGAACGCCCCGTCGTGCCCGAGGTGTAGAGCAGGCCCGCGAGATCGTCCTCGCTCCGAGCGACGGTCTCGAAGGCGGCCGGCATGTCCCGTGCCGCGTCCATCAGCGACCCGGCGCCCCGGGCGTCGAGCGTCTCGATCTGCGCGCCCAGGCCCGCGGCCACGGGCGCGAGCGCGGCTTGCTGCCCGGGGTCGCAGACCACCAGCCGCGCGCCGCTGTTCTCGATGAAGTAGGACAGCTCCTCGACCGTGTAGGCGGTGTTGAGCGGCAGGAACACCACGCCCGCCTGCGCGCAGGCGGCATAGAGGGCCAGCGCCTCGGGCGATTTCGGAACCTGCGCCGCGAGCCGGTCGCCGGGCGCGAGCCCGGCCGCCGCGAGCACGTTGGCCAGCCGCGCGGAGAGCGCGAGGAACTCCGCGTAGCTCAGCGCGCCGCCATCGGCGAGGTGCAGGAAGGTCTCCGTCCGCCCCTCATGCGCGGCGAAGAGGCGATCGTGGAGCGGGTTGGCCATGGCGCTCTCCCTGTCAGGCGGCGGTCGTCTCGGACGCGGCGGCGAGGGCGCGGACCTCGCGCGCGGCGGCGACCTCCCGCGCGGCGGCGACACGCGCGTGGTTCTGCGCCAGGGCATCGAGATCGTAAAGATAGTTCACCATGGTTCCGAAGGACTGCGTGCGGCCCTTGTCGGAGGTGTCGGCCTCGGCATGGACGGCATGCACCACCGCGCCGTTCCCGAGATGGAAGCGCGCCACCGGGTCGCGCGGCAGCCCGTCCTCGCGCTTCGCGGTCAGCAGGTAGCGCGCGGCGAGCCGGCGCAGCGCCTCGGGGTCGCCGCTCTGGACGGTCTGGCCGGTCTCTTCGACCCAGCGCGCGAGCCCGGGGATGGGCGAAAGCGTCACGAAGGTCTTCAGCGATGGCAGTTCCGCCGAAAGGTCCGCGGCCACCTGCTTGATGAGCGAATTGCCGAAGGAGATGCCGCCAAGCCCCGCCTGGCAGTTCGAGATCGAGTAGAACACCGCCGTGTCGGCCTTCGCCGAGGGAAGCGGCGCGCGGTCCTCCGCCAGAAGCGCCTGGATCGAGCCGGGAACGCCGGAGGTGAGCGCCACCTCGACGAAGATGAGCGGCTCGTCCGGCATCGCTGGGTGGAAGAACGCGAAGCAGCGCCGGTCCGCCGGCGCGAGACGGCGGCGCAGGTCGTCCCAGCTGTCGATGGCGTGCACCGCCTCGTAGGCGATGATCTTGTCGAGGATGTGCGCGGGGCTTTCCCAGTTGATCGGGCGAAGCACGAGGAAGCCGCGATTGAACCACGACAGGAAGAGGTGCCTGAAATCGAGATCCAGCGCCTCGAGCTCGGGATCGCCCGCCCCGAGGCGTAGAAGGTCGGCGCGCATCCGCACGAGCCGGCCCGTCGCCCCGGGCGCCTGGTTCAGCCGGCGCAGAAACTCCTGCCGCGGCGCCTCGGCTGCGGCGACGAAGGCACGGTAGGTGGCCTTGCTCGGTTCGGCCTCGTAGGCCGCGAGCGCCGTGCGCACGGCGTCGGGCGTGACGTTCATGTCCCGTGCGAGGTGACCGAAGAAGGCGCGCTTCTCGGCGTCGTCCATTGCTTCGAAGCGGTTGAGGATATGCTGCGCGATGGCAAGGCCCGACACCTCCCCGGTCGCGCCGACGAGCGCCGAGGCGAGTTCCCCGGTGGACCGGTCGTCGCGGCCGAGCGGACGCGACGCCCGAAACCGGCGTTCGAAGATCGTGGAAAGAAGATCGGCAAAAAGCGTCATCTCAAGGGTTCCGTTGCGTGGCAGGTTTTCCCTGCGTCACCTGCCGGCGGAGGCGGCTTGCAGCCCGCCGCGCCGCGATCTAGGGGGATGGTGCGGCCGGCGGCCGGCAAGATCAACCCGATCCCGCATGGACCGACGGCGCCCGCCTAGACACGCGTGCGCGCAGCGCTAGCTCGCGCAGCGACGGAACAAGGGAAAAACCGATGGATGGACAAGATGTCTCGCCCGCCGCCACAGCGGCCGATTCCGCAGATTCGAGGACGGAGGCCCTGCGCCGTCGCCGCGAGCTCGCCATGGCGTCGATCGAGCGCGAGCGCCTGCGACGCGAAGCCGCGGGTTTCGTCGCGGGCGCCGCGATCATGAATTTCACCGCCGCCAACGAACCGGGATCCCTGCTGGCCCGCGCGGTCCATGCCAGCAAGCTATTCCTGATCGCCTTCGTCTGCGTCGCCCCGAACTACCTGGTCTGGAGGCTGCTGCTGGCGGGCTGATGCATGCCGCCCCCGTCGCCTGCGTTGAGGGCGGCGGGCCGGGCTGATTTCGGGGGATTGGTGGAGCCTACCGGGATCGAACCGGTGACCTCTTGCATGCCATGCAAGCGCTCTCCCAGCTGAGCTAAGGCCCCTTTGAGCGACGGTCGCTTCCGACCGTGCGCCGGTGTCTAGGCAAAGGCCGGGGCGGGATCAAGCGGAAAAATCCGCGGCCGCCACGACGCTTCCGCGATGGGCGTCAGCCCTCGTCGTCCTCGTTGGACACATCGGCGATATCGTCGAGAGAGACGTTGCTGTCCTCGTCGTCATCCTCGAGAACGTCGTCCCCCAGTTCGACGTCCACGTCGTCCTCCTCGATGACCGTGTCGTCGGTCTTCTTGGCCTTTGACTTCGCGGTGGCCTTGTCCTCCGCATCGGCCGCGATCATGCGCCCGCGGCTCTTGTCGAGCTCGACGACTTCGCCAGTGTAGGGGCTGACGATGGGATCGCGGTTGAGGTCGTAGAACCGTTTCCCGGTTGTCGGGCACACGCGCTTGACGCCCCATTCTTCCTTGGGCATGGAAATCCCTCGCAACTGCTCTTGCCGATGACTCGGCGCTCCTGCCACAAGGCCGGGGGCGTGTCAAAGCCTTTGGCCGAGCGCGGAACGGAGATGATGGATATGGGTGAGCACGTCCTTCCGGGCAACCCCCCGATCCAGCTCACGCTGCGCCACTCGGCGCGCGCGCGGCGCATCTCGTTGCGCGTCTCCTCCCTCGACGGGCGGGTGACGCTGACCCTGCCGCCCGGCGTGCGGGAAAGCGAGGCGCTGGCCTTCGCCCGCGACAAGGAGGGCTGGCTTCGCACCCATCTCGCAAGCCACCCCGGAACGCTCGACGTGCGCCATGGAACGGAACTGCCGGTGGAGGGCCGCACGCTCGTCATCGCCGCCGGCACGGGCCGCTCGGTGCGGGCCGAAGCCGGACGGCTTCTCGTGCCGGGCGCCGAGGCCGACTGCGCGGCCCGCCTTCGAGGCTGGCTCAGGGCACTGGCGCGAACGCGTCTCGCACAGGCCTCGGACCGCTACGCGGCGTCCCTCGGCCGGCCCTATGCCGGTCTTGCCGTCCGCGACACGCGCTCGCGCTGGGGATCCTGCTCGGCGCGGGGCACGCTCAGCTATTCGTGGCGCCTGGTGATGGCGCCGCCGGAGGTGCTGGACTACGTCGCGGCGCATGAAGTCGCGCACCTGGAGGAGATGAACCATTCGCGCGCCTTCTGGGCCGTGGTGGAACGGCTGCACGGCCCCTTCGACGGCCCGCGCCGCTGGCTGCGACGGAACGGGGCCGCGCTTCACCGCTACCGCTTCTGAACAGGCGGCAGGGATGGAAAGCCGATTGACCCCCGCGGCCACCGTGATCACATTCCGGGTCGATGCTGCTGAACCCCCGCCCCTCCGACGCGGCGCCGCCGGCCGCCCATGACCGCGTGTACCGCGGGCTGCGCACCCGCATCATGCACGGCCAGCTGGCGCCGGGCCAGGCGCTCACGCTGCGCGGCATCGGGCGGGAGTTCGATGTCTCGATGACCCCCGCGCGCGAGGCGTTGCGGCGGCTCGTGGCGGAAGGTGCGCTGTCGATGTCCGCCTCCGGGCGCGTCGCCACCCCCGAGCTGTCGAACGAGCGGATCGAGGAGCTGGCGGCGCTTCGCGCGCTTCTCGAGGTGGAGCTGGCCAGCCGCGCCCTGCCGCGCGCCCACATGGCGCTGATCGAGCGCCTTCAGACGATCAACACCGGCGTCGCCGAGGCCGTGGCCCGCCACGATGCCGTGGCCTATATCCGCGCCAACCTGGAGTTTCACCGGGCGCTCTACCTGCGCGCGCAGGCGCCGGCGATGCTGGCCATGGCAGAGACGGTGTGGCTTCAACTCGGCCCCACGATGCGGGCCCTCTACGGAAAGCTGCGGCGCAAGGAGCCGCCCCACTTCCACCGGCTCATCATCGCCGCGCTCAAGGCGGGCGACGAGCCGGGGCTGCGCCTCGCCGTGCGTTCGGACGTGACGCAGGGGCTGAAGATGCTCACGGCGTGACGGGCCACGGCGATCCCTCCGGCCTGGCGCCGCTTTTCGTGGCGCTCGGCGCGCTCTTCCTCTCGGGTCTGGTCGCGGACGCGCTGGGCCAGCGCACCTCGCTGCCGCGGGTCACGCTGCTTCTGGGGATCGGGATCGTTGCGGGCGGGTCGGGGCTCGACCTGATCCCGGCCGCCGCCCGCGAGGCGTATTCCTTTCTCTCGGTCACGGCGCTCAGCCTCGTCGCCTTCCTTTTGGGCGGCCCGCTGAAGCGCGAGACGCTCGCCGCCCACGGCCGTTCGATCCTGCTGATCTCGCTTGCCATCGTGGTGGTCACCGTCCTGGGTGTCGGCGCGGGCCTCTGGGCGCTCGGCCTGGCCCCCGGGGTCGCACTGGTTCTGGGCGCGATCGCGACGGCGACCGATCCCGCGGCCGCGACCGACGCGATCAACCAGTCCGGCGCCAAAGGCGGCTTCGTCGACACGCTGCGGGGCATCGTCGCCATCGACGACGCCTGGGGCATGCTGACCTTCGCGCTCGCCGTGGTGGCGGCGAAGGCGCTCGCCGGCGCGGCAGGCGGCGAGATGCTTCTGGAGGCCGCTTGGGAGATCGGCGGCGCGCTCGCCCTCGGGCTGGCGCTCGGCCTGCCCGGTGCCGTGCTCACCGGACGGCTGAAGCCCGGGGAGCCCTCCCTGACCGAGGCGCTCGGGCTCGTGTTCCTGGCCGCGGGGCTGTCGCTCTGGCTCGAGGTCTCGTTCCTGCTTACCGCGATGACGGCGGGCGCGGCGATCGTGAACCTCGCGCGTCACCACGAGCGGGCGTTCCATGAGATCGAGCATGTGCAGTGGCCCTTCATGATCCTGTTCTTCGTGCTCGCGGGCGCCTCGCTCGAGATCGGGAAGCTCCTGGCGCTGGGCGCCCTCGGGGCGGGCTACGTCGCGCTGCGGATCGCCGCGCGTCTCGCCGGCGGCTGGGCCGGCGGATGGCTCGCCGGCGCGTCGGCGCGGGACCGCGCGCTTTACGGCCCCGCCCTGCTGCCCCAGGCCGGGGTGGCGGTGGGCATGGCGCTCGTGGCCGCGCAGGAGTTTCCCGAGGCGGCGGACACGCTCCTCACGCTGACGATCGGGACGACGGTGCTTTTCGAGCTGATCGGCCCGGCCGTCACGGTCTGGGCGGCCCGTCGCGCCCGGGACGAGGGCTAGGCCATCCGGCGCAGGCTGTCGCGACTCGTGCGGGCGCCGCGCGACCGGCGGATGCCGCGCCTGCGGTTCTGGCGGAAGCGATGCCGCTCAGGCGGCCAGGCCGCGGGCCCCCATGTCGAGGAACTTCTGCCGGCGGTCGGCGCGCAGCTTGTCGCGATCCTGCCCGTCGAGCTCTGCCAGCATCTCGCGGAGCGATGCGCCCACCGCGTCGATCGAGGCGCCCGCATCGCGGTGCGCCCCGCCCAGCGGCTCCGGCACGATGCGGTCGATCACGCCGAGCTTCAGCAGGTCCTGCGCCGTCAGCCGAAGCGCCTCGGCCGCCTCGCGCATCTTTTCCGCGTCCTTCCAGAGGATCGACGCGCAGCCCTCGGGCGAGATCACGGAATAGACCGAATGCTCCAGCATCGCCACGCGGTTCGCCGTGGCGAAGGCCACCGCGCCGCCCGAGCCGCCCTCGCCGATCACGACCGAGACGAGCGGCACGCCGAGCCTCAGACAGGCCTCGGTGGAGCGGGCGATCGCCTCGGATTGGCCGCGCTCCTCCGCGCCCTTGCCGGGATAGGCGCCGGGCGTGTCGACCAGCGTGACCACCGGCAGGCCGAAGCGATCCGCCAGGTCCATCAGCCGGATCGCCTTGCGGTAACCCTCGGGCCGGGCCATGCCGAAATTGCGTTCTATCCGGGATTTGGTGTCGAAGCCCTTCTCGTGGCCGATCACCATCACCGGCCGGTCGCTGAGCCGCCCGAGCCCGCCGATCACGGCATGGTCATCCGCGAAGTTGCGGTCGCCCGCGAGCGGCGTGAACTCCTCGAAGAGACGGCCGACGTAATCGATGCAGTGCGGCCGCTGCGGGTGGCGCGCCACCTGGCATTTCCGCCAGGGCGTCAGGTCCTTGTAAAGCTGGGCGAGCATGGCCGCGGCCTTGCGGTCGAGCGCGACGGCCTCCTCCTCGACATCCATGCCTTCGGACGTCCG
>NZ_JBGFSH010000019.1:0-15243 GCF_041365715.1 Rhodosalinus sp. FB01 | reverse complement strand
CCGCCAGGTTGCCGAGATCCAGGTCGGTAGTGCCCCGCTGGATGGTGTATGAGGCCACGCGCGGAGCCTTCGGCTTAGCGCAATGCGCGAAACGGGTGCTGGCCGATGTCGGTGTCGATTGCGACAAGGCCGAGCACAGCTTCAACGACTACGACCTTCTCTTGTCTTTTCTATCCCTGGTGCCGGGCCCCGATCCCCTCGAACATCGCGCGCAGATCTACTGTCGAGCGTTCACCGATATCGGTGAAACTCGCGTCAAGCCAGTGCGTGGCGGTGTCGCGGCCCATGTCGCGCAGCATGCTCAGGAAGTCCCATTCCACGTTCATTTTCGAGGAGGCGCCGAGCGGCTTGAGCTCCGCCTGGTTCTCGACGACATGCACGCGCACCTGACGGTAATCGTCGGCCGAGAGCTTGCCCTGGCGGATCAGCCGGTCGACGAAGTCTATCGCGCGCAACTCCTTGAGCAAACTGCCGTTGAAGCTGATCTCGTTCATGCGGTTCTGGATGTCCATCGGGGTCTTGGGCGCGCCCTTGCGCTCGATCGGGTTGACCTGGATCACGACGATGTCGTCGGTGCCGGTCTCGCCATGGAACGGAAACAGCGACGGGTTGCCCATGTATCCGCCGTCCCAGTAGGGGATGCCGTCGATCTCGACCGCCTGGTAGAGATGCGGCAGACAGGCCGAGGCCATCACCATGTCGGCGGTGAGCCCCTCGCGCGGGAAGACCTTGACCTTGCCGGTTTCCACATTGGTGGCCGAGATGTAGAGCTTGAACGCGGTGCATTTGCGCACGGTTTCGAAATCAATGCTCTTCTCGACCAGGTCGCGCAGCGGATTGCTGTTCATCGGATTGAGTTGATAGGGCGAGGCGATCCGCGACAGCGCGTCCATGGCGTGGTATATGGGGTTGTTCTGCAGACCCCAATTGCCCGTCAGCACGTCATAGGGTGTGCGTTTCAGGGGGCTGTGCTTCGCGCCGTCGCTCATTGCGCGCCAGAAGCGATCGAGCGCCGCGCGTGCGCCCTCGGGGCCCTCACGGGTGAAACCGTCGGCCAGCGCCACCGCGTTCATCGCCCCCGCAGACGTGCCCGAGATCCCGGCGATCTGCAGCCGGCCGTCCTCCAGGATGCGGTCGAGTGCCCCCCAGGTGAAGGCGCCATGCGCGCCGCCGCCTTGAAGCGCGAGGTTCACGAGTTTCGTTTTCTGCGCCATGTGGTTGGCTCTTTCGTGGGTCGTGGATGCGCTGACCGCGCGACGCTCAGGCCAGATAGTCGTGGACGACGCGCCCGTAGGGCAGCGCCATGTCGGCGATGATGTGCTGGCCCTCGACCACGCGGCGCACCGGCAGATCGGCGACGGGCGCATTGACATGCGCCACGTGGTGCAGCCGGGCGCGGCCGCGCCGGACGCCCATTCCGGTGATGTCGGTCATCCGCTGACCTGGAAACGCGGGAACTGGCTCTCGATCCGGCGGGCTCTGGTGGGCCGCGCAGGACCGGGCCTCGGACCCGTGCTCGTCACGCGCGCTCCGTCATCTCGCCCCTACAGCGGTGCGCGTTTCGCTCATCGCATCCGCCTCGGGCTCTGCGAGGCTGTCGGGGATCGTGACGCGGAAGCACGCGCCTTCGGCGAGGCCGTGGACGAGACAGATGTCCCCGCCATGGGCGCGGACCAGATCGGCCGCGATCGCAAGTCCGAGGCCGGAGCCGGAGCCGTCCGGACGGGTGGACCCCTGGGACGACAGGAACAGATGCTTCAGCGCATCCTCCGGCACGCCAAGGCCGGTGTCGCGCACGTCGATGGTGCAGCCGGACCCACTGCGCCGGGCATCGACACGGATCTCCTTGTATCGAAAGCCCGGCCCCTCCAGTGCCAGAATGGCGTTTCCGCACAGATTCAGGAGCGTGCGGAACAGATCGTCCGGATTGGCGTCGATCTCGACGGCGGTCGCGACGTTGTTGATCCAGCTTATCTCCGCGCGGTCGAGACCGAGCGTGTTCGCGACCTCGTTCACCAGCGGCGCAAGAGCGAGCCGCTGCCGGTGCGGGCGTCCCTTCGCCGCCGTGTCATCTTTGCGCGATGTCGTGCAGAGCGCGATGGCCCGCTCCAGCGACGCGGTCAGCTTCGGTGCCAGCCGCCGCACTGTCGGGTCATCGACCTGCGCCAGCCGATCCGACAGCAGCTGCGCACATGTCAGGATATTGCGCAGGTCGTGGTTGATCTTGCGCGTGGAAAGGCCGGGTCCTGCCTGGTCCACTTGCCCGTCATCCAGGTTGCCGAAAATACGCATCGTTGCGCCATTCATCCGGTTGTCCGGTGCTTTGAATTGGTCAATGTTCATCCACAATATCCCTTGCTCTCGGTGGTCGAGCCGGACACGGCATCCGCACCGGCGGACACGTCTTCCTCAAGCCCGTCCACGGCGCTGCAGGCCTGCAGCGCGAACGACGCGGACAGGGCCGTCGCAAAGCGCGTGAGCGAGCTGAGCCTGGGCGTCGCCATGTCGCTTTCTCCTTGTGCCGAGACGCGCGCGGCGACCGCCGCGGGCTCTGCCACCGGCACTACGCCGATTGCGCAAAGCGGGCACTTACCTGCATCAGCCTATCGCAGCACCAAATCAGCACCACATCGTTGCCGGCCACAATGTCGATCCCGGCGCGGATCGGCAAAACCGCATACGGCTCAGGCGGAAACCGCCCGGGCCTCGGCGAAGGACAGGAGCCTGCCGCGCTGCTCGTCCCACAGGTGCAGCCGCGCACAGCGAAAGCTTTGCATGAGCGTGATGCGCTTGGAGCGCGCCAGCAGGTCGTGGTCCCTGACCACCTCGCCAAGACGGTAGAACGGGATCCGGCTGGCAAGGTGGTGCACGTGGTGGACGCCGATATTGCCGGTGATCCAGCGCAGGATGCCGGGCAGGGCGTAATGCGAACTGCCGTGCAGGGCCGCCTCCTGGATGTTCCACTCCTCCTCGTGCTCCCAGCTGGTTTCTTCGAACTGGTGCTGGACGTAGAAGAACCAGGTTCCTGCGATCGCGCCCAGAAGCATCGTCGGCAGGAACACGAACAGCAAGACATCCCAACTGCCCAGCCAGACGATCACCGCAAGGACAAGGCCGATGGCGGCATTCGTCGCCATCGCGCTTAGCCAGTAGCGCCAGCCGGAGCGCATCAGGTAGACCGGCAATCGGTGCTGAAGGAAGAACAGGTAGAACGGAACCGCGCCGAACAGGATCACGGGATTGCGGAGAAGACGGTAGAGGGCGCGGCCGAGCCATCCTTTCTCGCGATACTCCCTGACCGTCAGGGTCGGGACGTCTCCGACACCGCGTCGATCGAGGTTGCCAGTCGTGGAATGGTGGATCGCGTGCGTCTTGCGCCAGACGTCGTAGGGCGTCAGCGTAAGCACGCCGAGCCCGCGGCCGATCCAGTCGCACAAGCGCCGATCGCGGAACAGCGAGCCGTGCCCGCAATCGTGCTGAATGATAAACAGGCGGACGAGGAAGGCTGCGTTCGCCAGCGCAAGGGCCATGGCCAACAACGCACTGATCGAGACCAGCCACCACGCCACCCCCCAGATCGCGACGAAGGGCACCAGCGTGACGGTCAGCTCGAAGACGCTACGGGAGGGGTTGGGCTGGCGGTAGGCTGCCAGTGTCCGGGTCCAGTCAGAGGGCCGCAACGCGGTGTCGCTCTGCGGGCCTTGCCCGCCGGCGGCCGGGTCGGCGCAGGACGCGGGCGTCTCGCCCCGGCGTGTCTGTGCCTGCCCGGACTCGTCGTTGTCCGCAGCGGGCTGCCCGGCCTGTGCACCGGATTGCGGCGTGGCGACATGGTTTCCCGCGTCAGCCGGCATGTCCTGATTGTCGGGCCGACCGGCGGCCGGGGTGTCAGCTGGTCTGGTCGCGAATGTCATGGTTGTGCGTCGTCTCCTCTCTGGTCGAGCCTGTCATTCCGGCGGTCTGCGAACGGAGTTGCCGCCAGCGATGATTCGGTTGATGATCGTCGCCACGGTCCGGTGCGCTTCGGTTTCGGCCTCCGTGCCTGTGGCACTCTCGTGGGTCGCCGCGGCATCGCGGAGAACCCCCATGATCTCGCTCTCGGGCAGCAGCTTGTGATCGTTCATGGCAAGCAGCAGCGCCTCGCAGATCGAGAGGGCCGCCATGCCGGCATGATCTGTCTGGTCGGGCATCGTGGGTATTCCTCGCTCCAAACTGGCGTGCACGGCCGTGGCGCGCCGGGATGATCTACCCTTTGTCGCAGGAAATCTGGTATCGTGGACTGATCTGAAGCAGCCGCCGTGCGAGAAAAATCCGGTAGTTTCCCCACCGGGATTGCCAGCAGCGCGAGGGGGCGCATGACCATCGCAGCGAAAAGCCCGCTCACCCGCAAGCTCTCGGCCTTCGTCGCCCTGTCGGAGGTCGAGCTTGCCGTGCTGGAGAGGCTGCACCAGCGCCGCCGGACCTTCGCCGCCGGGCGGGACATGGTGCATCAGGGGCAGTCCGGGCAGGCGGCCTTCATCCTCTCGGCGGGGTGGGTCTGCTCTTACAAGGTCCAGGCCGACGGGACGCGCCAGATAGTCGATTTTCAGATCCCCGGAGATTTTCTCGGGTTGCGCAGCGTTCTCCTGCGCACCTCAGACCACAGCTTCGAGCCCGTCGGGGACATCGAGGCTGCCGAAGTGCTGGCGAGCGACCTTCTCGAAGCGCTCGCCGAGACGCCGCGCCTGGCGACGGCCATCCTCTGGGCGGCGTCACGGGACGAGGCGATGGTGGTCGAGCATCTCGTCAGCATCGGGCGGCGCGACGCGGACGCCCGCATGGCGCATTTCCTGCTGGAACTGGGGTCGCGGCTGGCTCTCGTGGGTCTCGGCGACAGGACCGGCTTCGTCTGCCCGTTGACGCAATATCATCTGGCCGATGCGCTGGGGCTGAGCGCGGTCCATGTGAACCGCGTGTTGCGGCAGCTTCGTGAGCGCGGCCTCGTGACCTTTCGCGACGGCCATGTGACCGTCCACGACATTGGCGGACTGGTGAACCTCGCCGATTTCGATTCCGCGTATCTGGACCAGACGGGCCCCCTGCTCAAATGAGAAGGGCCGCCCTCCGCAATGCGGCGGGCGGCCCGGCGATCGTGTCAGACGACCGGGGTCACCCGAGCGCGTGGCTCGCCGCGTCGAGTTCCTTGTTCGTCTCGGCGTCGTCCTTCGCCGTGTGGGCCTTCTCGGCGGCTTGGTAGTGCTTGAGCGCCGCGTCCTTCTTGGGGCCGGAGGGCGCCTTGTCCCAGGCGGCCTTGACGGATTTCATCTTGTCGGCGGTCGCGGTCTGTTCGGGGGTCATGAGCGTTGTCCTTTCATGGACCGTCCGAGTGCAGGTCGCGTACAAGCGGACAGATCTCATCGAAGACCTGCCCGCCTTGTGCGTAACGAAACCACTCGAACACAGGCCCGCCAACATTTGGCGGGCTGCGTTCTTGTAATCGACGCTTCCACGCCGCCGCACTGACGCAGGTTAGCTTCGACACTCGCGACCCACGTGGCTGATCTACGTAAGTGCAGCCGCACGCGAATCTGCAGTATTTAATCGTGTCAGGGTTATCCGCCGCGCGACAGCGGTCGTGTGACCAGGCAATGGGCAGAAAAGCATCAAGGGATCTCAGCATGACACTGCCAAGCATCATCGGCGCCGTTGCCCTCGTGGTCGGCGTCGCTCTGCTCTTCTTCGCATGGAGGGCATCGAACGCGCCGGTCGAGCAGATGTCGGAGGCTCTGACCGGTCGCTTCACCGGCAATACGATGTGGTATCTGATCGGCGGCGTGATCGGCGTCGTGGCCGGCGGCGGACTGCTGCTGCGCGGCTTTGCCGGCGTCTGACCCGAGTTGCGGCGCCCGGGAAGAGGTCCGGGCCGCCGACCCACGGCGCCGGGCCGCTGGCGGCCCGGCATGATCCACTCACAGGGAGTCCTACTCAATGTCTCTTGTCAATCTGGTCATCACACTTGTCGTCGTCGGCGTCGGGCTGTGGGCTATCAACACCTATGTCCCGATGGACCGCAGGATAAAGCAGATCCTGAACGTGGCGGTGGTGATCCTGGTCGTCCTCTGGCTGCTGCGCGGCTTCGGGGTTCTTGGCGGTGTCGGCGAAATCGGCTTCAGTGGCTGAGGCCGTCCCTGCCGTCGCTGCTGGCCCTGTCAGTGGCGATGACGCCGCCATTCTCGGCGAGGGCCCGGCACCGGATCGTCCTAGCCGCAAACGATGCATCCGTGGACATCCTCCCGGCGGTCATCCGACTGGATGAGGCCGGCTCAAGATTGCCGGGGGCAACAGTATGCCCGAAAACTGGCAACCATCTTCCGGCGCCCCGAATGGTGCAGGACGCCATGTCGGTGGACGTCTTGACGGCACTGCCGCGCTGATCGGCCGGGCCCGCCGAAGCGATACAGGCGATTCCCTGGCGAAGCCATAGGCTGGCTAGCAGCATCGATCCGAGCCGGGGCGAGGCGCCCCGCGGCAGCATCGCGCGGATCCCTCACCATCCCGATCTCACTGCGGGCGCTGCCTGGCCTATCGTGCCGGCGTCTGCTGGTGGGTCAGGCGCAGCCACTTGCCGTCGTCCCTCAGATAGGTCGAGGTGCAGACCGCCTTGCGGATGGGCTCGCCCGCCCGCTCGGCGGAGACGCGGTAGGCGAGAGCGGCGATCTCGCCCTCGCGCGTGAGGTAGCGCTCGCTCATCTCGACGGAGCGCCACCGCTGGGCGACGTCCTTCTCGCGCCAGATCGCATCGCCCTGAAGGATGCCGGCAGGATAGGGAAAGACGAAGACCGCGCCCCGCGCTGTCATCCGGCGCGCGCTGTCCGCACCGCCGGTCCAGAACCGTTCCTCGAGATCCCAGAGGGTAGCGGAATCCTCCGGCGCAGACCCTCCGGCGGGCGGGGCCGGTATTGCGGGCTTCATTCGCCTGTCCCCGACCCGCCGCCGAAGATCATCTGCGCCGCGAGAAGAAGCACGGCAACGATCGCCCAGACCAGACCCGGCGCGAGCGGAGCCCCTTGTGCCGATGCGGGACCGGCCCTGCCGGGACGCGCCGAGCGGTCGGGAAGAAGACGGGCCAGTTCCCGCCCCACCGGGCCATGCGCCTGTCCGAGCGCCGGCACGTCGCGCACGCGCGACAGCAGCGCGCCGAAACGGGTCGCCGCCGCCTCCCGGCCAAGCGTCGCGAGGTTTGCCGCCTCCGCCCAGGGGTCGAGGTTCAATCGCGCAAGTGCCGAGAGAACCGTAACCGGGCTTCCGCGGGGGTCCTCGCCGACGAACGCGTAAAGGAAAGGCTCGAGTTCGGGGGGGTGGGGGTTGAGAACAAATGATTTGGACATCGTGATCGTGCTCCTCGATGGAAGGGGGCGGCCGGCTCGCCGTTTGCGGCATGACGAACGCAGACACCTTCGTGCAGCCATTTCAGCCATTCTACGCACGCGTCGGCCCACGCGCCCTTACACAGGTCAGCCCGGCCGTTCGCTACCCCCGCGCGCCGACGCAGAGCGCGCGCTGGCCCCGGACTAACCTGCGTCAGCACCCGTCGAGCGGCTCTCGCCTACAAGAGGCCAACCGTTCGACCGTCCCGGCGCCGCAACGGCGTCCCGGTAATGGCGATGGACAACGGCTCTGCCAACATCCTGGAGGCCCCGCATGACCACGCGCTCGACCCGATCGACAGTCACCTTCTCCGCCCCGTTCGCCCTCTCGGGTTACCCGGACGAACTGCCCGCTGGCACCTACGAGGTCGTCGTCGAGGAAGAACTCCTGCAGGGGCTCAGCTTCGAGGGCTGGAGACGCACGGCGACCTACCTGACAGTGCGCGGCAGCGGCAGCCATGCCGGACGCAGCGTGTCGCACGCGATCTCGCACAGCGACCTCGAGGAGGCGCTGCGACGGGACGCGGCCACCACCGAGACAAACACTCACAGCGAAGCGGCGCTTTCCCCGCAGGAGGATAGAACATGAACACTCCCGAATGGCTCAAGCCCGGCATCTACGGTGCCGTGATCGGCGCTGTCTTCGTCGGCGTTGTCGGATTTACATGGGGCGGCTGGGTGACCGGTGGCACCTCGAACGACAGGGCGATGGCGATGTCCCGAGACGATGTCGTCGCTTCCATGGTGCCGGTCTGCCTCGACATGGCGCGCTCCGACCCGGCACGGGCGGACAAGATGGAAGCGATCCGTGCTGCCTCGACCTACCAGCGGCGCGACGCGCTCATGACAGCCGGCTGGGCGACCATGCCGGGAACCGATGCCCCGGACCGGGATATCGCGCAAGCCTGCCTGAAGGAACTGGACCTCTGAGGGCATGCCGGTCAGAGCCGACCGAGTGATGGCGCAAAACGCGTCACGCCGTGAAACGCGCGCGACACACACACCAAACGCAAAAACCCAAGCGAGGACCTTTCAATGCCGTCTGATGAGAATGGATCTGGAGACCGTGGACCATGGAAAAACAGGCAGACCCGCGCGCCCCCTGAGGTTGACGCAATTCTTCGAAAGGGCCGGGATCGGCTGCACGGTATCTTGCCGGACGGCCCGCCGCCGGTGAGGCGTCTGGCGATCGGGGCCGCCATCGCGCTTGCGGCAGTCGCGGCCTGGTCCTCCTGGTACACGGTTCCCAGCGACTCGGTCGCGATCGTCCAGCGGTTCGGAAAGTACTCGGCCGAGATCCCGCCGGGGCTGCATTTCAAGATCCCGTTCGGGGTCGACGCGACAACGCTGGTGCCGGTCAAGCGCCAGCTGAAACAGGAGTTCGGCTTCACGACGCCGGGCGCTACGGACCCCTATCAGAGCCCGACCGACGGCCGCCGCGAGACCGAGATGGTGACCGGAGACCTCAACGCGGCGCTTGTGGAGTGGGTGGTGCAGTATCGCATTCCCGAACCGCGCAAGTTCCTTTTCGAGGTGCGCGAGCCGAGCGCGACCCTGCGCTACGTGTCGGAATCCGTCATGCGCGAGGTCGTGGGGGACCGCACTGTCGACGAGGTGATCACCGTCGGACGCCAGGAGATCGAAAGCGAGGCGCTTCTGAAGATGCAGGCGCTTACAACCAAATACGCCATGGGCATCAGTATCGACCAGGTGCAGCTCAAGAACATCAATCCGCCTCAGCCCGTCCAGGCATCGTTCAATGAGGTCAACCAGGCACAGCAGGAAAAGGAGCGGATCATCAACGAGGCCCGCCGCGAATACAACCGGGTCATTCCTCTGGCCGAGGGCGAAAAGGACCAGCGCATCCGCGAAGCCGACGGGTACCGCCTGAGGCGGATCAACGAGGCTGAGGGCGACGCCGCCCGCTTCACGGCGCTTCTGACGGAATATCGTCAGGCTCCCGAAGTGACGCGGCGCCGGATCTACATCGAAACCCTGCAGGATGTTCTGCCGGGCATCGGTTCCAAGATCATCGTCGACGGGTCCACGGCAAGCATCCTGCCGCTGTTGAACCTTAATCGACGAACAGGAGAGACCCCGTGAAGACCATTTCGTTCATTGCCGCGGGGATCGCCCTGGCCGGCGTCGTCACGGCGTCCTCCGCCGTCTATACGATCGGCGAAGTGGAGCAGGCCATCATCACCCAGTTCGGCAAGCCCGTGGGCCCGCCCATCACCGAGGCGGGGCTCAAGGTGAAATTGCCCTTCGTTCAGGAGGTCAACCGGATCGATCGCCGGGTCCTGGAGTGGGATGGCTCGCCGTCGGACATGCCGACCAAGGACAAGCTCTACATCTCCGTCGATCTGTTCGCGCGGTGGCAGATCACCGACCCGCTGCAATACTTCCTGCGCCTGCGCGACGAGCGCAGCGCGCAGTCGCGCCTCGACGATATCCTCGGCAGCGAGACGCGGAATGCCGTCGCGAAGCATGAACTCATCGAGATCATTCGGACGACCAAGGGGCGGACGCCACTGCGCGACAATCTTCTGACGGATCAGGAGCTTGCGCAGGATATCGGCGCGCTCGTTCCCATCACCAAGGGGCGGGCGCTGGTCGAGCAGCAGATCTTCGAGGCGGCGGCCGAGAAGGTGCGAGTCTTCGGGATCGAGCTTCTCGACATTCGTTTCAAGCGCATAAACTACAATGAAAGCGTGCGGCCCAAGATCTATGACCGCATGATCTCGGAACGCCGACAGATCGCCGAACGCTTCCTGTCCGAAGGCAACGGCGAAGCGGCCCGTATTCAAGGCAACAGGGTGCGGGATCTCAACAAGATCCAGTCCGAAGCCTATCGCGCCGTCGAGGAAATCCGCGGCGCCGCCGATGCAGCTGCGGCGGACATCTATGCTGGCGCTTACAATGTCGATGCCGTTTCGGTCGAATTCTTCGACTTCACCCGCACCATGCAGGCCTATGGCGACATGATTTCCGACGACACGACGCTCGTCCTGACGACGGACAGCGACCTGTTCAGATTCCTTCGCGGAATGCAGGTAGAGGCAGACCCCGTTGGCGACCCTCCCGCGGTCCCGGGCGATGGTGGTATAGCGTCAACACACAAAGACCGACCCCAGACAGAAACTGTGGCGCCGATCGTTGCCCGGACAGATGACGAACCCGGCCAGTAGGTTCATGGCTGGAGTTCGTCATCATGGGTAAGGGCCACCTCGACAGTCCATCCGTGGCGGAGACGGACAAGGTCGATGACCGACATGGAGACACCGGGGCGGGGCGCGGTGAACGGCGATTTGCTCTCGGTCTGTTCCATATGATCGAGCGGTTGTTGCTTGTGGTTATTGTGGCCATGACACTTCTCGCTGTTGTCTTCGAGATCCTGGCCATCTATCGGCTTGGAACCATTCTGCTGGCCGATATCCTCCTGATGTTTCTGTATCTGGAGGTGATTGGCATGGTGTCGGTCTACTATGCGCGGCGCAACTCCGTCTTTGTCTATCCGATATTCATCGCCATCACCGCGGTCGGTCGTCTGGTCGTGCTGCAGGGCAAGGAAATGGCGCCGGAAAACATTCTGATCGAGGCGGCCGCAATTCTTCTCCTTTCACTCTCTGCGCTCGTGATAATCTGGGCGATCGGCAAGCAGGGTGCACGATGACCTTCGATCGCATTCAAGACATGCGTCTTTTGCCATCCACCACCCTCGTGGCCAAGAGTTGCTTTCACTGAGGGCTCGAAACTATTCATGGAAGTCGGACTACCGACGCCGGTTTTTCCACATTCGATCGAGACGAGCAGGTGGGATTTTCACGGTCCTAGCCTGCGTCAGCACGCGATGTCGGCCCAACTGGTAAATGCTTCTTAGGGGCTGGACGGTGATGAGGTGACGGCCTGACTGTCGTTGCTCCCACACCTGACGCGCAGGTCACCCCCGCAGAGCGAAGGAGGAACATCCATGTCATCAGTCGAAAGCCTTCCCGGGATCCCCACAGAGGCAACGGATCTCGAGCGGCGCGTACTGGCCCATGAAAGGGTTCTGCAGGCGCTCATCGCCTACATGGCCCGCGCCGAGCCACGTTTCATCGACCACCTGCGAGAACGGTTCGTCCAACCGATGCGGATGGCCCGGCACGAACACGATCACCGCGAAACCGACGACTACGCGGAAGAATTCATTCGCGCCGTGATGCTCCTCGGAGACGTGCGCGCGCCCAAGGCGAAGGAGCCGGACGTGACCGACAAGCAAGCCGTGCCGCCGAAGAGCAGTGGAGGACAAGGTTCTTCCATGAACCGGTCAACGCTGCGAGGCGGGGTTCAGGTACATGAAAGAAATGGCATATGGGAGGTGAGGGTCGATGGCAGGTTTCGCGGCGACTACCACCAGAAGGAACATGCCCTTGCCGCTGCGGCCTTGCACAAGTTGTCGCCCGATGACCGGTAGCACTCATCCGACAGTTCCGCAGGACTTCTCGATCCAGGTGGCCGAGAACGAAGGCATGCCGTCGAAACCGAATTTCACGGTCCCCTCACCACCGTCCGCGCGCACCCGACGTTTGTCCGGAACGCTCACGCTTGGGCTATCGAAGACAAGCGGGGCAACCGACGGACTCTGGTCCGCTAAGGAGGGAGCGCCGATCGGACACCACAAGGAACCAACGAGACATCCCTTGGCGAGGCTGATCGCGAGGACGGCAGTCATGGCCGCTGTGATCGCATCCTTCGCTTTCCCCGTCCTTGCGCAGGATGGCATCGGCCCGATGCCCGAGAACGCCCAGCCGCGCAGCTATGGTGGCGGTTGGGTCTGCGATTTAGGTTACCGGGTGGACGGCGCCGAATGCCTGGCGCTCGATATCCCCGAGCATGCCAATCCAACCGGGCGCTCCTCCGGGAAGGGGTGGGAGTGCGGCCGCGGGTATCAGGAAGTGAGCGGGACGTCCTGCAATCTCATACCGGTGCCCGCCAACGCCTTCCTCCGGTCTTACGGCGACAAGTGGCAATGCGAACGCGGTTACCGGCAAGAGCGCGACGCATGTGTGCCAATCGTCCTGCCCGAGCACGCCTATCTGACAGAAGACAGCTCGGGGACGGGATGGACCTGCGATCGTGGCTATGAGGCCCTTGAAGGGACATGCATGCCGATTGCCGTGCCAGAGAACGCATATCTGACCAACGCAGACTACGGAGCCGCCTGGGCTTGCGAGAGAGGGTTCGTCAAGATCGATGACGGATGCGACGTCATTGTCTTGCCTGAAAACGCGTTTCTCGACCAAGCGCCCTATGGACCAGGCTGGAGCTGTGAGCGTGGGTACGAGCCGCTGAGCGGCGCCTGCGTCGCTATCGATCTGCCGGAGAACGCCTTTCTCGACCGTTCCGGCAACCGATGGAGATGCAATCGAGGCTTCCAGCTTTCCGACGGGGTGTGCATTCTTGGACGGTGATCTTGACATGACAAGGTGCGGCATTGTGTCCGGCATGCGCGTCAGCATAGGGTGTCGTCTGCGATACAGCTTCCCCCATCCGACGCCGCTGATCGCGCTGCTGAACGTCCACTACTCGCGCTTTGGCGATCTGGAGCGCGCCGATTACCTCGTCACGTCGCCGAGCGTGCCGCTCGAAAGCTATCGGGACGGCTTCGGCAACTGGTGTACGCGCCTCGTGGCTCCGGCCGGCGACTTCTGCCTGTCGACGGATGGCATCTTCCGCGACACGGGCCGGCCCGATCCCGTCTTTCCCGACGCGCAACAGCATGCGGTTCAGGATCTGCCATCCGATACGCTCGTGTTCCTACAGGGGAGCCGGTATTGCGAGACCGATCTTCTTTCGGAGGAAGCCTGGCGGCTTTTCGAGACCACGCAACCCGGTTGGTCCCGCGTCCAGGCGATCTGCGATTTCGTGCACGGACATGTCCGCTTCGACTACATGCAGGCGAAGGCGACGCGCACCGCGTCGCAGACAATGACCGAGCGGCAGGGTGTCTGCCGCGACTTCGCCCATCTCGCCATCGCCTTGTGTCGCTGCATGAATATTCCGGCACGCTACTGTACCGGATATCTGAGCGACATCGGTGAACCTCTCCCTCATCCTCCGGGGGACTTCGCCGCGTGGATGGAGGTGTTCCTTTCTGGTGAATGGCACATTTTCGACCCGCGCAACAACAAGCCAAGGTTTGCGAGAATTCTGATCGCGCGCGGCCGCGATGCCGCCGATGTCCCTTTGACCCAGACATTCGGTCAGAACACATTGACGGAATTCAAGGTGTGGACGGATGAATTGGCCTGACTCGCCTCGGCCTCCTTGTCGATGCGCCATCGTAAATCGGGTCTTCGATCCCCATATAGGTAGTACCGATGCCAAGCATCCCGGTCCGTCATGGACGAGGAGATGGCGTCGGCCAATCAAGGGATCGATGACATGTCCTTCAAGGACCTGACCGCCAGGGCTGCGGCCGCAATGAGGCCGACGCCTGCAAAGACCGCCAAGGCTTCTGCCAAGGAGAACGAGTCCAAGGCCGCCGACGACGGAGCGCCAGCGAAATCAAAGACATCTTGAGACCCACACCGGCTGCGCGCCCCCTTTTCAAGGGGCGCGGGCCACCCGAAACAATGAGTGAGAGGATCACGCCAATGGAAGATCTGACGAGCAAGACCGTTGCGGTTTTCTCTCGACCGTTCACCGTTCCGGGTTTTGCCGAGACGCTCCCGGCGGGAGAGTACGAGATCGAGACGGAGTTGGTTTCACCCCCGGATCAAGCGGACCCCGAGGCGTGGAAGGCCTCCGTCCTTGTAAAGCTTCACCCCCGAACATCGCATCCTGGACTTGCGCGGACACTGACCGTTTCCCTTGCCGACCTGGACCATGCACGTGCGAGGGCCAAGCTGACGGGTAAGGCGTTGTCCGATTTCTTCCTCGAGGAAATGTTGGCGGATCCGATGGTGCGCCTCGTGATGGAGGCCGATGGCGTCTCCGAAGCACATCTGCGGCATCTCTATTCAGGCCGCGGGACGCCTGATCCCGATCTGAATATGCCGGCGTCGATGACGACCACCCAAAGGACGCGGTACGATGCGTCAATCCGGGCCGCCGAAAACGAAGGCATGCCTTCAAGGCCGGAAATACCGTCGCGATCGCGCAGCCGCCACTTAGCGGGACAGATTTGATGTCTGGCAAGGCCATGGCGGAAGGCGCAACGCCGTGCATTACGACCGTTCGGGCCCGGCGCGACGTTCCGCAGGAACGCCAATGCCTGCGGTGCGAAACCCATTTCTGGAGCGAAGGGTTCGGAGAGCTGATCTGTCGGCGCTGCAAGGGATTGAACGCCTGGCGAAACGCCGTGCCCGATAGCTCCGGGTCATCGCGCCGCCGCTGATCCGCATCGACTTGCGTGCCGTCTTGCTCGAACCATACTGGACCCCCAAATTTTTGGCCTGCCTCGACATCCTTCACACTACGACCTACCAATACCGTCAGGCGGCCTCTCTCGGACCGCACAGGCTAATGCTGCGTCCACGCGAAACGCGTGAGTTGCGTCTTTTCTCGCACGATCTGTCCATTACGCCGACGGCAGCCGTTACCTGGGCGCATGATGTGGCTGGCAACGCCATCGCCACCGCCGTCTTTGATGGTCCGACAGATCATCTGGTGATCGAGAGCCGCGCTAGCGTGGAACTGAACGCGCCAGCCTGGCCGGTCTTTGCCATCGGTGCCTCGGCTACCAAGTACCCGTTTGCCTACGCCGCCGACGAGTGGACGGATCTGGGGGCTTTGACAGTGCCGCAATACGGAGACGCCCATGACCTGCCCCAATGAAGTGGTCCGGTTTCAGTCT
>NZ_JBGFSH010000018.1:0-16648 GCF_041365715.1 Rhodosalinus sp. FB01 | reverse complement strand
CGCCGACATCGCTGGACAGCACGTTCGCGCCGCCGTCTCCGATGAGTTGCATGTCGAACTGACCGGTCAGTTCGACGTTCTCTATCGAGATGAGCGTGTCGAAGTCGAGCGGATCGACCTGAAAATAGAACCGGCCCTGCGCGAGATCGGCCACCGGCACGATGGAGAAGGAGTCGAAGAAATCGAGGTTGCGCGCGAAGGTGTCGTTGCCCGGGCCGCCATCGACGGTATCGACACCGCGACCGTCCGTGAGACGATCGTCGCCAGGCCCGCCCTGCACGAGATCGTTGCCCGAACCGCCGTCCAGCGTATCGTCTCCGCCGAAGCCGTTTATCGTGTCGTCTCCAGCGCCTCCGAGGATGCTGTCAGCGCCGGAAGTCCCGTCAAAGACCCGGGAGGAGATCAGCGTCACCACTTCCGCGGCCGTCAGCGTTCCGTCGGTGAAGACGAAATTCTCGACGCCCGAGACGAAATCTGTCCCTTCGGACGAGACAATCTCGAGGTCCCCGCCGCCAAGGTCGGTGCCCGAGATATCCGTGCTGGCGACCCCGAAGCCGGCGGTATCGATCCCTTCGCCGCCGAGCAGCGTGTCGTTACCGTCCCCGCCGGTGAGCATGTCGTTGCCGGCGTTCCCCTCGATGCGGTTGCCTTCGCTGTCGCCCGTCAGGCTGTCGTCGAAAACGGAGCCGCGAACGTTCTCGATATTGCTGACGGTGTAGGAAAACGCCTGACCCTCCCAGCTACCCGTCGCGGTACCACCTTCGAGATCGACGACCACCGGGGAGTCGACGCGCGAGCGGTCGAACCGTAGCGTGTCTGTCCCGGCCCCGCCGTCCACGGTGTCGTTGCCCGCCTGGAGGATGAAGCGTTCGTCCGCGTCTCCGCCCGTCACGACGTCGTCGTTCATCGTCGCCCGCACCTCGGTGACCGCGCCGGTGAGCGTCTCGGCGTTGCCGAAGCCGTCGTCGGCGATCGTACCGGTGGAAAGATCGACGTCGATGCCGTTGGTGCCGCCTCGGAAGTCGAGTCGCACCGTACCGCCCACGTTCGTGACATCGTAGCTGTCGGCGCCCTGCGCACCCCGCACGGCTAGGAACTGACCCGCGGCGACGTTCAGGGTGAAGCTGTCGCCCAGATCCGTCCCGTAGATCGCCAACCCGTCCGCGCCGAGCGCCGTGGCGACGTCGGTCAGCGTGTCGGTGCCGGCTGCGCCCTTGTCGACCGAGCCGGTGTTGGCGACCCCGTCGATCGACGCCGAAATGGCCGTGGCCACATCGAAGTAAACGAGGTCCAGAAAGCCGGTGGTCATGTCGGTCAGGATGAACTCGTCATGGCCAAGTCCGCCAACGATCACGTCGGAGCCGTCATTGTCGCCTGTCGCGATCAGGTCGTCGCCGTCGCCGCCTTCGAGAAAGTCATCGAACTGCGTGCCTGTGATCGTGAGCTGGGACGTCACGCCCGGAAGCCCGAAATCGGCGCCGGCCGAGGCGCCGGAGCCGTCGAACACGATCGCGTCACCGCTCAGAAGCGTGTTGAGCGGGCCGTCATCGTCCGCCTCGAGGGCATCCAGCGCGGCGGCAAAATCCGCAAGCGGCCAGTCGAGGCCCGTGATGTCCGCGACAGACACACCGTTCTGGGAAAAGTCGATGGAAGATATCGTCCCCGCGGTCGGCTCGCCCGTGACGGGATCGAGGGCGAATCCGGCCCCCGTGAGGGTCGTTACCGCACCAGTCGCCGCGTTCTCCAGGACAATGCTCGTCGATGAAGAACTGAGCGCTTCAACATCGAAGTTCCCATCCTGGTCGAAGAAGGCCGTGTCGAAGAAGAAGGGATCCGGCCCCTGATAGGTTATCGTGTAAGACATCTACATATCGTCCTGATCAAGAGTGCGTATGCGCGGGCTTCGGCCGAATTGACCTTCCCGGACAAAGCTATAGCCCGCTCTTGATGGCGATTTGAATAATCAGGATAGCTGACCTAACGTCACCCGCGAAAGTTGTCGCGAGATGCGTCACCAGTGTTTCCCGTGCTGCACCAATTTGCGCAAGTATTCCCCATAGGCCGACTTGCCGTAGCGCGCCGCCTGCGACTCCAGCGCGGCGGAATCGATCCATCCCTGATCAAACGCGATTTCTTCCGGACAGCCGCATTGCATGCCCTGCCGCAACTGAAGCGTGCGAACGAAATTGCCGGCGTCGAGCAATGATGCGTGTGTTCCCGTGTCCAGCCAGGCATAGCCCCGCCCGAGCCGCGCGATATCCAGCGCGCCCTCGTCGAGATAGGTCTGGAGCAGACAGGTGATTTCCAGTTCGCCCCGCTCGGACGGGGTGAGCGCCTCCGCGCGCTCGGGCGCCGTTTCGTCGAGAAAGTAAAGCCCCGTTACGGCATAATCGGAGGGCGGCACTTTCGGCTTTTCGATGATTGCGGTCGGGCGGCCGCTTTCGTCCATCGCGACAACGCCATATCGCTGAGGGTCATGAACGCGACATCCGAAGACGGTTCCGCGAGACGATTTCGCGTTCGCTTCCTGCAGAAGCTGGGTAAGCCCGTGGCCGTAGAAGATGTTGTCGCCCAGAACCATCACGCTCGGCGCACCTGCCAGAAAAGCCTTTGCCAGGATATAGGCCTGCGCGAGCCCGTCCGGCGACGGCTGCACCACGTAGTTCAGCGACAAGCCCCACTGGCTGCCGTCGCCCAGCACACGGCGGAACTGTTCCTCGTCCACTGCCGTGGTGATGATCGCGATCTCCCGGATGCCGGTCAGCATCAGCACCGACAAGGGATAGTAGATCATCGGCTTGTCGTAGACCGGCATCAGCTGTTTGGACACGCCCGTCGTGAGCGGATAGAGGCGCGTTCCGGATCCTCCGGCCAGAATGATACCCTTGCGTTCAGTCATGCTCTGCCATTCTCCAGTCTATAAACGACCTCGGGGAGCGCGGCCCGCCAGTCGGGCCGCTTGATGCCGAAGACGGCTTCCACCTCCGAGCAATCGAGGCGCGAATTCTGCGGTCGGCGCGCCGGGGTCGGAAATTGCGCGGTCGTTATCTCTTCCACTTCGACGTCGCGCTCCGTCGCGGCCAGAATTGCCCTGGCGAAGCCCGCCCAGCTCACATCTGGCGCGCCGGAGAAATGGTAGAGGCCCCCAAGTGCCGGTGTATCGACGAGCCGCGACGCCATGAGATGCGTCGCCTCTGCGATTGCCGAAGCGGGCGTCGGCCCCCCGACCTGGTCCGCAACGATCGCAAGCCGGTCCCTATCGGCCGAGAGGCGAAGAATGGTTGCGACGAAATTTCGCCCGCGGCCGGCAAAAACCCAAGAGGTCCGCAATATCGCCCATGTTCCACCGGCCGCACGGATCGCCGCCTCGCCGGCAAGCTTGCTCCGGCCATAGGCCGATACGGGGTGCGCTTCGTCCGCGGGTCGCCATGGCCGATCCCCGGTGCCCGCGAAAACGTAGTCGGTCGATATGTGCACGAACGGGATGCCCAGTTCGGCCGCCGCGCATGCCATCGCACCCGGTGCCTCGCCGTTCACGACGGTTGCGAGAGCCTCCTCCTCCTCGGCGCGATCCACAGCCGTGTATGCCGCGGCGTTGATGACCGCACCGGGACGAGCTTCCCGGATTACCTGCGCGCACGCGCCGGGCCGAGAAAGATCCGCCGCCGCCCTGTCGAGCGCGACAACGCCCGGCAGCGCCGCCAGTTCGCGGCCGACCTGTCCATCCGCCCCGAACACGAGCACGGTCATCGGCCCTGACCCAGGCGCTCGCCCACGCCTTCGCGCGACTGAAGCCCGCGCCACCAGGGCTTGTTGGCAAGGTACCACTCCACCGTCCGGACGAGCCCCTCTTCGAGGCCCAGGGCGGGTTGCCAGCCCAGCTCGTCGCGGATGCGCGTCGCGTCGATGGCGTAGCGCAGATCGTGGCCGGGACGGTCGGTCACGAAAGACACGAGATCCGAGTAGCTCCCTTTGGCGCGTGGCTGCTGCGCATCGAGGATGGCACAGATCATACGGACAAGATCGATGTTGCGCGCCTCGGCGTCGCCACCGATGTTGTAAGTCCGCCCGACTTCGCCTCTTTGCAGAACCAGAAGCAGCGCCTCGGCATGGTCTTCCACGAAGAGCCAGTCGCGGACGTTCTCGCCGGTGCCGTAAACGGGTATGGGCCGCTCGGCGATCGCGTTCAGGATCACGACGGGTATGAGCTTTTCCGGAAATTGATAGGGGCCGTAATTGTTGGAACAGTTCGTCACGAGCACCGGAAGCCCATAGGTCTCGTGCCAGGCACGCACGAGGTGATCCGACGCAGCCTTGGAGGCCGAATAGGGGCTGCGCGGCGCATAAGGCGTTGCCTCCGTGAAGCGCCCATCGGGGCCGAGAGATCCATAGACTTCGTCGGTGGAAACATGATGAAACCGGAAATCGGAGGGGCGGCCGCGGCTTTCCCAGTAAGCCCGAGCGGCTTCCAGCAGCGTGCCTGTCCCGTCCACATTCGTGCGAATGAATGCCGAAGGTCCGTCTATCGACCGGTCTACATGGCTTTCCGCGGCCAGATGCAACACCGCGTCGGGCCGATGGCGTTCGAACACGTCTCGTATCCGGGGCGCATCGCAGATATCGGCATGTTCGAAGCAGTAGCCCGGCGCGTCCGCGACGCGCCCGACATTCTCGAGACAGGCGGCGTAGGTCAGCGCATCCACGTTCACCACTTCATGACCACGCGCCACCGCAAGACGAATGACTGCAGAGCCGATGAACCCGGCGCCTCCGGTCACCAGCAGCTTCATTTCTGACCCTCGTACCGGAACGGGCTTTCAATCTCCGCGAAGGCAGGCGCCTCCAGATCCTTGTCGGACAGGATGGGTGACGCGGCCCGCGAGCCCCAGTCGATTCCCAGCTGACTGTCGTCGAAACGCACGGAAATCTCGCAGTCCGGCGCATAATAATCGGAACACTTGTAAAGCAGCTCGACCTCGTCCGACAGGGTCACGAAGCCATGCAGGAAACCCTTCGGGATCAGAAGCTGCCGCCCGTTATCGGCCGACAGTTCCACACCGACCCATTTCCCGAAGCTCGGAGAGCCCACACGGATATCAACCGCGACATCGAGAACGGCGCCGCGGCCAACTCGCACAAGCTTGTCCTGCGCATGTGGTGGCGCCTGGGCGTGCAACCCCCTGATCACGCCGATGGCGCGGCTGATTGACTGGTTGTCCTGAACAAACTCGAAGTCCAGCCCGTTCTCGCGCAGGCGCTGCTTGTTCCACACCTCGCAGAAAAAGCCCCGGGCATCCTCGAAACGCCTCGGCGTAAGGATCATCACGCCGGGCAGTGACGTTTCTTCAATCTTCAACCCGCCTCGCTCCGGACCATTGGCCACACACGTTCCAACACTTACCGCGGTCACGTCGTAGCAGGGCGCGGAAAGTCTGTCAGCACTTTGCGCAGGGGCGTCACAACAGCCGCAGCAGACAGGCCACATGGAGCGCGGCCGTCCCCAGCCGACCCTGTCGCCATACCCCCGATGCCCGCAACCCTCGCAGCCGTGCGAAAGGTGTCGGCGCTTGCCGTGCAGCCGCGTAGTGCTCGATGACCTTGCGGGCCTCCGAGGTGAGCAAAGGGCGCGCGACGGCAAGCGCTTCTGCATTGATCTCGTTCCAGCTTCGGAAGCGACCACCGAGGATCCCCGCCAATCGCAGCCACGCGGCGCTCAGGGACCGGTTCTCACCGATCAAGTTGCCGCCGTGCTGTCTGTAGTCCAGCGCCGGCGCAGGATCGTAGAGAACGGTGCCGCCCGCGCCCGACACCAGTTGATACAGCCACCAGTCATGCGCGACGACACGCTCGGTGGCGACCAGGGCGCGCTTCGCAAGCATGACCGCGGCTCGGTTCAGCAGCATCGTGTTGCCCCCGCCGATGCTTTGCACCAGAGCGTTGCGGAAGGACGGGGCGCGCGAAAACTCTCTCGACAGCCCGAGCGGTCGCAAGGCGACGTCGCAGACGCGCGTGCGCGCGGCATAGAGGCAAGGGACGTCGGCAGGCACGTCCGCGAGGCGGGTCACGGCGCGCTGCAATTTGTCCGGGTACCACACGTCGTCTTGATCGGAGAGCGCGACGAACTCGTGCTCGGAGCTGACTTGCCTGAGCAGATGCAGAAAGTTTCCGCTGAAAGAAGTGCCCGGCCCGCGAAGAACCCGGACGTCGTGATCTGGAGTCCGTTCCGCGAAGCGATGAAGGATCGCAAGGCTGGAGTCGGTCGAGCCGTCATCGGAAACGAGCAGGGACCAGTCGGAAAAACCCTGGTTCAGATAGCTGTCGAGCTGTTCTTCCAGATACGCTTCGCCGTCGTAAAGCGCCAACAGGATGCACAGCCGGGCCGGGCTTCTGGCCGTTTCGATCAACATGGGCTCCGAAAGGTCGACCGCGACGGCACGAAGGTATTATGATCGCTTCGTTGCATACAAGCGCGGGGTGCAGCCCGCGATTTGCGAAGATCGGCGGATCTCATATGCCCGGGCCGAATGCCTTGACCGCCTTTGGAGTAGCTGTTCCGGCCCTCGACAAGACTGACACCGCACGGGGGCGCCGCGTCGGCCTGTCTGGCATCAGACCGCGCCCTCCTTGGCCAGCGCGTCGAAGGCGCGCAGGCGGGCGATGATGGGGGCGAGGTCGTCCACCGCGATCATGTTCGGCCCGTCCGAGGGCGCGTTGTCGGGGTCCTGGTGCGTCTCGAGGAACACCGCCGAGACGCCCACGGCACAGGCGGCGCGGGCGAGCACCGGCGCGAACTCGCGCTGGCCACCGCTCGTGGCGCCCTGCCCGCCGGGCTGCTGCACCGAATGGGTGGCGTCGAAGACCACCGGGTAGCCCGTCCGCGCCATGATCGGCAGCGCGCGGAAATCGGTGACAAGCGTGTTGTAGCCGAAGCTCGTGCCGCGCTCGCAGAGCAGGATGCGCTCGTTACCAGTGGAGGCGATCTTGGCCGCGACGTTGGCCATGTCCCAGGGCGCGAGGAACTGGCCCTTCTTCACGTTGATCGCGCGTCCCGTCTCTCCGGCGGCCAGCAGGAGGTCGGTCTGGCGGCAGAGGAAGGCCGGGATCTGGAGCACATCGCAGACCTCGGCGGCGGGCGCGCAATGCCCGGGCTCATGCACGTCGGTCAGGATCGGAACGCCGAATTCCTCGCGGATACGGCCGAGGATCTCGAGCCCCGCCTCCATGCCGAGGCCGCGCGCCGTGCCGAGGGACGACCGGTTCGCCTTGTCGTAGCTCGCCTTGAAGACGAAGCGCGTCCCGGTGGGCGCGCAGGCCTCTGCGATGCGCTCGGCCATCATCCGGGCATGGTCGAGGCTTTCGAGCTGGCAGGGCCCGGTGATGAGCGCGACGGGCCGGTCGCCCCCGATCTCGATGTCGCCTGCGGTGACGATGCGGGTCATGCCATCTCTCTCAGCGCCGCCTCGATCCGGGGGATATCGGCGGGATTGTTGAGTTCCCAGAAGACGCGGCCATGCGCCTCGCCCTCCACGCAGCGGATTTTCTGCCCATGCTCTAGAAAGCGCAACTGCTCCAGCCCCTCCAGCCCTTCGAGCCGCCCCACGGGCCAGGCGCGATAGGCCGAAAGCGCCGCCGGCCGGTAAGCGTAGACGCCGACGTGATGCCAGACCGGCGGCGCGCCCGCGATCTTCGCCGAATCGAGCCAGGGGATCACTTCCTTCGAGAAGTAAAGCGCGTCGCCGTGCACGTCGAAGACGGCCGTCGTGCCGCCCACCCGGCCCTGGCGGCGATCCTCGGTGAAGTGCGCGTAGGTGGTCGCGTCGCAGCGCAGCACGGGCGTGGCCACCTGCACCCCGGGCGCGGCGCGCATCTCGGCCACGAGCGCCTCGACGAACCAGGGCGGCGTCAGCGGCGCGTCGCCCTGCAGGTTCACGACGATCTCCGCGCCGATGCGCTCGGCCGCTTCGGCGCAGCGCTCGGTGCCGTTGCGGCAATCGGGCGATGTCATCACCACGGAGGCGCCGAAACCCAGGGCCGCGTCGCGGATGCGCGCGTCGTCGGTGAGCACATGAACCGCGTCGATGCCGGGCACGGCCTGCGCGGCCTCCCAGGACAGGCGGATGAGGCTTTTGCGGGTGCCGTCGGGCAGCGCGATCTCGGCCAGCGGCTTGCCGGGATAGCGCGTGGAGGCGTAGCGCGCGGGGATCAGGATCGCCACGCTCATGCCACGCCCGCGCGCAGAAGATCGTGGATGTGCAGCACGCCCAGCGGATGCCGCGCCGCGTCCGCCACGAGAAGAACGGTGATCTTGCGCGCGTTCATCAGCGCCAGCGCCTCTGCGGCCAGCATGTCGGGCGCGACCGTCACCGGGTCCGGCGTGGCGACCTCTCCGGCGGTCCGCGACATCAGCCCGTCCATGCTGCGACGCAGGTCGCCGTCGGTGATGACGCCGCTCACGCGGCGGTCGGTGTCGAGCACGGCGGCGATCCCGAACCCGCCCGAGGTCATGGCCAGCAGCGTCTCGGACATGGGCGCATCGGGCGCGACGGCCGGCACGGCCGCGGCGCCGTGCATCAGCTGGTCGACACGCGCGAGCTGCGCGCCGAGCTTGCCGCCCGGGTGGAACATGCGGAAATCCTCGGCCCGGAAGCCGCGCGCCTCCATCAGCGCCACGGCGAGCGCGTCGCCCAGCGCCATGGCCATGGTGGTGGAGGTGGTGGGCGCCATGCCGATGGCGCAGGCCTCCGGCGCGTCCGGCAGCAGGAGCGCATGGTCGGCGGCGCCCATGAGCGTGCTGTCGGCACGCGAGGAAATGGCGACGAGCGGGATCGAAAACCGCCGCACATAGGCGAGTGTATCGCGCAGTTCCGCCGTCTCGCCGGAATTGGACAGCAGCAGGCAGACGTCGCCCTGCGCGATCATGCCTAGATCGCCGTGGCTCGCCTCGGACGGGTGGACGAAGAGCGCCGGCGTCCCGGTGGAGGCGAGCGTGGCAGCGATCTTGTGGCCCACATGCCCTGACTTGCCGATGCCCGACACGATCACGCGGCCCTGCGCGGCGAGGATCGCCGCCACCGCGGCGTCGAACGCCTCCGGCAACTCCGCCGCAAGCCGCGCGAGCGCGTCGGCCTCCACCGATATGACGCGGCGCGCGGTGGCGCTGGCGGCGGTCGAGGAGGGCGGGGGGCTCATTGGGCGATGGTCTCCGGCACGGCGGCAGTTCGGAGCTATGCCGAGCCGCGCTCCGCCGCAAGCCCTGCGCTTCAGGCCGGCTGGGACATGTTGGCCTGATGCCGCCGAATCGCCGCGGAGATATCGTCGAACCACACCAGCCCGCCCGCTTCCAGCACCGCGCCGGCAGTACACAGGCCCTGGATCATGCTCATCGAATGACTGACCACGATAGCCCCCGACGTCTTCAGGCGCTCTCGCAGGACGGCATCGCTCTTGTTCCGGAACCCCGCGTCGCCTACCGCTGTCACCTCGTCAATGAGATAGGTGTCGAACCGAATGCCCATCGACAGAGCGAAGGCGAGACGCGCTTTCATCCCGGCCGAGTAGTGGCGCACAGGCTTCTGGAACTGGCGTCCGAGTTCCGAGAAGTCGAGCGCGAAGTCTATGAGGTCCTGCGTCTCGACACCGTAGATCCGCGCAACGAAGCGTGTGTTCTGCTCACCCGTCAGATCGGGATGAAAACTGCCCTGGAAGCCGACCGGCCACGAGACGCTGCCGTCTATCACGATCCGCCCGCTGTCGGGAGACGTCGATCCGCCGATCATTCGCAGCAACGTGGACTTGCCCGCACCGTTGCGTCCCAGAAGTGCAACGCACGCGCCTGCCGGAAACACCGCATCCACCTTTTCGCAGATGATCCTGCGGTCGCGGCCGGCGCCGAAGGTCTTCGAGACGCGCTCCAGGCGAACCATTGTGTCAGCGACGGTCGCGGAGGCTGTAGGCGATCAGAACCGCCATGCACCATGCCCCGAAAAGCCCGAGAGCGATGACCGCTAGGAGGGTCGCGCGGCGTGGATACTCGGCCGATTCAGCGAGCGTGGGCCGCACATACGCTGCAAGATAGCGACTTTTGCGGCGAGCTTCGGCGACGGCCGCGTCGTAGGCCGAGAGCGCGGACAGGTAGGACTGCTCCGCGAACTCCCGGTCGACCTGAAGGGATTCGAACTGGCCTATGAGATCCGCATACGCCGTGCTGCCTTCGCCCGATCCGACAACTCCCAGCTTGCGACGCTCATCGGCGATGCGGTTCTGAATCACCTCGATCCGGCGGCGCGACTGGGCGAGACGCGGGTCGCCGTCTTGAGCTGAGGACGATATGATATCCATTTCGATAAGCGCTGCCGCGAGTTGCGCCTGCAGGCTGCTCAAGAGACCCATCTGCCCCTGGATATCGGCCTGCGGATCCACGATCTGCTGTTCGTTCCTGAACCGCGTCACAGCGAGCCGCGCGTCCTTGAGCCGCTGAGCCGCCTGATCGAGTTCGTCGCGCGCGTAGCGGGTAAGATCGCTCGCCGCCACGGCCGAGAGTTCGTTGATCATGTCGCTGGAGAGCTCGAAGATCTTTTCCGCAATGGCCTGGGCATCCTCGGGTGCGAAGGCGCGCGTCTCCACCTCTATGAGCCCCGTTCCAGGATCGTAGAAGACGCGGACCATGCGGCGCCAGTAGTCGACCTTGTCCTCTATGGTCGCGTTTTCCTTGAGCGTGAAAACCGGATCACCCTCGGGCTTCTGATAAATCCTTTCGAGATCGAGGGCAGCGTCGACCTTGGCCACGAGTTCCTGGCTTTGGATGAACTCGTAGAGGATATCGGTATCAGTCGAACTGGACCCCGACAGCTCGGTCAAACCGCCGAGGATCTCCAGCCCCGATCCGCCCTCCTCTCGCCTGACGGTGAATCCCACGCGCGAGGCGTATTGATCGACCGCCTCTCCGTACAGATACACGCTGGCCACCGCGGTAGGCGTCGCGACGACGAGCAGGAAGCTGAGAATGACAAGCCAATGCCGCAGTTGCATACGGGCCGGGCGCGCGACCGGCGCGATCTCCACGACCCGGACTTCCGGCCCCGGACTTCCGGCTTGCTGCATCTTCTGGCGACGGCGCCGCTGCTGGGGCGTCAAACCGCCCCCAGGGCCCGATTTCGGAGATTCTGATGCCACGATGCCCCGGTAATTCCTTGCCCCGACCGGCTATGGAGAGCATATCTACATCCGTCCGCGCTTTCCAGTCACTTCGTTGGACGACATGACCCACCGAGCGACGTCAGCGAGCCTCCCGGAACGCAAGTTTCGCTTTTTCCGCTCTGTAGCGGCGCTTATCCTTCGCGAGATGGAGTCGTCCTACGGACGATCGCCCGGAGGCTACCTCTGGGCGCTCATAGAGCCGGTCGCGGCGATCGCCCTCATGAGCGTTGTTTTCGAACTGATTTTTCGCGCTCCAAGCCTTGGAAGCAACTTTCCATTGTTTTTCGCGACGGGCTTCATGCCGTTCTTGCTTTACATGACGGTCAGCCAGACGACGTCGACCGCGATACGATACTCGCGGCCGCTGCTCGAATATCCCGCTGTCACCTTCCTCGACGCGCTCGTGGCCCGGGTGGCGCTCAACACGCTCACCAACCTGGTGGTCTCGGCACTTGTCCTGTGGGGCATCGTCTTGATCTACCGACTCAACCCGATCCTCGACTGGAGCGCGATCTTTTTGTCGATGGCCATGGGCGTTTCGCTCGCTTTCGGCGTCGGCACAATGAACTGCTACCTGATTTCACAATTCCAGATCTGGGAACGTGTCTGGGCAGTGCTCAACCGCCCTCTCTTTCTGGTCTCCGCCGTCCTTTTCATCCCGGAGGACGTACCGACCCAGTACCGGGATATCCTGATGCTCAATCCGGTCGCGAGCGTTGTCACCGAGATGCGCAAGGGCTTCTACGCGACCTACGAGGCGGTCCATGTCCGACCGCTTTACGTGTTTTCCGTCGCAGGGGTTCTGGCGACGCTCGGCCTTTTCCTGCTCATTAGGAACCACAAGCAGATCATGGAGCGATAGCCCCGGCAGCCAGATTGCGCCGGGACATCCAGCTTGCTACTGACTTGTCGCCAAGGTGCAGGATCCGGGTAATGATGAAGACTTTCTTGAGACGTGCACGCCTTGGGGTCCGGCTTCTTTTTCTTACCCCGGCGGAACGCGCCTATGTCCGCAAGATCCGTCGCAGCCAGCTCTTCGACAGGCACTTCTACCTGACCACGAACCCGCACATGCATCCGCTGACCCGGATGTTCCCGGAGCGGCACTATGTCCAGTTCGGAGAAGTGGCGGGCCTGCGGCCCAACCCGGAGTTCGCGCCGCTTGCGTATCTCAGACATAACGCGGACCTGACGGGGAGCGTCACCCGACCTTTCCTCCATTACATAGACCATGGCCGTCACGAACAGCGGATCACGAAAGATCTGCCCCTGGTCGAGGAATTCGATCTGACGCCCGTGCCAGTGCTGCGACCCGTGGATTTCCCGGCAAAACCCGCGAGGTTCGCGGTGCTGGTCCACGTCTACTATCATGACCTATGGGACGAGATCGCGAGGTATCTCGAGCGGCAGACCATTCCGTTCGACCTTTTCGTGACAGTGGTCCGCTTCAAGCGGAAGAGCGACGTGGAATCCCGGATCAAGCAGGCGTTCCCGGACGCCGTCCTCCTCGGCGTTCCGAACCACGGTCGCGACATCTTTCCATTCGTCCATCTCGTGAACGCTGGCGCGTTCGCGCCTTACGAGGCCGTCTGCAAGATCCATACCAAGAAGTCGCCCCATCGACAGGATGGCGATGTCTGGCGCAATCACCTGATCAAGGGAGTTCTTGACGACCCCGAGATCACGCGACGCAGGCTGGAGGCGTTCCTCGCCGATCCGGAAGCCGCTTTCTGGGTCGCCGATGGGCAGATCTACGACGGAACCCGGTGGTGGGGATCCAACACCGGCAAGACCGCGCATCTTCTCCAGAGGGTGGAGATCCAAATGGATGCCGGCACGCTGCGATTTCCGGCGGGCTCCATGTATTGGGTCAAGCCCCTGATGCTCGACATGATCCGGGGAATGCGACTCACATACGGTGATTTCGAGGAGGAATCCTCGCAGGTCGATGGCACGACCGCGCACGCCATGGAGCGCGCGCTGGGTTACCTTGCCCACGCCGCAGGGCAGCAGCCGAGGCAGGCAAGCGAACTTGACAAGCCGCGGGACGTGACACGGCGGGCAACCAGGCCGTCCTTCGTGTCGGCTTTCTACCTGCCGCAGTTCCATCCGGTGCCCGAGAACGATCTGTGGTGGGGAAAAGGCTTCACGGAGTGGCGCAGCGTGGTGGATGCGCGGCCGGTCTTCGTCGGGCACGGCCAGCCCGCGTTGCCGGCCGACCTCGGCTTCTACGACCTCCGTGTCCCGGAAACCCTGGCGGCGCAGGCTGCGATGGCGCGTGAATGCGGGATCGATGCATTCTGCGTCTATCACTACTGGTTTGATGGAAAGCGCATGCTGGAGCGCCCCATGGAGACGCTCCTGGAAAGGAACGACATCGAATTTCCTTTCTATCTCTGCTGGGCAAACGAGTCGTGGCGGCGGAACTGGGACGGGCTGTCTGGCGAGATTCTCCTGGACCAAAGCTACCGACCCGGCTTCGCCGCGGCGTTGGCCAAGGATCTCGTGCGCTTCTTTGCCGACCCCCGGTATGCGCGACCGGACGGCCGCAGACCCCGCTTAGTCATCTATCGCCCCGAAGACATGCCCGAGCCGGCCGCGAACGTTGCCGAGATGCGGCGGATCTGGACCGAGGCGGGGATCGGCGACGTCGAACTCGGAGCCGTACGCTTCCATGTAAAGCGCCGGCATCCGGTACCGGAATCCGTCTTCGATTTCTGGGTGGAAATGCCTCCGCACGGTCTGGTGGAGGCGGACGACTACTTGTTCGGGGGTCCCGGGGGAAACCGGCTCAATTTCACGCCCGAACCAGGGTTCGAAGGTCTGATCTACGACTACCGAGCCGTTGCAAGGCGCGCCGCAACCCGCGGGCACGCGAAAAGGTTGCCGCAAAACACGATCGCCGGCGTGATGCCGGGTTGGGACAACACGGCACGACGCGGACTATCCGCGCACATCGCGTACGGGGCCAACCCTGCCGCGTTCGCGTACTGGCTTCGGCAGCTTTCGATCGACCGCCTCGACCGGTCCTATCGCGGTGAGCTTTTCCTGAATGCCTGGAACGAGTGGGCCGAAAAGGCGATGCTCGAGCCCTCGCGCCAGTGGGGGGATGCATATCTGAAGGTTCTGGCGGCGCATTGCACCGAAAAGGCGCGCCGTCCGAGTGCCGCCGCATGATCCCGACCATGACCCTCGACCAAACGAGCTAAGAGCGGATTTCGAACGCATGTCGAGGCTCTTCATCCACGTGGGCACGCACAAGACGGCAACGACCCACGTTCAGGACACTTTCTATCAGAACCGGCGGGTGTTGCGCCGGCATGGAATCGTGTTTCCACGCATAGGACGCACGCGTGGACAGCACGGGCTTGCCTCGGCTTGGATACGCCTGCCTGCGCCCTATGGAATAAAGGATGCGCGCGGTGCCTGGCGCAGGCTGGCGAAAGCCTACGGACCGACGGACACCACGGTATTCGTCTCGAGCGAAGAGCTGTCCCGCCTGAGGCCCGCGAAGGTGGACATGGCTGAACTGCGCGCATTGACCGACGGTTTCGACGAGGTTCGGCTTATCTGCACCTTGCGAAGCCAAGCGAGCTTCCTTCAGTCCGTGTACCAGCAGATCTCGATCGAGCGGAATCCGGGCCCATGGCCGCGCTTCTTCGAGAATGCCCTCGAAGCCACGATCGTAGACGGCCTTGCACTCGACTATAACGTTCTGCATCGGCAATTTCGTCGCGGCTTCGATGCTCGGGAAATCCGGTTCCTGTCCTACGACAAGGCCGTCCAGGACGCGGGGGGGATCGTAGGCGCGGTGTTGCGCGAACTCGACGCACCATTCGGTGCCGAGGCCCTGGCGCCTTTCGGCGCCGGCCGCTCGAACGTCTCGCCCTCCCCGCTTGCAACCTTCGCGGCCAATGCGGTCGCGGCGCCCCGCGTCGCGGGTCAAGGTCTCGTGCGCGCGATGACGGAAAGTATCGACGCGGTCTTCGGGAAGGAACGTCGCACGACCGTTTTTTCGCGCGAGGAACTCGAACGCTGCACCGAGCGCTTCAGGCCCCTGAATGACACATTGCAGGACAGCATCGCCTCCGAGCAGCCGGAGTTCCGCATGGCGTCGGAACTGGACCGCGGCGCGCAGATCTTTCGCGGGCAGCTTCGAGAGGATTTCTGGATCGAGGCGTGCCGCAGGCTGCGGGCCGACGTGCCCGTCCAGACGCTCTGATGGCACGGGTCCTTCTTCATATCGGCGCACACAAGACAGGCACGAGTTTCCTGCAGCGCACGCTTGAGGCCAATCGCCGGAAATTGGCGGAAGCGGAAATCCATTATCCCGACCTCGGTCCGAACGCGGGTCACCACATTCTCGTGGCGCCCTGGATCGACGTTCCGGAAATCCCGGCTCATTACTTCGGCAAGGGCGGGCCCAACGGACTCTGGGACCGCGTCGTGCAGACCGGTGCAGAGCGGAACGGCACTCTCATTCTGAGCGCAGAGCCATTCTCGCGCGGCGCCCCGCAGCGCGTGAACATGGCGGATCTCGCCAAGCGGCTCTCCACGTTCGAAGATGTCCGCGTGCTCTACGTTGCGCGGCGGCAGCCTGAGTTCCTTCAATCGCTCTGGCTTCAGGTGGCGAAGACCGCCGCGCGGCCACCGGCGTTCGACAATTTCGTCGCCAATGCGCTCGCGTCCGGCATGGCTTCGGGAGTCTGGCTCGATCACGCGGCGGTGCTGGATCACGTCTTGCAAGGTTTCCGGCCCGCACAAGTCACCGTTTGGGATTACGACACGGTCCGCGAGGCTCCGGGCGGCCTTCTTCGCGCCTTTCTGGCTCTCGCCGACGCTCCGGAACTTGCAGCTGAACTGGAGCCGGTCGAGGTGCGCCAGGCCAACGTGTCACCCGATCCGCTCGGGTTCTACGCTGCGGCACGGATCACTCGGCCGATGCGCCCTGCGCCGGATCTGGTGGCTTCGGCCACTCATGCGTTGAAGGCACGCGACCATCGCCGGAACACCATCTTGACGCGGAAGCAGTACGAAAGCGTGCTGGACGTTTTCGCTCCGTCCAATGCACGGCTCACACGAATGGTGCGCGAATTCCAACCGGAGTTCCGGTTCGCGCCCGAGGACGTGCGTCCGGCGTTGCGGTACCGAGAGGAGCTTGCGAACCCCGACTGGGTGCGGCTCGCGCGGGCAGTCGCCAAGATCGGGCAGTGACGTTCGCGAGCCGAAGCTGCCCGCAAGAGCGATGACCTCCGTCTCGCGGATCGACGAACGCGGCAGATGGCGCCGACGCACACGAGTCCAAAAGACAACGTCGCGCAGGTTGGTCGGATCGAAATTCGGTCAGGACGGCACGCGAGCGTCGCGCATGCCGCAGACACGGAGGCCCGCGCGTGACGTGGTTCCCACGCCACCACCCCCGCGCGCGTCCGGCGGCTCATCGGCTCGACGG
>NZ_JBGFSH010000017.1:0-18646 GCF_041365715.1 Rhodosalinus sp. FB01 | reverse complement strand
CCGCCGTGCGGCCGATGCGTGCGCGGCGAATGTTGCTGCGAAAGCCGGTCCGATGCTGCGGCCTCAGCTCGCATCGCGCAGCCGAGCCCGGATGAAACGCCGGATCTCGCCCGCGTTGTCCGCGCTCGAAATCTGGCCGAGGATCCGCAGCGTGTCCGAATGGGACAGCACCGAAAGATCGGCGCCGGCGGGGGCGTGACGCTCGATCTGGCGAAGCTGCGCGCTGCTGGGGGCCATCGCCGAGGCCGCGGTCGCGGCGGTTGCGAGGGCGAGGGCGGCGATTGCGAAAATACGGGTCATGGGTCTTTCCTTTCGTCGTTCGGTGTTTGCCCGCTCCGGGGCTTTCAGGGGTTCCGCCGGGGCGTGTCCGCCGCCGACGCCCCGCAATCTGCGCCATCCCGGCGCGCCGGGGAAATCACGCCTCCATCGCTTCCCGGGCACGGGGATTTGGGCTTGACGTGATCCCCCGGGCTCCAGTGTGCGCAACGGTATGCCGGCGCTGCCGGCAGGACCCTGTGCGGCAGGGGCCGGCGCTTTCACGAGCTGGTCACGGGGCCGGGCGGCGCGCGTGAGCCCGGGCGCGATCGCACGGCGTTCAAAGAAACGTGCTGGGCGTTTTGTTTCAGCCGGTTCGCGCCGGCGCGAGCCTCACACGGCGCCAGGCTCCCGACGGGGTGAGGGGCATGTCATCGCTGCGCCGCGCCGTCCCCCTCCGGTCGCAAGAGTTGGCCCCCGGCGGCGCCGGGCGCCGGAGCTGACGCGATACGGGCGATTCCCGCTTGCATCGNGCCGTCCCCCTCCGGTCGCAAGAGTTGGCCCCCTGCGGCGCCGGGCGCCGGAGCTGACGCGATACGGGCGATTCCCGCTTGCATCGCGGGGGCTGCGCGCATAGAGGATGACCCCGGCCGGAGGGGTATAGCTCAGTTGGTAGAGCGACGGTCTCCAAAACCGTAGGTCGCGGGTTCGAGCCCTGCTGCCCCTGCCATTACTTCGGGTGGGCACACCGCCCTTGCAGGTCGCCGCCGCACCCCGTATATCCCCCGCGTCCGAGGAAAGAGGTCCGCGCGCCATGGCCAACCCGTTGCAGTTCATCCAGCAGACCCGCGCCGAGATCGCAAAGGTGGTCTGGCCGACGCGCCGCGAGGTGGTCCTGACCACGATCATGGTCTTCATCATGGCGACGCTGACGGCGATCTTCTTCGGGCTCGTGGATCTTGCGATCCGAAGCGGGCTGACGGCGCTTCTGGGCATGTTCAACTGACATGCCGGGCGTGCCGGCCATGGCGCGCCCGGCCCTTGCAACTTCGCGCCGCGAGGGGTAGGACGCACGTCAACCTCCGGAAATTGGCGTGCGGCGATTCGTGTTGCGCGCCGCTTTTGTTTTCCGGAAGGACACGGTCAGAAGGCCGGATCATACTGGGAATTCCCGGCCTTGCCGGGTCGTGACAAGGGCTGAGGCAGCATGGCGAAACGCTGGTATTCGGTGAGCGTTCTTTCCAATTTCGAGAAGAAGATCGCCGAGCAGATCAAGACAGCCGCCGCCGAGGCCGGTCTCGAGGACGAGATCGAGGAAGTGCTCGTTCCGACCGAGGAAGTGATCGAGGTGCGGCGCGGCAAGAAGGTGACGGCGGAGCGCCGCTTCATGCCGGGCTACGTGCTCGTCCGCATGGAGATGTCGGACAAGGGGTATCACCTGATCAACTCGATCAATCGCGTCACCGGCTTTCTGGGGCCGCAGGGCCGTCCGATGCCCATGCGCGACGCCGAGGTGAACGCGATCCTGAACCGCGTTCAGGAGGGCGAAGAGGCGCCGCGCACCCTCATCCACTACGAGGTGGGCGAGAAGGTGAAGGTGAACGACGGCCCGTTCGAGGATTTCGACGGCATGGTCGAGGAGGTGGACGAGTCGAACCAGCGCCTGAAGGTGATGGTGTCGATCTTCGGCCGGGAAACCCCGGTCGATCTGGAATTCACTCAGGTCACCAAACAGGGCTGAGTGCGAACCGTGGGAGGTTCGGGCGCCGCGGCGACCCGGCCGGACCACACGACGCGAAAGCCCGGCCGGCGCGCCGGTCCGGGTGTTGGAAAGGAGAGAGGGCCAGATGGCCAAGAAACTCGCAGGCAAGATGAAGCTTCAGGTGCCTGCCGGGCAGGCGAATCCGTCGCCGCCGGTCGGTCCCGCGCTGGGTCAGCGCGGCATCAACATCATGGAGTTCTGCAAGGCGTTCAACGCCAAGACGCAGGACATGGAGCAAGGTGCGCCCTGCCCCACCCTGATCACGTATTATCAGGACAAGTCCTTCACCATCGAGATCAAGACGCCGCCGGCCTCCTACTATCTCAAGAAGGCCGCGAAGGTGAAATCCGGCTCCGCGACCCCGGGTCGCGGCACCGCCGGCACGGTCAGCGCGCCCCAGGTCAAGGAAATCGCCGAGGCCAAGATGAAGGACCTCAACGCGAACACCATCGAGGACGCGATGCAGATCATCCTCGGCAGCGCCCGCTCCATGGGCATCGAGGTGAAGTGATGGCGAAGCTTGGTAAACGCACCCGCGCCGCCCGCGAGGCTCTCGCCGGCAAGGAAGATGTCGCGGTCGAGGAGGCTCTCGCGCTCGTCAAGGCGAACGCTTCGGCCAAGTTCGACGAGACGGTCGAGGTCGCGATGAACCTCGGCGTCGATCCCCGCCACGCCGACCAGATGGTGCGCGGCGTCGTCAGCCTGCCCAACGGCACGGGCAAGGAAACCCGCGTCGCGGTGTTCGCGCGCGGCGCGAAGGCGGACGAGGCCAAGGAGGCCGGCGCCGACATCGTGGGCGCGGAGGATCTGATGGAGACGATCCAGGGTGGCGCGATCGATTTCGACCGCTGCATCGCGACGCCGGACATGATGCCCGTGGTCGGCCGGCTGGGCAAGATCCTCGGCCCGCGCAACCTTATGCCGAACCCGAAGGTGGGCACGGTGACGATGGACGTGGCGCAGGCGGTCAAGGACGCCAAGGGCGGCCAGGTGCAATTCAAGGCCGAAAAGGCCGGCGTGGTTCATGCGGGCATCGGCAAGGCCTCCTTCGACGACGGCCAGCTTGCCGAGAACCTGCGCGCTTTCGTGGACGCGGTGGCCAAGGCGAAGCCGGCGGGTGCCAAGGGCACCTACATCAAGAAGATTTCCCTCAGCTCCACGATGGGGCCGGGGATCTCCGTCGATGTGGGCTCCGCCATGAGCGGGCCGGCGGCCGCAGCCGCGGAATAAGGAATTCGGCGTGCCTTCGGGCGCGCCGGGTGGCGGGGCCGGCCGGGCCCCGTCCTGTCCGAGACGGAGGGCAGGGGAAACCCGTTAAGTCCTTCCCGAGATGGGGAACGAGACGAGATTTCCGGGCGGGCAGACCCCCCTCGGGCGATCGAGGCCTCGGGACCCTGACACGGACCCGAAGGCCGTCTTCCGGGCGCTTGTCCGGGCGGCGGTGCAACAGAGCCGGAGGGGGGACCCCCTTCAAACTTGGAGTGAAACTGTGGATAGAGCCCAGAAAGAGAAAGTGGTCGAGGAACTCGGCCAGATCTTCGAAAGCTCTGGCGTCGTGGTGGTTGCCCACTACGAGGGTCTCACGGTTGCCGAGATGCAGGATCTTCGTGCCCGCGCCCGCGCGGGTCAGAGTTCCGTGCGCGTCGCCAAGAACAGGCTCGCCAAGATCGCCCTCGAGGGGAAGCCGTGCGCAGGCATCGCGGACCTTCTTACGGGCATGACCGTGCTCACCTACTCCGAAGACCCCGTGGCAGCCGCCAAGGTGGTCGAGGACTTCGCCAAGGGCAACAAGAAGCTCGAGGTCCTTGGCGGGGCGATGGGAGAGACGGTTCTGGACCGGGCCGGTGTGGAGGCCGTGTCGAAAATGCCGTCGCGCGAGGAACTCATCGCGCAGATCGTCGGCTGTATCGGCGCACCCGCTTCCAACATCGCCGGTGCGATCGGCGCGCCTGCTTCCAACATCGCGAGCATCCTTTCGACCATCGAAGAGAAGGCCGAAGCCGCGTAAGGCAACCCGAAAAACCCTTGTCGTGGCGGATGCCCGACGCTGGACACACATTGATACGGAAAGAGTCACGAAATGGCTGATCTGAAAAAACTCGCCGAAGAGATCGTTAACCTCACGCTTCTCGAGGCACAGGAACTCAAGCAAATCCTCAAGGACGAGTACGACATCGAGCCCGCCGCCGGCGGCGCGGTGATGATGGCTCCGGCCGGGGGCGGCGACGCCGGCGGTGCGGCCGAAGAGGAGCAGACCGAGTTCGACGTCATCCTGAAGTCGCCCGGCGCGTCCAAGATCAACGTGATCAAGGAAGTGCGCGCGATCACCGGTCTCGGCCTCAAGGAGGCCAAGGAGCTGGTGGAAGCCGGTGGCAAGGCC
Source organism: Rhodosalinus sp. FB01 (assembly GCF_041365715.1). NCBI lineage: Bacteria > Pseudomonadati > Pseudomonadota > Alphaproteobacteria > Rhodobacterales > Paracoccaceae > Rhodosalinus > Rhodosalinus sp. FB01. The sequence goes on along the minus strand of NZ_JBGFSH010000017.1, from coordinate 14,249 downwards.
GTCAAGGAGCAGGTCTCCAAGGACGAGGCCGAGGAGATCAAGAAGAAGCTCGAAGAGGCCGGCGCCGAGATCGAGCTCAAGTAACAGGACGCCCGCTCCGCATGGGGCGCGCATCTCTGAAGGCTGGGCCCGGGAAACCGGGCCCGGCCGAACCTGTCTCGGCAAGGCCCGGTCCGCGGGCCTTTCCAAGGCGAGGTTCAGGCGATCGGGAGGCCCCGCGGTGGGACGGGGGCCGGGAATGGATCGCGATCACGCCGTCTCGGTTGGGCGCGGGCCTGTGGCCCCGGCAGCGAACGCGCCCGGTGAGAAACGAAAGGTGGCACGGCTCATGGCTCAATCCTTCCTCGGCCAGAAACGACTGCGCAAGTACTATGGCAAGATCCGCGAAGTGCTGGAGATGCCGAACCTCATCGAGGTTCAGAAGAGTTCCTACGACCTGTTCCTGAACTCCGGCGACGGACCGTCGCCACAGGAGGGCGAAGGCCTGATGGGCGTCTTCCAGTCGGTCTTCCCGATCAAGGACTTCAACGAGACGGCGGTGCTGGAATTCGTCAGCTACGATCTCGAGCGGCCGAAATACGACGTGGAGGAATGCCAGCAGCGCGACATGACCTATGCCGCGCCGCTCAAGGTCACGCTGCGCCTGATCGTGTTCGACATGGACGAGGACACCGGCGCGAAGTCGGTGAAGGACATCAAGGAGCAGGACGTGTTCATGGGCGACATGCCGCTCATGACCCATAACGGCACCTTCGTCGTCAACGGCACCGAGCGGGTCATCGTGTCCCAGATGCACCGCAGCCCCGGCGTGTTCTTCGACCACGACAAGGGCAAGACGCATTCCTCCGGCAAGCTTCTCTTCGCCTGCCGCATCATTCCCTACCGCGGCTCCTGGCTGGATTTCGAGTTCGACGCCAAGGACATCGTCTACGCCCGCATCGACCGTCGCCGGAAACTGCCGGTGACGACCCTGCTCTATGCCCTCGGCATGGATCAGGAGGCCATCATGAAGGCCTATTACGACACGGTCAGCTACACTCTGCGCAAGGGCGAGGGCTGGGAGACGAAGTTCTTCCCCGAGCGCGTGCGCGGCACGCGGCCCTCGCATGATCTCGTGGATGCCGCGACCGGCGAGGTGATCGCCGAGGCCGGCAAGAAGGTCACGCCGCGGGCGGTCAAGCAGCTCATCGACGAGGGCAAGGTCACCGATCTGCTCGTGCCGTTCGAGCAGATCCTGGGCAAGTTCGTGGCCGAGGACATCATCGACGAGGAAACCGGCGCCATCCACGTCGAGGCGGGCGACGAGCTCACCTGGGAGACGGACAAGGACGGCACCGTCACGGGCGGCACGCTGAAGACGCTTCTGGACGCGGGCATCACCGAGATCCCGGTTCTCGACATCGATGGCGTGAACGTGGGGCCCTACATCCGCAACACCATGGCGATGGACAAGAACATGAACCGCGATACCGCGCTCATGGACATCTATCGCGTCATGCGCCCGGGAGAGCCGCCCACGGTCGAGGCCGCGAGCGCGCTTTTCGACACGCTGTTCTTCGATGCGGAGCGTTACGACCTCTCGGCCGTCGGGCGCGTGAAAATGAACATGCGTCTCGATCTCGAGAAGCCGGACACCCAGCGCACGCTCGACCGCGAAGACATCGTGGCCTGCGTGAAGGCGCTGATGGAACTGCGCGACGGCAAGGGCGAGATCGACGACATCGACCACCTCGGCAACCGCCGGGTGCGCTCGGTCGGCGAGCTGATGGAGAACCAGTACCGCGTCGGCCTTCTGCGCATGGAGCGCGCGATCAAGGAGCGCATGGCCTCGGCCGAGATCGACACGGTCATGCCGCAGGACCTGATCAACGCGAAACCGGCCGCGGCCGCGGTGCGCGAATTCTTCGGCTCCTCGCAGCTCTCCCAGTTCATGGACCAGACCAACCCGCTTTCCGAGGTGACGCACAAGCGCCGCCTCTCGGCGCTCGGGCCCGGCGGCCTCACGCGTGAGCGCGCGGGCTTCGAGGTGCGCGACGTGCATCCCACGCATTACGGCCGGATGTGCCCGATCGAGACGCCGGAAGGCCCGAACATCGGCCTCATCAACTCGCTGGCGACCTTCGCGCGGGTGAACAAGTACGGCTTCATCGAGACGCCCTACCGCAAGGTGCACGAGGGCCAGGTCTCCGAGGATGTGGTCTACATGTCCGCCACCGAGGAGATGCGCCACACCATCGCGCAGGCCAACGCGAAGCTGGACGAGGGTGGCCGGTTCGTGAACGACCTGGTGTCCACGCGGCAGGCGGGCGACTACACGCTCGCGCCGAACGAGAGCGTGGATCTCATCGACGTGTCGCCCAAGCAGCTCGTCTCGGTCGCGGCCTCGCTGATCCCGTTCCTCGAGAACGACGACGCCAACCGCGCGCTGATGGGCTCGAACATGCAGCGTCAGGCCCTGCCGCTTCTGCAGGCCGAGGCGCCGCTGGTGGGCACCGGGATCGAGGAGATCGTGGCGCGCGACTCGGGCGCCTCGATCATGGCGCGCCGGTCCGGGATCATCGACCAGGTGGACGCGGAGCGGATCGTGGTCCGCGCCACGGACGACCTCGAGCCCGGCGACCCGGGCGTCGACATCTACCGGATGCGCAAGTTCCAGCGTTCGAACCAGAACAGCTGCATCAACCAGCGTCCGCTGGTGAAGGTGGGTGACCGGGTCACGAAGAACGAGGTGATCGCCGACGGCCCGTCCACCGACATGGGCGAACTCGCGCTCGGGAAGAACGTGGTCGTCGCCTTCATGCCGTGGAACGGCTACAACTACGAGGATTCGATCCTGATCTCCGAGCGCATCGCGCGCGACGACGTCTTCACCTCGATCCACATCGAGGAGTTCGAGGTCGCCGCCCGCGACACCAAGCTCGGCCCCGAGGAGATCACCCGCGACATCCCCAACGTGGGCGAGGAGGCGCTGCGCAACCTCGACGAGGCGGGCATCGTCTACATCGGCGCCGACGTGGAACCGGGCGACATCCTCGTGGGCAAGATCACGCCCAAGGGTGAAAGCCCGATGACGCCGGAGGAGAAGCTCCTGCGCGCGATCTTCGGCGAAAAGGCGTCGGACGTGCGCGACACCTCGCTGCGGGTGAAGCCCGGCGACTACGGCACCGTGGTGGAGGTGCGCGTCTTCAACCGTCACGGCGTGGAGAAGGACGAGCGCGCGCTCCAGATCGAGCGCGAGGAGATCGAGAGCCTCGCCCGCGACCGGGACGACGAGCTCGCGATCCTCGACCGCAACATCTACGCGCGTCTGAAGTCGATGATCCTCGGCAAGACGGCCGTGAAGGGTCCGAAAGGCGTGAAGGCCAACTCCGAGATCACCGAGGAGCTGCTCGAGGGCCTGTCGCGCGGGCAGTGGTGGCAACTCGCCCTCAAGGACGAGGAGGACGCCAAGATCGTCGAGGCGCTGCATGAGCAGTACGAGGCGCAGAAGCGCCAGCTCGACGCGCGCTTCGAGGACAAGGTCGAGAAGGTCCGCCGCGGCGACGACCTGCCGCCGGGCGTGATGAAGATGGTCAAGGTCTTCGTCGCGGTGAAGCGCAAGCTGCAGCCCGGCGACAAGATGGCCGGCCGCCACGGCAACAAGGGCGTCATCTCGAAGGTGGTCCCGATGGAGGACATGCCGTTCCTCGAGGACGGCACGCCGGTGGATGTCGTGCTCAACCCGCTCGGCGTTCCCAGCCGGATGAACGTGGGCCAGATCCTCGAGACGCACATGGGATGGGCCGCGCGCGGCCTCGGGCTCAGGATCGACGACGCGCTTCAGGACTACCGCCGCACCGGCGACCTGACGCCGGTGCGCGAGGCTCTGCGCCTGGCCTATGGCGACGACGTCTACGAGGAGGGTATCGCCGGGATGGACGAGGAGCGCGTCGTCGAGGCGGCCTCGACCGTCACCCGCGGCGTGCCGATCGCGACGCCCGTGTTCGACGGCGCGAAGGAGCCTGACGTGAACGACGCGCTGGTGCGGGCGGGCTTCAGCGAAAGCGGCCAGTCGATCCTCTTCGACGGGCGCACCGGCGAGCAGTTCGCGCGGCCGGTGACGGTGGGGGTAAAGTACCTGCTCAAGCTGCACCATCTCGTGGACGACAAGATCCACGCGCGCTCGACCGGGCCCTACAGCCTCGTGACCCAGCAGCCGCTGGGCGGCAAGGCGCAGTTCGGCGGCCAGCGGTTCGGCGAGATGGAGGTCTGGGCGCTGGAAGCCTACGGCGCGGCCTACACCCTGCAGGAGATGCTGACGGTGAAGTCCGACGACGTGGCAGGCCGCACGAAGGTCTACGAGTCGATCGTCAAGGGCGAGGACAACTTCGAGGCCGGTGTGCCGGAATCCTTCAACGTGCTGGTGAAGGAGGTCCGGGGCCTCGGGCTCAACATGGAACTCCTGGACGCGGAGGAAGACGAGGAATGACGGCCCGAAGCGCCTTGGAAGGCGCTTGGAAAGGCGCTTCGAAGCGCCTTTCCGCCCGCTCCAACTTCCCTGCAGGATTTGAGGTCACGACATGAACCAGGAACTGACGAACAACCCGTTCAACCCGCTCACCCCGACCAAGGTCTTCGACGAGATCCGCGTCTCGCTGGCGAGCCCGGAGCGGATCCTCTCGTGGTCCTACGGCGAGATCAAGAAGCCCGAGACCATCAACTACCGCACCTTCAAGCCCGAGCGGGACGGCCTGTTCTGCGCGCGCATCTTCGGCCCGATCAAGGATTACGAGTGCCTCTGCGGCAAGTACAAGCGCATGAAGTACCGCGGCGTCGTCTGCGAGAAATGCGGCGTCGAGGTCACCTTGCAGAAGGTCCGGCGCGAGCGCATGGGCCACATCGAACTGGCCGCGCCCGTCGCTCATATCTGGTTCCTGAAGTCGCTGCCCTCGCGCATCGGCCTGATGCTCGACATGACGCTCCGTGACCTGGAGCGGATCCTCTACTTCGAGAACTACGTCGTCACGGAGCCGGGCCTCACCGATCTCTCCTACGGTCAGCTCATGACCGAGGAAGAGTTCATGGACGCGCAGGACCAGTACGGCATGGACGCCTTCACCGCCAATATCGGCGCCGAGGCGATCCGCGAGATGCTGGCCGCGATCGACCTCGAATCCGAGGCCGAGCACCTGCGCGCCGACCTGGCCGAGGCCACGGGCGAGCTCAAGCCCAAGAAGATCATCAAGCGTCTCAAGGTCGTCGAGAGCTTCCTCGAGTCGGGCAACCGTCCCGAATGGATGGTGATGACGGTCATCCCGGTCATCCCGCCGGAGCTGCGCCCGCTGGTGCCGCTCGATGGCGGCCGGTTCGCCACGTCGGACCTCAACGATCTCTATCGCCGGGTCATCAACCGCAACAACCGCCTGAAGCGGCTGATCGAGCTGCGCGCGCCGGACATCATCGTGCGCAACGAAAAGCGCATGCTCCAGGAATCCGTGGACGCGCTTTTCGACAACGGCCGCCGCGGCCGTGTCATCACCGGCGCGAACAAGCGGCCGCTGAAGTCGCTCTCGGACATGCTGAAGGGCAAGCAGGGCCGCTTCCGTCAGAACCTGCTGGGCAAGCGGGTCGACTTCTCCGGCCGCTCGGTCATCGTGACCGGCCCGGAGCTCAAGCTGCACCAGTGCGGGCTGCCCAAGAAGATGGCGCTCGAGCTTTTCAAGCCGTTCATCTACTCGCGGCTGGAGGCGAAGGGCCTGAGTTCGACCGTGAAGCAGGCCAAGAAGCTCGTCGAGAAGGCGCGGCCGGAGGTCTGGGACATCCTCGACGAGGTCATCCGGGAACATCCTGTCCTCCTCAACCGTGCGCCGACACTGCACCGCCTCGGCATCCAGGCTTTCGAGCCCGTGCTGATCGAGGGCAAGGCGATCCAGCTTCACCCGCTGGTCTGCGCGGCCTTCAACGCCGATTTCGACGGCGACCAGATGGCCGTGCACGTGCCGTTGTCGCTCGAGGCGCAACTCGAGGCGCGCGTGCTCATGATGAGCACCAACAACGTGCTGTCGCCTGCGAACGGCGCGCCGATCATCGTGCCCTCGCAGGACATGATCCTGGGCCTCTACTACATCACGCTGGAGCGTGAGGGCATGAAGGGCGAGGGCATGGTCTTCGCCCACCCCGACGAGGTGCAGTTCGCGCTCGATACCGGCTCGGTCCACATGCACGCCAAGATCAAGTGCCGGATCAAGCAGATCGACGAGGAAGGCAGCGAGGTCTGGCAGCTTCACGACACGACCCCTGGTCGCGTCCGCCTCGGCCAGCTGATGCCGCTCAACGCGAAGGCGCCCTTCGAGCTCGTGAACCGGCTGCTCCGCAAGAAGGAGGTGCAGCAGGTCATCGACACCGTCTACCGGTACTGCGGCCAGAAGGAGTCGGTCATCTTCTGCGACCAGATCATGACGCTCGGCTTCCGCGAGGCGTTCCGCGCGGGCATCTCGTTCGGCAAGGACGACATGGTCATCCCCGAGCAGAAGTGGTCCATCGTCGAAGACACGCGCGAGCAGGTGAAGGACTTCGAACAGCAGTACATGGACGGCCTGATCACCCAGGGCGAGAAGTACAACAAGGTCGTGGACGCCTGGTCGAAGTGCAACGACCGCGTGACCGAGGCGATGATGTCCGCGATCTCGGCCAACCAGCGAGACGAGAACGGTGCCGAGGTCGAGCCCAACAGCGTCTACATGATGGCGCATTCGGGCGCGCGGGGCTCGGTCACGCAGATGAAGCAGCTCGGCGGCATGCGCGGCCTGATGGCCAAGCCGAACGGCGACATCATCGAGACACCGATCATCTCGAACTTCAAGGAAGGCCTCACCGTGCTGGAGTACTTCAACTCCACCCACGGCGCGCGGAAGGGCCTCAGCGACACCGCGCTCAAGACGGCGAACTCGGGTTACCTGACCCGCCGTCTCGTGGACGTCGCGCAGGACTGCATCGTCCGGATGACGGATTGCGGCACGGATCTGTCGATCCTCGCGGAGCCGGCGGTGAACGACGGCGAGGTGGTCGCCTCGCTCGGCGAGCGCGTCCTCGGCCGGGTGGCCGCGGCGGACATCGTCGTGCCCGGCGGCGAAGAGGTCATCACCCGCGCGGGCGAGCTCATCGACGAGCGGCAGGCGGACCGGATCGACGAAGAGGGCGTGGCCAGCGCCCGCATCCGCAGCCCGCTGACCTGCGAGGCCGAAGAGGGCGTCTGCGCCATGTGCTACGGCCGCGACCTCGCGCGCGGTACGATGGTCAACGCCGGCGAGGCGGTGGGCATCATCGCGGCGCAGTCGATCGGCGAGCCGGGCACGCAGCTGACGATGCGGACCTTCCACATCGGCGGCGTGGCGACCGGCGGCCAGCAGTCCTTCCAGGAGGCTAGCCAGGGCGGCACCATCGCCTTCGAGAACGCCTCCACGCTGGAGAACGCCTCGGGGGAAATCCTCGTGATGGGCCGCAACATGAAGCTGCTGATCCGCGACGAGCAGGGCGAGGAGCGGGCGAGCTTCAAGCTGGGCTACGGCACGAAGCTCTTCGTCGAGGAAGGCCAGAAGGTGGAGCGGGGCGCGAAGCTCTTCGAGTGGGATCCCTACACCCTGCCGATCATTGCCGAGAAGGACGGTATCGCCAAGCACCACGACCTCGTGAACGGCATCGCCGTGCGCGAGGAGACGGACGAGGCCACGGGCATGACGCAGAAGATCGTCACCGACTGGCGCGCCGCTCCCAAGGGCAACGACCTCAAGCCCGAGATCATCCTCGTGGACGAGGCCGGCGAGCCCGTGCGCAACGACCAGGGCAACCCGGTCACCTACCCGATGTCGGTGGATGCGATCCTGTCCTGCGAGGACGGCCAGAAGATCCAGGCCGGCGACGTGGTCGCGCGGATCCCCCGCGAGGGCGCGAAGACGAAGGACATCACCGGCGGTCTGCCGCGCGTGGCCGAACTCTTCGAGGCGCGGCGGCCCAAGGATCACGCCATCATCGCCGAGATCGACGGCTATGTCCGGTTCGGGCGCGACTACAAGAACAAGCGCCGGATCACCATCGAGCCCGCGGACGAGAATCTCGAGCCCGTGGAATACATGGTTCCCAAGGGCAAGCACGTCCCGGTGCAGGAGGGCGACTTCATCCAGAAGGGCGATTACATCATGGACGGCAATCCCGCGCCGCATGACATCCTCGCCATTCTCGGGGTGGAGGCGCTGGCCAACTACATGGTGGACGAGGTGCAGGACGTCTATCGCCTGCAGGGCGTGAAGATCAACGACAAGCACATCGAGGTGATCGTCCGCCAGATGCTGCAGAAATGGGAGATCCTCGATTCCGGCGAGACCACGCTTCTCAAGGGAGAGCACGTCGACAAGGCCGAGTTCGAGGCCGCGAACGAGAAGGCGATCAGGAAGGGAGGGCGCCCGGCCCAGGGCGAACCGATCCTTCTGGGGATCACCAAGGCGTCGCTGCAGACGCGCAGCTTCATCTCTGCCGCTTCCTTCCAGGAGACGACACGGGTCCTGACCGAGGCATCGGTGCAGGGCAAGCGCGACAAGCTCGTGGGGCTCAAGGAGAATGTCATCGTCGGGCGCCTGATCCCGGCGGGCACCGGCGGGGCCACGCAGCGCGTGCGCAGGGTCGCGCAGGAGCGCGACAACATCGTGATCGAGGCGCGCCGGGAAGAGGCGGAAGCCGCCGCGGCGCTGGCCGCGCCGGCCGAGGACGTCTTCGGCGACGAGACCGGCAGCGACGCGTCGGAGACGCCCGAGAGCCGCGAGGAGTGATTGCGTCCGGCCAAGACCGGGCGCCGCACTGAGGACAGGAAGAAGGCCCCCGCCCCGGTGGGGGCCTTTTTCGTCCTTCCGGATCTTCAACCTTGCCGCAGCCGGTCGCCGCGCGGGCCTTCGCGCTTGCCGGGGGCGTTTCCGGAGGCCTCGGGGCGGCGATGGCGAGGTGGCCGGCCTTCGGCTGCGGGACGACGGCGAGGTCTCGACGGCCCGGCCGCGCGGCGCTACCGCTGGTCCGATGCGTCCGGAAACAGCGGGAGTGCCGCCGGCCATGCCAGTGCTTACCGACAACGCGCGCGGCGCGCTTCTGATGATGGCTTCGATGGCCTCGTTCACCATCAACGACACGTTCGTGAAGGTGGTGGGCGACGAACTGCCGCTCATGCAGATCCTGTTCCTGCGGGGGCTCGCGACGACGACCCTGATCGGCCTGCTGGCCTGGCGCTTGAGGCGGATCGCGCTGCGGCTTTCCGGTCGCGACGGGGCGCTCGTCTTGCTGCGTACCGGCTGCGAGGTGGGGGCGGCCTATTTCTTCCTGACCGCGCTCATCAACATGCCGCTCGCCAACGTCACGGCGATCCTGCAGGTGCTGCCCCTGACCGTCGCCCTCGGGGGGGCGCTGGTCTTCGGGGAGCGTATCGGCTGGCGGCGGCTCACCGCCATTCTCGTGGGCTTCGCTGGCATGCTGCTCATCGTCCGGCCGGGGCCGGAGGGGTTCAACCTTTACGCCGGCTACGCGCTGGTCGCGGTGGCGATGGTCACGGTGCGGGATCTGGCCACGCGGCGGATGTCCTCGGCGGTGCCCTCGCTGACGGTGACCCTTGCCGCCGCCGCCGGCGTGACCCTTTTCGCCGCGCTCGCGGGGCTGGGTCAGGGCTGGACCCCGGTGACAGGGCGGCAGGCCGGCCTGATCGGTGCCTCGGCGGTCTTCATCATGGGGGGCTATCTTTGCAGCGTGCTCGTGATGCGGGTGGGCGAGGTGGCCGTCGTCGCGCCCTTCCGCTACACCGGGCTGCTCTGGGCGCTGGTGCTGGGCTGGGCCGTCTTCGGCGACTGGCCGGCGCCGCTGACGCTGCTCGGCGCGGCGATCATCGCGGCGACGGGCATCTACACGATGCTCCGCGAGGCGCGCCTGGCGCGGCGGGCCCGCCCCGTCGTTCCGCCTAGCCGCTAGCGCCGTGCTCCCCGGCGAAGGCCCGCCGGATGGCATCCGCGTCGAGGGCGAAGCGCGCGCGGAACGTCTCTTCCTCGGCAGCCGAAAGGGGGCGCAGATCCGCGGGCCAGGGCACCCCCGCGCGCGAGTCGTTGAAGCGGCCGAGGCCTCGCACGAACATCGCCGGCTCGGGAAAGCAGATCGCCGGCATGAAGCGATGGATGCGGTGGTGGGCGAAGTTCATGATCGTCCGCGTATCGCCGCCGCGCACCGACATGCCGAGCGCCGCGGTGTAATAGGGCCTGAACAGCGCTGCGGCGCGGATGCCCCCGGGGCCGAACGCCGCGTGGTAGCCGCTCGCGAAGTCGATGGCGACCGAGCGGTGCGCCGCGAGCAGGTGCCCGCAATCGGCCGCGGCCGATTTGAGCTTCTCCACGAAATCGACGGCGACGGCATCGTCGTCGTCGAAGCGAAACTGCAGACAGGGCCGGTCCGGCTGCCGCCGCGCCGCCTGCAGCAGATCCTTCATCGCCGCGCGGTGGCGCCGGGGCGGCTCGAGCCGGAGCTGCGCCTGCGGCAGGTCCTTCAGCGCAGCGCGCAGGCGCGCGAGATGGGGCGCGGGCAGGCTGTCGCCCGCGACGACCACGAGATCGAAGGCCGGATCGGTCTGGGCGCGCAGCGACGGCAGCGCCACGGTTTCGAAGAGGCGGAAACGCTCTTCCATCCGGTCCGGCGCGTAGAGATACTCGAGCCGTGCGCGCAGGTTGTCGTGCTCGACCTGGAAGCCGCCGATCGCGGGGTAGGAAAAGCGGCAGAGCCCGATCGCCTGCATGTCGGTATCGCGTCCCTTCGCCGCCCGGGTCCGTTTCAGTGCGCCAGAGTGGCAGCGCCCGGGCGCGGGGACAAGCGGCGGCGGGGTGCTGTTGACAACCCCCGCGACTCCCCGTATACGCCCGGCATCTCGGCACAGGGGTATTCCCCGCCGCCGGCATCAGGACTCATGTGGCCACGATCCGGGCGCGTTCGCCCCGATCCTCTGGAAACCCACCGCGTCGGCCCCGGCAGAGGGGGCTGAATGCGGTTTTTGCGTTTTGAGCGGGCGAGGCGCGCGCCGGACACGGAACTCGCGCGGGGACGCCCGCGCAGTGATGAAGACACGGAGACGGGGAAAAGACCCATATGCCTACGATCCAGCAGCTGATCCGCAAGCCGCGGCAGCCCAAAGTGAAGCGCTCCAAGTCGATGCACCTGGAGCAGTGCCCGCAGAAGCGGGGGGTTTGCACGCGCGTCTACACCACCACGCCGAAGAAGCCGAACTCGGCGATGCGGAAGGTGGCGAAGGTGCGCCTGACGAACGGCTACGAGGTGATCAGCTACATCCCGGGCGAGAGCCACAACCTGCAGGAGCACTCGGTGGTCCTGATCCGTGGTGGCCGTGTAAAGGACCTTCCCGGTGTGCGCTACCACATCCTGCGCGGCGTGCTCGACACGCAAGGCGTCAAGGACCGCAAGCAGCGCCGTTCGAAATACGGCGCGAAGCGCCCGAAGTAAGAGGATTAAAGGATGTCCCGTCGTCACAGAGCGGAAAAGCGCGAAATCCTTCCCGACGCCAAGTATGGCGACCGGGTTCTGACGAAGTTCATGAACAACCTGATGATCGACGGCAAGAAGTCGGTCGCGGAACGGATCGTCTACAACGCGCTCGACCGTGTCGAGAACAAGGTGAAGCGCGCGCCGGTGGAAATCTTCCACGAGGCGATCGAGAACATCAAGCCGTCGGTCGAGGTGCGCTCGCGCCGCGTGGGCGGTGCGACCTATCAGGTGCCGGTCGAGGTGCGCCCCGAGCGCCGCGAGGCGCTGGCGCTGCGCTGGCTGATCGACGCCTGCCGCAAGCGCAACGAGCACACGATGGAAGAGCGTCTCGCCAGCGAGCTGCTCGACGCCGTGAATTCCCGCGGCACCGCGGTGAAGAAGCGCGAAGACACCCACAAGATGGCGGAGGCCAACAAGGCCTTCAGCCATTACCGCTGGTAACCCCTGTCGCAGAGGCTCCATTCCATGGCACGCGAATACTCCCTCGACCGCTACCGCAACTTCGGCATCATGGCGCACATCGATGCCGGCAAGACCACGACGACGGAGCGGATTCTCTACTACACCGGCAAGTCCCACAAGATCGGCGAGGTGCATGACGGCGCCGCGACGATGGACTGGATGGAGCAGGAGCAGGAGCGCGGGATCACCATCACCTCGGCGGCGACGACCACCTTCTGGTTCCGCACCGAGGACGGCAAGAACCCGACCGGCATCTACGGCGACACGCCCAAGGAAGCGTCGTTCCGCTTCAACATCATCGACACGCCCGGACACGTGGACTTCACCATCGAGGTGGAGCGCTCGCTCGCCGTGCTCGACGGCGCGGTGGCCGTGCTCGACGCCAATGCCGGGGTGGAGCCGCAGACCGAGACGGTCTGGCGCCAGGCCGACCGCTACAAGGTGCCGCGCATCGTGTTCGTCAACAAGATGGACAAGATCGGCGCCGACTTCTTCAACTGCGTGCACATGATCAAGGACCGCACGGGCGCCCTGCCCGCGCCGATCCAGATGCCGATCGGGGCCGAGGACAAGCTCGAGGGCATCGTCGATCTGGTCACCATGAAGGAATGGGTCTGGAAGGGCGAGGATCTCGGCGCCAGCTGGGTCATCCAGGACATCCGCGACGACCTCAAGGACAAGGCCGAGGAGATGCGCGCCGAACTCGTCGAGATCGCCGTGGAGCAGGACGACGACGCGATGGAGAAGTATCTCGAGGGCGAAGAGCCGGATCTTCCGACCCTGCGCAGCCTCATCCGCAAGGGCACGCTCAACATGTCCTTCGTGCCGGTGCTCGCGGGCTCTGCCTTCAAGAACAAGGGCGTCCAGCCGCTGCTCAACGCGGTGATCGACTACCTGCCCGGCCCGCTCGACGTGCCGCCCTACATGGGCTTCGCCCCGGACGATGAGACCGAGACCCGCAACATGGAGCGCCGCCCGGGCGACGACCAGCCCTTCGCCGGGCTCGCGTTCAAGATCATGAACGACCCGTTCGTGGGCTCGCTGACCTTCACCCGCATCTACTCGGGCCTGCTCGAGAAGGGCGGCAGCGTGCTCAACTCCACCAAGGGCCGTCGCGAGCGCATCGGGCGCATGATGATGATGCACTCGAACTCCCGCGAGGAGATCGACTGGGCGGGGTCGGGCGACATCATCGCGCTGGCCGGCCTGAAGGAGACCACGACCGGCGACACGCTCTGCGATGCATCGAAGCCCGTCGTGCTGGAGACGATGACCTTCCCCGATCCGGTGATCGAGATCGCGGTCGAGCCCAAGACCAAGGCCGACCAGGAGAAGATGTCGGCCGGCCTGCAGCGCCTCGCGGCAGAGGACCCGTCCTTCCGCGTGGAGACCGATCTGGAATCGGGCCAGACGATCATGAAGGGCATGGGCGAGCTTCACCTCGACATCCTGGTCGACCGGCTGAAGCGCGAATTCAAGGTCGAGGCCAATATCGGTGCGCCGCAGGTGGCCTACCGCGAGACGATCAGCCAGAAGATCGAGCACACCTACACGCACAAGAAGCAGACCGGTGGCTCGGGTCAGTTCGCCGAGGTGAAGCTGGAGATCACGCCGACCGAGGCCGGCGAGGGCTACAGCCTCGAGTCGCGGATCGTCGGCGGCACGGTGCCGAAGGAATACATCCCCGGGGTCGAGAAGGGCATCCAGTCGGTGATGGACTCCGGTCCGCGCGCCGGCTTCCCGGGGATCGACTTCAAGGTCGCGCTCGTGGACGGCAAGTTCCACGACGTGGACTCGAGCGTTCTCGCCTTCGAGATCGCCTCGCGGATGTGCATGCGCGAGGGCCTGCGCAAGGCCGGTGCGAAACTGCTCGAGCCGATCATGAGGGTCGAGGTGGTGACGCCGGAAGAGTACACCGGCAACATCATCGGTGACCTCACCTCGCGGCGTGGCCAGGTGCAGGGCCAGGCGCCCCGCGGCAATGCCATCGTGATCGACTCCTTCGTGCCGCTGGCGAACATGTTCGGCTACATCAACAACCTGCGCTCGATGTCCTCGGGCCGGGCACAGTTCACGATGCAGTTCGACCACTACGAGCCGGTGCCGCAGAACATCTCCGACGAGATCCAGTCGAAATACGCTTAACTCAATGATCCGCGGGCGCCCCCCGGTTGCGCCCGCGTCGAAAGGAACAGGAGGCCGAGATGGCAAAAGAGAAGTTTGAGCGGTCGAAGCCG
>NZ_JBGFSH010000016.1:0-20847 GCF_041365715.1 Rhodosalinus sp. FB01 | reverse complement strand
GGTGCGAGCGTCCTTAGAGGTCCATGGCCATCATCTGGCCGAACCTCTTCGGCATGGCGCGACGACTACAACCATCACCGCCCGCACACGAGCCTCGACGGGCTCATGCCGCGGGAATCCTTCAACCGGTCAGAGAAGGACCAAACCCGGAAAGGACTAAACTTCTGAACGAGGAAAATCAGGGGAGCAGGTCGGATCGTTTAAAAGCATGACTTGGCACTTTCAACGCTGTCCGCCCAGGTAACGCAGGACTCAATATCCTGCACATCGCTCCTTAGGTTCTCCACGTCGTTCAGGAGATCATTGTAGTCGTCGACGAGTTCGTTGTGAGTGCGCAAGAGTTGGTCATATTCGTCAACGCACTCGGTAACGTTCGACTTGCAAGTAAAGCCTTGGTAGTCACACTGGTAGCGGTCGAAGCAAACCGCAGCGGCGTCAACACACTTGCCGAGGGAGGAGCAGACAGTGTCCCCGTAGTCGAGGCATGCCGGTCGTGTTCCAATGCGACAGGTGAAGCTTTGGCTGAAAGATACTGAGGGGTACATTAACAGAGCTATCAAAAGAATGGATCGTATCATTCATCTCTTTTTCTTTGTGAGCGTTTCGCCAAATTCTATCTGACTTACACTTGGCGCTGGATGCGGAGAGATATGCGCAGAAGTTGGTGACGCGTGATCCAGCGGCAGCCTGAAGTTGGCGGACGGCGTCTCGGAACTCAACCCCGCTGATGACCTCCGGCAAACGGTTGCGGCCGTCGAGCGTTCGCCATTTCGCCTGGGCGGACATCATCAGACTGAAGGCCATGGCCGGGCCGGTTTTTTGGCTGAGGCAGACCTAGGTGCGCTTTGTTCCATGTCTGACGGTAGCGAACGTGCTCTCGATCGGGTTAGACGTGCGGATGTGCTTTCAATGTTCGGCGGGGTAGTCGTTGAAGCTCAGGAGCGCGTCCCGGTCTTTGACCATCTCGGCGAACGCGTCCCATTTCACGCCGTAGGCCTCGACGAAGAAGTCGAAGGCGACGTTGTGCGCGTCTGAAGCTGCGACCAAGCCTCCCGCAGGTACCGCGTTCCGTTTCTGAGCCATTCGCAAGAGATGCTTTCCCGGAAGGTCAACGTCACGGATGCGAAGGTGATACCAATATTCATCGAGCTGCTGTGCGGCCCTCGTTGCTCGTGAGGCGGCTACTGCGGATGAACGCGTCCTCAGAGAGTACGAGATCTTGCTGGTCGAGTAGTACTTCCGAAGGTCTCGAGGCACCCTTCGCCCGAAATAGCAGATGCCGCTCTTGGTGAACGAAAAGGGGACCGAAATGTCATACGCCATGACCTGCCCGCACAGTTTCCTCAAGAATCCGAGGCGTATCGATGGGTCGGCGAAGGGAGTGGTGCCCGAGGGGCGGAATCGAACCACCGACACGAGGATTTTCAATCCGTCCTGACCGATCGCTGTGTTGTCATCTCGGCTCTGCCGTAGCGATTGTCATATGTGTAGCAGCAACACGAATGCGAAATCTCATCATGTTACTCGGTGGAGGTTTCCCATGCGACCGAAGTTGCGCTTCCTGGCGGCGGACCGCGCTGATCGTTTGTCTAATGAAAGCCGAGCCAATCTTCTCGCCCAAGTCCGTCTGCCGGAAGCTTTGCTCAACACTCTCATCAGGTTTCGGGCAGGGCGGCCCGGAGGGATCTGGCGGAGCCGGCGAGAAGCGCCTGATCGGTTCCGGCCGCGACGAAAGCCATGCCTTCCTGCAACCAGAAACGCCCGGCCTCCGCGTCAGGGACGAGAATGCCCGATGGCTTGCCGAGACCTCTCAGGGTGGCCGTTCCCTCTCTTATCGCTGCGACAACTTCGGGATGCGCGGGGTTGCCCATATGCCCGAAATCCGCTGAGAGATCCGCCGGGCCGAAGAAAACACCGGTGACGCCGTCCGTGCCCGCGATGTCCTCCAACTCGTTCATCGCTGCACGAGATTCGATCTGAACTAGGACTGCAATGCTTGCCTCTCCTCTCTCCAGGTAGTCGTCCCGCGCCGCTCCATAACGGTTTCCGCGGTGATTGAGCGAGACCCCCCGGATCCCGCGGGGTGGATAACGGCATGCGGCCACGGCGGCTGCGGCTTCCTCTGCATTCTGCACCATCGGGAACAAGAGCGAGAACGCACCGAGGTCGAGCAGCCGTTTGACCATCACCGGCTCGTTCCAGGGCGGGCGCACCACGGCATGCGTCCCGCTCGCCGCGTAGACCTGGAGTTGATGCATGACGCTGAAGAGGTCGTTCGGCGAGTGCTCCATGTCCACGAGAACCCAGTCGAAGCCGGCGGTCGAGAGGATATCGGCCGCGAGCCCGCTCGAAAGGCTGCTCCAGAGCCCCACTTGTTGACGCCCGGCCTCAATCGCTGCCTTGAATGTGTTCTCCGCGATCTTCATCTTTGCCTGTTCCTCATGTCTCGCCGCCCAGAGGCACTGCTACTTCGGCTCCTACGGCCTCATGGATTGACCGGATGATCGCTTCGAGCAGCGCCGTGTTGGCGACAGCCTGCTGTTCCGTGACCGGCCAAGGCCGTCCCTCTTCGACGGTCGCAGCGAACCACTCGAGGATGTCGCGTTCTATGTCGTGAACTGGAAACGTCTCTTCGACGTCAGGCTGATCCGAATACCGGAGTCGGAAGCGGCGTTCGTCGCGGATCTCCGCCCAACACTCGCTGCCATAGATCTGGATGCGCCAGTCGTTCGGTGTCGCCGTCAACGTGCTTAGACTACCGGTTTGGCCGGACGCGAAGCGAATCGTCACGAGCGTCGTGTCGTCCATTCCGAAATCCAGCACCTGCCGGGCGCTCAGCACCGAAACGGTCTCCGCCGGTCCAAGGAGCGAGATCATCATGTCCGTGATGTGAATCCCTTTGCCCGTCATGCCGCCCGCCGGACTCTCGCCGAGGCTGGCACGCCAGTTGCCGCGTGTCTGGCGGAACGCAGAAGGACCCGAGAAATTCCCCTCTACATGAAGGATCTGGCCGAGGCGACCCGCTTCCACGAGTCTTTCGAGGTGCCGGAAGGCAGGCAGGCAGCGGCGGTTGTGGCCAAGCGCGAGCACCACGCCGGCCGCGTGCGCGGCGTCGTAGGCCGCGCGCGCAGCGGACGCATCGAGCGCGAGTGGTTTTTCGACGAAGATGTGTTTGCCCGCCTCCGCCGCCGCGAGGATCTGCTCGAGGTGTTGCGAATGCGGTGTGGCCAGCACCACGGCGTCTATCTCGGGATCTGCGAGAATCTCCTCCAAATCGTGAGTGATCGGGATGCCGGTTTCCGCAGAGAAGCCTGCGGCTTTGGCAGGTGTCCGCGTGACCGCCCGGGTGAAGCGTATGCGGTCGCTCTTGCCGGCTACTGCCCGCACCAGCGTCTGGCCCCAGCGGCCTGCGCCCACAAGTCCTGCCCTGATCATGCCGCTCCTCCAGATGCGCCGGCGTTCGCCAAGGCGTCCTTGTTGACGACGAGGTCCGGATCGAGCCCCCCATCGAAGAAGTCGATCACGTTCCGAGCGCAAGCCATCGACATGCGCGCGGCGCATTCGGAAGTGAAGGCCGCGGAATGCGGTGTCGCGATGAGTCCTGGCGCGGAAAGGACCGGGTCGTCGGCCGCGGGCGGCTCGTTCTCGAAGACGTCGAGTGCGGCGGCGCGAAGCCGTCCGGACAGCAGCGCTTCGGACAACGCTGCTTCGTCCACGAGCCCGCCACGTGCCACGTTGATCAGCGTTGCGCCGGGCTTCATTCGCGCGAGGGCCTCTGCATCGATGAGATGCGTCGTCCGAGCCGTCTTCGGTGCATGAAGGCTGACGTAATCGGCCGCGGCGAGACCGTCCTCGAGCCGCGAGACGGATGTTACGCCTTCGGGCGTGGTTTCGAGGAGAGGGTCGAAGACGAGGACGTCCATGCCGAATGCCCGGGCGAGAGCAGCTACTTTCCGTCCGATCCGCCCGAAGCCGACGAGAAGCGCCGTCTTCCCGTGGAGTTCGCCCGCAGAGAAGCTGTCGCGGATCGCGAAATCTCCCGCCTTCACGGCCTTGTCGTAGTCGACCACGCGCTTTGCGGCGGCCAGCATGAGCGCAAGCGCATGCTCGGCGACCGCGCCCGAGTTGACGTCGCCCGTGATCGCAAGCGGGATGCCTCGGGCGGTCAGTGCGGCCTTGTCCACCGTGTCGTGGCCCACCCCATGACGCGCCACGAAGCGCAGCCGCGGGGCGGCTTCGATCAGGTCTGTGTCGATCGGCGTCATTCGGACGATAATCGCGTCGGCGTCGGCTGCCGCCTCGAAGCGGCCTGGGGCATGGTCGGGCAGGCAGGCGAGAGAGAAGCGTGCGTCCGCCTCTAGCGCGCTCCGCCCGGTTTCCTCGATCTGACCGAAGATCGCCACCCTATATCCAGTCATGGCTTCTCCTTCACACGGATTTTCCGAAGCGGCTGATGTTGCTCTGAAGGTAGCCGAGGGTCTCGGCCGCGGTCGGAGCGCCACGGCAGATGTCCCTCAGCGACGTTCCTACGGCGTTGGCGGCATCGTCGAGTGGGGCACCCGAACGGAAAAGCGAGGAGAGATCCACGTCGACATGATCCGGCATCTGCTCGGCTGTGCGCCCATTCGCCGTAATCTTCTGGGTCGGCATGATGGTATGGCCGATCGGGTTTCCGGTCCCGGTGACGAAGCACGCCACCTGGCAACCGCCCGCCGCGAGCGCGGTCAGGTTCTCGACTGCTGCCGCAGGAGCATCCATCATCCAGAGGCCGGCTTTTGGCGGCCTTGCGCCGTATCCGATACAGCCCTCGATGGGCGCACTGCCCGTCTTGGCGATGGCGCCCAGGGATTTCTCCTCGATGCTGCTGAGGCCGCCCGCGATATTGTCCGCCGTCGGGTTGATTCCGGTGAGATCGATACCAGCCTCGCGGGCAATCCTTTCGAAGCCACCTATGGCCGCCAGCATGTCTTCCGCGGCGCGGGACGTGCGCGCGCGCGCCGTCAGATTGGCTTCGCCGCCGAGGCACTCCACAGGCTCGGAGAAGACAAGCGTCGCACAGCGCGCGTGCAGAACGTCCGCAAGTCGCCCGAGCGCTGGGTTGGCATAGAGCCCCGAGGTCGTGTCGGAGCCTCCGCATTCGAGCCCCATCACGAGTTCGTCCCACGCCATCGGCGACCTCCGTTCCTCGTCTGCGCGGGACTGAAACCGGGCGATGATCTCGGCGGGACGATCTACGCAGGGGACGAGTCCGCCGGCTTCGAGGAAGGAGAGCACTTCGATGCTGCCGCTTCGCGCGCCAGCGCGCTCTGCAATACGCTCAGCGCTGGCCCGCTCGAACGCAACGACCAGACAACCCGACACGTTGGGATGCGTCGCGAGCCCGGCCATGGAGCGAAGCGTGATCTCAAGATCCTCGCCGAGTTGGCCGCGGCCGTAGCTGGCAGGAAGAAGTGTCACTCCCGCGCACCGCGCGGCAACGTGGGCGAGGAGCGGGTTGACGTTGTCTGCTGCCGCCATCACGACGACGTGATTGCGGATGCCGCGCCTGCCATCCTCGCGCAGATAACCTGTGATATCGTCGGGAAACTTCATTCTTTGCCCTCCGCCGCGAGGTCCAGTGGTGTGCCGGCCTCGGCGGCGAGCCTCCGAAGCGTCGACCATGCGCCTGCCGAGAGCGACACGCCTTCGCGCGCAGCTTTGGCCCTCAGGGCCGCGCGTCGTGCCCCGGGCAGCCTGGGCGGAGGGGTTCCCTCGGACATCGGTAGCGCCGCCACGCGGTCCGCCAGATCGGAGATCCGCGCGCGGAAGGTTTCTAGACCGCACGCGGCCTCGGCAGAGATTGCCATGAGAAAATGGCTGGTTCCCTCGGGACGGTCCGTCGCGGCTTCCTTGGAGGTAACGAGATCGGCGTAGGCACCGCCCGGCAGCACACCCGTCAGCACTTCGAGTGCCGCAATCAAACCGAAACCCTTGGCTCCGCCCATAGGCAGAAGAAGTCCCTTCAGCGCGGCGACAGCGTCGGTCGTCGGCTGCCCGTCAGCGTTAAGCGCGAATCCCGGCTCGATCGATCGCCCGGATTCTGCCGCCTGCGCGATGCGCGCGCGGGAAGTGACGCTCGTCGCCATGTCGAACTCGAAAACACTCCCTTCCCCCATGGGAGCTGCCACCGCAACGGGATCGTTGCTGAAGATCGCGCGTCGCGCGCCGGGCGGCCCGACGAGCACCTGCCCGTTGGATATCACGAGCCCCACCATGCCCTGTTCGGCCATGTGCACTGCGTAGTAGCCCGCATAGCCGAAGTGATTGCTGTTGCGAACGAGAGCAACGCCGGCGCCCAGGTCCAGCGCAGCCTCGATCGCGGCATCGGCTGCGAAACGGGCGACATGGTGGCCCAGCCCGTTTCGGCCGTCGACGGAGATCACGGCGCCGGACCGCGACAGTTCCGGCTTGGTAGTCCCGTCGATCCCGCCGCCTCGGAGCCGCTGCACCATAGGAGCGAGGCGGCGCAAGCCGTGAGTCTCGACTCCGGATGCTTCCGCACTCGCAATATGGCGAGCTACGTCCCGTGCGGCCTCGCTCGCCGCGCCCGCCGCGCAAAGGATCGCGGTTACCGTCCGTTCAAGGTCCGAAACGCCGATCCGCGCCGCAGGCACATCCTCGTCCCCTGTCCGATGGTTGTCTTGAGAGAAACCGCTCCGCATATTGTGGACGTGGACATGCTCGCCGGGGCCTATCGGATCGGTAGCACGACCGATCGGAGAACCATACTTCGTCACTTGCTCGTCGGCTGCGATTGGAGCGAGGGCGCATTTGTGGCCTGGAGGAATGTCTTCTGAAAGAAGCACGTCCTCGCCTTTCAGGGCGATGCCAGCCACGCGCAACATTTCCCCCGCGCGCCCGCCCCATGGCAGGGTGGCGACGTTGTCGGCCTGGTCGAGGACGAAACCTGTCGCAGTCGCTGCTTCGCTCAAGGCTCAAGCCACTCCGAACGCGCCGTTTCGGCCAATGCGAAGGATTTCGTGCCTGCGTCCACGGCGCCTGAGTATCTCGAAAATACCAGAAGCCCGTCGACGGGTGCGCGCAGTTCCTCGATCACCTGGAGACTGTGCATGTCGATCATGCGGCCCAGTAGCGTGCCCTTTTCGACCGGGCGGCCCAATTGCGACGCCGACTGGAACTCCGACACGAGATATCCGCCATGCGCGGGGTTGGCTTCGTGTCGTGCGGAGGGTGGGAACAGAAGCTGGCGCTTCGCAGGCAGTGCGTCGGCGTCGATCATGCCGAGGGTCGCCATCACCGAACGAAAGCCAGCGACGCCGTCCGACATGTAGCCATCCTGATCCGACGGCGCGAGGTAGACGCCTGCCGTCTCGGCATTGAAGGCTCGCTTGCCCTGCGAATTCGCATACCCGACCGCCGTGCCCCCCAGCTTGTTGTCATGAACGAGAACGGTCCCGAAGGCGCGGGCAAGCTCGAGCGAACCTTCCCGCACAGCTCCTTCGGCGCCCATGTGGATGTCCACGCGCTCCTGCAGGCGCCCGCCGGAGCCTCCGCAATGGTAGTCTATCAGCACGTCGGCACGATCGATCACCTGCCTCGCCAGAACCGAGGCAATCTTCTGCGTGAGGTTGCCTGTCGGACTGCCCGGGAAGACTTCGTGCAGGTCGGTCTTTCCGTGCTGTTCCGGCGTCTGCCGTCCGAAAGCCCCCGCCGCAGGGGGATTGCATAGAGGCACGGCAATTATCCGGCCGGCGACATTAGCTGGATCGAGTCCGTCGAGAAGATCGCGGATCATCATGGCCGGCGTCGTCTCGTCTCCGTGCACCCCGGCCGTGATGGCAAGGGTCGGCCCGTCACCGCTCCCCGTGATTACATGGAGCGGTAGCGTCAACTCACCCGACAGGAGCCGGCAGACCGGCAGTCGATGAAACCGCCGTCCCTCGCTTCCGTCGTCCGGCCATTCATTCTCGTTCATCGGTGGCTTCTCCTTTCTTTCCGTATCGCGAGAGCCGGCGCCTTGCGCCAGATCCCGGCCAACCTCATTGCGGTGACTCCGTGTTTGTGTCGCTCCTTTCGCGCTTCATCTCGATCCACTCCTGGCGCGCGGCGCCAGCTATGGAGAGCACGCTGAGGATTAGCAGCACGAGGGCGATCGGGCTTCCGAGGATGTATAGGAACACGCCGTCAGGCGCGAGAATGAGCGACTGGCGAAAGCCCGTCTCGGCTATGGGTCCGAGGATCAAGCCGAGGATCATGGGAGCGGGTGCGAAGCCTGTCTTCCGCATCAGGTAACCGACCAACCCAAATCCGAGCGCGGTGTAGACATCGAAGATGTTGTTACCCAGCGAGTATGAGCCGACGATCGACAGAACGAGGATCACCGGCACGAGCAGCGTCTGCGACACGCGTGCGACCAGCGCCATGCGCTTCGCGACGATCATGCCGACGACTCCCATGACCAGATTCGCCAACATGAAACCCAGGATCACCGTGTAGGTGATCTGGGCGTGATCGGTGAAAAGCGTGCGGCCCGGGACGAGGCCGTGGACGATCAGCGCGCCCAGGAGGATCGCGGCCGTGGCCGACCCCGGGATCCCGAGCGTGAGCAGCGGAACGAGCGAGCTTCCCGTGACTGCATTGTTCGCGGCCTCCGAGGACGCGATACCGACGATCGAGCCCTTGCCGAACTGGCTCTTGTCGCGAGCGAAACGACGCGCCTCATTGTAGGCGACCCAGGAGCCGATGTCGCCGCCGGCGCCCGGCAGAATACCTACGAAGACGCCGATCAGCGAAGAGCGCGCGAGCGTCTGACGGATCTCGCGGAACTCGGCCCATTCCGGCAGGAACCGCCAACGCCGCGGTGTCAGCGCAGTGCTCTGCTGGATCGATCTGTGCACGTCTTCGCACATCACGAGTGCTTGCGAGACGGAGAAGAGGCCAATCACCACGGGAACGAAATCGAAGCCCGATACAAGTTCGTCTATGCCGAAGGCGAAGCGAGGGTAACCAGAGTCGAGGTCTAGCCCGATCGTGCTTATGAAGAGGCCGATGGCGCCCGCCAAAAGGCCCTTCACCAGATTGCCGCTCGACAAAGATCCGATGATCGTCAGGCCGAAGATCGCGAGCATGAAGTATTCGGCGGGGCCGAACTTCAGCGACAGAAGAGAGAGCGGCGGCGCGATCACGAGCAGACCTATGCCGCTTACGATGCCCCCCGAGACGGATGCGAAGGTCGCCACTCGGATCGCCTTGTCGAACTGGCCCTTCTTGGTGAGCTCGAAGCCGTCGATCGCGGTGGCGGCGGAGGCCGAGGTTCCCGGCGTGCTGAGAAGGATTGCAGCGAAGGAACCTCCATAGATCGCTGCGGTATACAGGCTCATGAGCATCAACAAAGCGGCGGTCACGTCGAGGCTGAATGTGACGGGCAGAAGAAGTGCCACGCCGAGATTGGCGGTGAGCCCTGGCAGCCCGCCGATGCAGAGCCCGGCGACGACGCCCACGGCGATCGCCAGCAGGTTGAGGGGCTCGAAGACGGCACCCAGGGTGAGAAGGATATCCACGCGCGTCCCCTATCCGCCCCAGAGCCGCCGGTCGGTCAGGGGCACGTTCAGGATGAGCTGGAAGATCACGAATACGAAGGTCATGAGCCCGGCATATGCGAGAATGAATGCGAGCCGCCGCCGAACACCGAGTATCGGGATGAGCGCAGCGCCGAACGCCGCGACGGCAGGAAAGAAGCCGATGTAACGCATCGTGAAAACGGCGACGCCGATCGCCGCGAACACGAAGAGCGGCCTGGGCAGTTTCGAGAATCCGGGGCGGCCTTCCAGTAGTGGCGCGGCAGCGAGCGAGGGCAACAGAGAACGCACGAGCATCACGGTCGAAAGAACCGCGATCATGATGAGCGTCAGCCGCGGAAACTCCGAGCCGGAGCCCGGAAAATCGTTCGTGTAGGGCCAAAGGAGCCCGCACGCGCCGATCAGGCTCAATGCGATTATGCGATTGACCCAGAGCATGCCCACGGTTCCGCGCTCCTTGCAAATGGCGAGGCAGGAGGCCGGGGCACACCTCATGCGCCCCGGCCGAGGAAAGCGGTGGCGCAGCCTACCAGCCCATGAGGCCTTTGATCTCCTGCTCGGTGGATTTCAGGAAGTCCATGTATTCCGGGCCCTTGACGATCTCGGGGGCCAGGCTCAACTGCTCGGCGGCCTGACGGTGCGCATCCGACGTGATCGTCGCCTCTAACGCCGTCATGATCGCCTCGGCGATCTCGGGCGGCCGCCCGGTCGGGCCAGCGATGCCACGAGACACCGACCACACCTGATCGATGCCCTGTTCTTGGAAGGTTGGCACGTCCGGCAGAAATCCTGAGCGCTCGGGCGCCATCACACCGATCACGCGCAGTTCACCGGAGGCGTGCTGGTCTGCGACCTCGGAAACGTTTGCGCCGAGCACCTGAACATGCCCGCCGAGCACTTGGGACTTGGAGTCGGCAGTGCTCTGATTGTGAACCACCGCCATGTCGAGATCATTCATCTTCGCGATACGCTGGATCGCCAGGTCGTCATCCCCACCGGCCCCGTGAGCGGTAATCGTGACCCGGCCCTCCTTCGCGGCCTCGACGACGTCGTTGACGGATTGGAACGGGCTGTCTGGCTTCACGGCCCACACACAATAATCGGTCACGTGGTTCATGAGCGGCGTGAAGCTTTCCAGGCTCTCCTCACGACCCATGTCCGGGTTCAGGTAGCCCGAATACATGTTGGGGATGTTGATGTAGCCGATCGTGTAGCCATCCGGTTCCGCCGCGGCGATGGCGCCCCAGCCGTTCCCGCCACCGCCGCCTGTAACGTTCTGAACGGTAACGGGCTGGCCGATCGTTTCCTCGAGATCCGAGGCTAGCATGCGGGCGGTCGTGTCGGTGCCGCCCCCCGCCCCGTAGGCCACGATCAGCGTCATGCCCTTTTCCGGAAACTCTGCCGCGGCCGGCGTGGCCAGCATCGCGCCGACGATCCCCGCCGCGGCGAGCGCCGCCTTGATCGAAATTACTCGTGGCATTGCGTTCTCCCTTTGGTTCGTTGCCTTTCGCGGACCCTGCGGGCCCGCCGCGCGGGCCGTTTCCGGGCCCATTCTTGCGCTCTGTCACCGCTCCAAAGGTTGGCCGCTGCCTGCGTGACCACCTCAATCTTGCGGCCGACGGATCAACCGTCGGCCAGCGCCCAGGACTTGTATTCGACGTTGATCACGTCCTTTTCGTGTCCCTTGCGTCGGTCGACGAAGATCTTGCCGTCCTTCATGACCGCCATGATGTTCTCACGCGGCTGGAGGACCTTTATGTCCTCCGCCGGGTTCCCGTTCACGAGAAGCATGTCGGCCTTTTTCCCGGCCTCCAGAGTGCCGAGTTCATCACCGAGATGAACCGCCTCGGCGGCGTTCTTCGTCGCTGTCAGGATCGCCTCCATGGGGGTCATTCCGAGCTGGACATAGACCTCAAGCTCAAGTGCGTTCGTCCCCATGTCCGGCTCGGGCCCCATGTCCGTGCCCATGAAGATCTTCACCCCCGCTTTGTGCATTGCCTGGAACGTCTCGTAGCAGAACGGCTGAATGCGCTTCATCTTGTCGAGCGTGAACTGAGGAGTGCCCGTGCGCGAACGCACTTCGATCGCATGATCGGTCCGGTGCAGAAGCGTCGGACAGACCGGAGTGCCGCTTCCGACGATCTTCTCGAGCATCTCTTCGGAGTGGAACACCATGTGCTCGATCGTATCCGCGCCCGCCTTCAGGGCCATCTCCTGCGCCTGGGGTGTGAAGCAGTGGATGGAGCAATAGGTGTGCTGCGCGTGCGCCTCGTCGCAGACCGCGTCGAGCTCCTCTTGCGTGTGGTTGCGGACATGCGGGCTTTCCTTGTCGGTCCCGCCGCCCCCGGATGCACAGGTCTTGAGCCAGTCCGCGCCCTTGAGCAGATTCTCGCGGGCGAGTTTCCGCATCTCATCGGGTCCGTCTGCAGTGGCCTTCGGGTTGCGCAGAGCAGCCCGTGGCATGATGAGATCGAGATGGGACCCCGTGCCCACCGTGAAGGCGGCGACGATGAGCCGGGGGCCGGGGAAGATTCCGAGGTCGATCGAATCCCTCACGGCGACCGTGTGCTCGGTCATGAGACCCCGGGTGGACATCAGCCCCTCGTCGCGGAGCGTGGTGAAGCCCCGCTCAAAGCAGAGTTGCGCGTGAAAGAGCATGTAGAGCTGCTGCAGCTCGGGGGTGATCTCCCACTGCGAGACCCTGTAGTTGCGGAATGTCAGGCTGTTGAACTGGCCGATGTGGAGATGCAGGGCCATCATGCCCGGCATGGCGGTCAGGGCAGGCTCCTCGACGATCTCGGCTCCGTTGGGGATCGCGACATCCGTTTCAGGTCCGGCTGAAACGATCCGGCCATCCTCGATAACGACGACGCCGTTGTCGATGACCGGCCCGCCTGTCCCGTCGATCAGCTTTCCGACCTTGTAAGCCGTCGCCGCTGCCATCAAGCCTCTCCTTGCCCAAAGAACAGTCCGAAAGTTTCAACTAATGAAACACGGTTTCATTTATCGCTTCGGCTGTCAATCTCCTCCTAACGCCCTGTCAGAGAGGGGATGCGCCGATCGTCGAGCCACCGCACACGTGAAGCACCTGACCCGTGATGAAGCTGGCGCGCGGATCGAGGAACATGGCCACGCCAAAGGCGACCTCTTCAGGCGTGCCGAACCGGTTCATCGGCACATCGGAGAGAAAGGCCCGTTCGCGAACCGCGGCGTCCGGACCGGACAGGTTGTTGCAGCGGAACATCTCCGTTGCCGTCGGCCCTGGCGAGACCACGTTGACGGTGATTCCGTCGCCTGCCAGTTCAAGGGCCCAGGTGCGCGACATCCCGATCAACCCGGCCTTCGCCGCGCCATAGCTCGTGCGGCCCTCCCGACCGAGCGCGCCGCGGCTCGAGACATTGACGATCCGGCCGTAGCCGCGCGCCCGCATCCCCGGGAGCACTGCCTGCGTCACCTGAATGGCGGTGCGAAGATTGAGATCGATCACCTTGTCGAAGCTGTCCAGCGCCACCTCGCCGAGGCGCTCAACGACGTTGAACCCGAGGTTATTGACCAGCCCGTCCACTGCGTGGTCCGCCAAGATGCGTGCCATCACCGCTTCTGTGGCCTCCCGATCTCCGAGATCGGCGGCATAGAAAGATCCGGGGAACGCCTCCGAGGGGTCTGACCGCGCGATGCCGACGACCTCTGCCCCGGAACGCGACAGCATCTCGGCCGTCGCGCGGCCGATACCCTGGCTTGCGCCGGTCACAAGGACGCAGCGCGCCACGTCTCAGGCTTTCGCAGCAAGGGACGGCATGCCATGGCCCGCCCAGTCTTCGGTTATGCCGCGGGCTGCCTCGACCACGAGAGGCGCGAGCCTGTTCACGCGGTCCGCAGTGAGCCGCGCCTCGGGCCCGCGCAAGGAAACGGAGGCGGCCACGGTGCCTTGCGGGCCTGATACGGGCGCGGCGATGGCCACCGCGCCGAGTGTCACGTCACCGACGCTGACGGCATAGCCCTGACGCCGGACGGCCTCCAGCGTGGCGAGGAAAGACTCTCGATCGGTCAGTGACCGTTCGTTGACCGGCTTCAGCCCGGTCAGGTCGATAACGCGGTCGCGCTCGGCTTCAGGCATGAATGCCATGAGCACCTTGCCTGATGCCCCGGAATAGACGGGCGTGACGCGGTTGAGCGCGGGCACCACGCGCAGCTCTTGGCTTGCCTCCATGGCCATAAGCACGACGCGCTCGAGTCCTCGCGCGACCACGAGCGACACGGTCTCCTCGGTGCGATCGCGCAAGGTGCGAAGATGCGGTTCGGCGACCGACTTGAGTTCCGCCTGATAGGAGCTTGCCAGTTGCCATGCGCCGGACCCCATCGTGAATTTTCGGCTCTGATCGTCACGGTGCACCAGCCGGAAAGCCTCGAGCGTCGCCAGCAAGCGCAGCGCCGTCGCCTTGTCCACGTCGGCCGCCGCACTGATCTCCCCCAAACTGAGCGGCGCGGGCGCGCCGGCAATCACGAAAAGGATTTTCAAGGTCCGCTCGGCGGCCCGCACGGTCTTTTGAGGCTTCTCTTCAATCATGGTTCCACCTCAGCTTGCCGTACTGCTCAGCTGCGCGCTCTCGACCCCTGCGGCGGCGAATGCCTCGTCACGGTCACCACTGTCGCCGCTGACGCCCACCGCGCCGAGGAGCTTTCCTGAAACATCGAAGATCGGCAGACCTCCGGGATTGAGCAGGACGCGGCCATTCGCGGCATTGGTGAGAGAGAGCATGAAGTTGGGATTCTCTTGCGCCTTCTGCGCGAGCGCTCTGCTCGAAACGCCGAACGCAGTTGCGCCCCATGCCTTGCCGAGCGCGATCTCATAGCGAAACATTGTGGCGCCGTCTTCGCGCTTCACCGCCACGACATGTCCCGCGTGATCGAGCACGACGACGACAACTGGCTTGGCCTCCGCAGCCCGGGCGGCTGAGAGGGTGCCATCAACAATCGCTTCGGCCTGACGCAAAGATACCGTCGCCATTGGACGCTCCTCTACCAGTCCAACGCCTACAACTCTTAGCGTGCCCTTGGGCGGCACGCCAGACTCATGCAATGCAGTTTCGACAAGTGAAACTCTCAGAGATCGTTTGAACCAAGGCTGGAGCCGGTCCGCATGGTCGTTCGGGAGCGGCTCTCGAAGGGCTGGTCGCACGAGAAGGATTGAACCGATGGGTGTGTTCGACCGGACCATCGACAACCAGGTGAGCCGCCTGCGCCGCAAGATCGAGGACGACCCGGCGCATCCGCAGATCATCGCGACGATCCGGTCGGGCGGCTACAGCCTTGCCGCCGACGTCCGCGAGGTGACGTGATGCGTCTCGTCCCCCGCAGCCTGCTCGGCCAATTGGCGCTGCTGATCCTCGGGGCCTTCCTCGCTGCGCAGGCGATCAGCATCTGGCTCTTCGCCGACGAACGCGGCGCGGCGATCCGCGCGGCGCAACGATTCGAGACGGTCGAACGCGCCGAGGCGGTGGCCCGCGCGCTCGATGCGGCGCCAACCGAGAGCCGGGAGAGCATCCTCGCGGCGGTGAACTCCCGCCTCGTCCGGTTCCTCGCGACCCAGTAGCCAGATCCAGCCGATGTCTTGTGCAGCCCGAGATGCCGGCAATAGCGCAGGATCGAATAGTAGGGCGCCCCTCTTGGCTGGAGCGAAAGAAGAACCTCCGGATCGGAAAGGTCAGGCCGCGCCACATCCCTAGTCATGGCGCCGACCCGCGGATAGCTCGTGCGCGACGGGGCGCCGCTGTCGCTGCGTGGCCGACCCGTTGTTTCCGGAGCTGCAAATCGAGCCGCAATGCGAAGAGACCGTTTCTGAACGTGAGGAAATCGTCGGTGACGACATACTGGCTTCGCTCGAGCAGATCGCCCGCGAATGCCCGCGCCTCCCGGTCGGCGGCCTCGATCACCTCCTTCGGCGCGCCCGTGTTCGCGAGGCCCCGAATCTCGAGGCATGTGAGATCGCTCCGCCTCCCGATCTCGCGCGCAGCCGCCGCGCGTGTTGCGAAGGGTCGGCTGATCTCACCGCGCTTCGCGATGAGAACGATCAGCCAAGGGGAACAGGCGGCGCGATGAGCAAACTCCATGCGCCACTCTCGCCCGAAACGGTTAACAGGAAGTTAACGACACCGGACGAGGAGAACGACGATGCCAGTGAGACCCGAACCTTGGCTGCCCCCGGACGCATCCGAGGCCGTCGATGCTTGCCGCTTCGCGAGATCGAGCGTCGTCGCGACCCTGCCTTTCCGCGAAACGCCTTACTGGCATGGCCTGCTCACGGGCCGGCACATCGGGATCCACCGGCCGAACGAGCGCACCTGCAACTGGACCGCGCGCGTCCTCACCGCAGACAAGCGCTACATCCAGAAGTGCCTCGGCCCAGCCTTGGATCTCGGGCGTGGCGAAGTGAGCTACCGCGCGGCCTTGGAGCGTGCGTTCGAGTGGTTCTCATCCGGGGAGATCAAGGCTATCGCGACCGCCGCCAAGCCTGTGGGGCGCACGTGCGCCGTCAACATCTGTCCCATAGGCGATACCTACACGGTCGGCCACGCGCTGCGGGACTACACGGAATGGACCCGCATCGCGCGCTCGCCCGGCGGCCACTACAACAACCTCGTCCTGATCAATTACCACATCGTCCCGGACTTCGCGCATGTGCCGCTGGAGGACTTCACCTCTAGGCATCTCGCGGCGCTTGCAAGGCAGGTTCTGGAAACGCCGCCCAGGTTCGGGTTCATGGGCTACAGCGCGAAGGTTAGCCTGGAGAACCTGTCGGCCGACCAGCTTCGGCGCAGGAAGCGGACCTTCAACTCGCTCGTGACCATTCTGAAGATGGCCTTCCAGCATGCCTGGAACAACGGTCACATCTCGTCCGAACGCCCATGGCGCTGCCTGATGCGCATCCCCGTGAACCACTCCCCGAGAACCATCTTCCTGAACCGTGCCGAGTGTCGACGGCTGCTCGACGCATGCCCGCCAGCACTTCGGAGGCTGGTCCTGGCGGGGCTCTATTCCGGGTGTCGCGTCGGCGAGCTCGGCAATCTCAAGGTCGAGGACGTGGGTCGGGAGGGCTTTGGCATAAGGGTCGCAGCGTTCAAGCGCGGCCCGGCCCGCTTCGTGTTTCTGCCGGACGAAGGGATGGCGTTCTTCCTCGCCTGCTGCGATGGCAAGTCCGATCGCGATCCCGTGCTCCTCTCCGAAAAGGGGCTCCCCTGGCGGCGGCAACATGCGCGTCTTTTTCGGGAAGCCGTCTCCCGGTCAGGCTTGCCGAAGCAGTTCGTGTTCCACGGGCTGCGTCACACCTATGCAAGCGATCTCGTCAAGCGCGGCGTTCCCCTCGACATCGTCGCCAAGCAGCTGGGCCACGCGAACACGATCACCGTCAGCAATACCTACGGCCATCTCGCGGAGCATTTCCGGGAGGAGCAGATCCGGAGCAGGTTCTCGCCGCTCTCGGACGAGTTGGGGCGCGAGGTGGCGGCGCGGCGGCCCGAGCTCGACGCGCTCTGGCAATCCGTTCAGACAGAAAACTGGCGGGACTACGCCGCTCTGACAGAGGACCATTCCCGCCCTCGGAAATCCTATGCCCAAACCCACGTGGACGTCCTGCATGTCTTCGACGCGGCCGAGCGGCACCAGTCGTGATCGATCATGCCTGGGCGCCACCGCCCACGGGTGTGGAGCGCTCAAACGCCCGCAATGTCTCCCGCATTGCCGAACCCTGGCCGGTCAACGCGGACGACAGTATGGTTTCATCGGGATGCTTCGGGACTGGTCGGTTTCGAACTGACGGTATCTGCCGCCAGAGAAGCGCGGGCAGTCGCGTCCGTAGCCGGCGGAGATGGCGGCCGCTCCGATGTCCTCGCCGCCTCTCCCGTAGCAGATGCCTACCCAACGGTCATAGGTCCTGTCGCCATTGAGCTGGCACCTCAGCATCGTCCCGCCATACGTGCGCTGCATCCACTCCCTGCCCGCGATCCCGCCGCGCTCATCGAGCTCGGGGCTGTCAACGCCGTTCAGCCGGACCGCGATCCGGCCGCGAGATGTCGCGATCTCGATGGTGTCAGCGTCACGCACGTGAACGAGACGGCCCTCGATAGTTTGGGCTGCGGCGCAAAGCGGCAAAATAGAGAGCAGCGTGGCAACGAAAAAGATCCTTACTTGGTCCAAGGGAGGCTTTCCTTAGCAAAAACGCGAGAAACTGCGACGCCCCGCCGAAGTGGGTTGTGACCTTGCCATTAAGGCGGAGCTGGCCTGAATGCAGTATTCTCGCGTGTTTTGGTTTGAGCAGATGAGTTGAGCTCAGCTTATGTAGAAAGTTTCAGGAATGCACCTATCAGATATTCCTTTAAGAGCAATTCTTGCGCGCTCGCTCTCTTTCGATCGATTGAAGATGACCTTTTGTCACGGCAATAGTTGTCTCGCGATCGCCGCCCGACATGCTCGAGATAGGCAGACCTAGCAGGAACACGCCCCAAGCATCGCCGTCTGCCGCTCGGTTTTGCTGAGCGCTAAGGTTCTCGAGGGCTTGTGAGTATTTCAACCTCGCATCTTCCAACTGCGCGCAAGAATACCCACGATATTCATTCTGTCCTACATTGACTGCCGCGATATTGTCTGGCCGTGCCGCACATGCGGCCACCAGAATCGTAGCGGCCATGGTGATCACTAAACGCATCCATTCTCTCCAACTTGTCTAACAACTGACCGATTGCTCCACCCTTTCACACTAATACGAAATACTTTTGGGGCAGTGCAACCATCAAGTGAGGGAGCGCAACCAGCACGCGGTAGCTTGGCACAGCGTTCGATATCGCCGGGCGCGGTTGCGCGGACGAAGGCAGCCTGCCGGAAGTGATCCGCCAGGCTGTCATCTTGTCGGGTGAGCGAGGTCGCGACAAAAGTCCTCGCTCCAAGGGCAACGACAGGTGATTACGGTCGTTTGTTGAACCGGGTCGGACTTCGTCACGGATTGACCTTTCCCGAAAGGCAGGTGCGAAGTTGGAGACCGGCGCCGCCTTCTCCGCGCGATCATAAGGGTAAAGTCACGGTAGCCGTGTTGCGGGCGCGAGCAGAACTAAACCACGATAATGCCCCATCAGGCGTCCAACAGGTCCTTCTCAAGCTGCTCGAACATCGACACGTCCTCCTCGGCGTTCTCGAAGAGGTGGCCGTAGACGTCCATCGTCATGGTGATCGAGGCATGCCCGAGCAGCGTCTGGATCTTCTTCGGGTTCCATCCCTGCTCGATGAAGAGCGAGGCGGCGGCGTGGCGCAGGCCATGGATTCCGAACTTTGGTTTGCCGTCCTCCTTCACGAGCCCGAGGTCGGTCATCATCGGGCGGAAAACCCGGTTGTAGATGTTCGCGTAGTTCTGGATCCGCCCCGCCTCGTTGGGAAAGACGAGGCCCTGCACGCTCCTGGGCGCCTCGGAGCGCCAGGCCTCGAGCGTGCGGTGCACGGTGGGTGCCATCGGAATGTCGCGGTAGCCGGCGCGGCTCTTGGGTGGACCGATCTCTCCGAACTCGTCGGCGCGCTGGCGCACGCTGATGAGCCGGCGCTCGAAGTCGACCGTGTCCCAGGCCAGGCCCCGCAGCTCGGAGATGCGCATGCCGGTGAAGATCGCGGTCGTGAAGAGCGCCCGGTGGCTTCCGGGCGCGTGGTCCAGGATCAGGCGGATCTCCTCCTTCGTCGGGATGGTCTTCCCGTCCCCGGCGACCCGCCGGCTACGCTTGAGCTTCACGTCGGTCGCCACGTTGTGATCGACCCACTCACGCTCCACGGCCTCCGAGAGGATCGATCGCAGGCTCACCATGATCTTCCTGAGCTGCGCGCGCGACACGCCGTCGTCCATGAGCCCGTGCATGAAATCCCGCACCTGCGCGCGGGAGAGCTCGCTGAGCAGGAGACTCCCTATCCTCGGTTCGATGTGGACGCGCACATGGCTCCTGTAGGCCTTGAGGGTCGCGCGCTCGAGCTCGTTGCGCTCGCAGGTCTTCAGCCAGCTCTCGCAGGCGTCGTGAAGGGTCTTCGTGGAATGGTTCATATTCGTCACCTCTCGTCGTTGCTGGCCTCTCCATTCTACTCGGCAGATCTGGAGTCATTCGGCTGCCGCTTTAAAAAAATTGCATGACGTTGCGTCAATTGTGGCCGAGATACGTCGTATCATGGAGGCAGGTGTCTGAGAGTCATGTCTGTGATGAGAGGGAATGAAGGATCGGCGTCGAGGAGTCGTGACGCTTGCATTATCGTAAAACAAACACACTGACGGCATAAAATTATCGCGACATTATCGTGAAATCATCTCTGCACCACGTCGCGTTGGAGTCGCGAAGCTTGAAAAACTACGCCCTAACTACGCCCTAACTACTAGCGTTTGGCCGTTTTACGAGGCTTGTAGAAAATCGGCGGCCGTCCCCGCCGAGAGGAAGCGAGATTGATAGGGTCCCACCGCTTGGTGTAGGAGCGCCGACCCTCGGAGGGGTTAGGACTTGATCAGGGAGCCACGACGGGCAACCTGACGGTAGGATTGTCTGTGACACAGACGAGGGTTTCAAGCGACATGTATCGCCGGGCGACCGCCCATTGGTCCTTGGCCTCGAGCAGTGAGCCTTTGTGCGCCATTGGTTCAAGCACAATCCCAAGTCGCCCGGGCGCGGGGAACCAGCCAGCGCGCGCCTCACAGAGCCCCCTGCGATTTCCGGTTTCTGTTGCTTCAACTCAAATGCGAACCCGCGACCCGCGATCCACTCGGGGGCGTCGCCCGCCGGCTCTGCTGGCTCGTTCCTCGCGCCCGACTTGTCCAACTTTTCCGTCCAAGAGCCGTTGGCGTCCGTTGCGCGCTCGCAAGCACGAGACCCTCAATCCTGCTTGAACCGAACGCACACGCAGACACCTAGTCTCCGAGCGTCCTGATCGGCGCTCCCTAATGACTGGTAATAATGGTAGCCGTCTCAGCAGACAAAGATCCTGCCAGCAAGGGATCCAATCGCGCGCATCAGGCGCACGCGTCTCCTATCGCCCGGCGCCCCTCGTCATCACGCAGCGCGTCTCTCGCTCTTTTCCGCCAGATCGACCACGTGCCAGCTCTCCGAGAGATGCACCAGCGCCTGGCGCATGCGCTCGTTGAGCTTCTGAAAGGCCTGAGCATAGCCCTTACGTCCGAGATCTCTGTTCTCATGCCCTCTCTGGTAGAGATCGAGGCCGAACACCCCGAGCTATGCTGAAACCTGGGTGACGCGGCCTG
>NZ_JBGFSH010000015.1:0-27432 GCF_041365715.1 Rhodosalinus sp. FB01 | reverse complement strand
AGTGAACCAAGAGCCGATGGGTCTCCTGGGCACCATTATCGGCCGGATAATTGGCATGGTCGTCCTGAAATTCCCCAGATGCTTGTCCCCCGTATCGCAGACCGTCCCGGACGCTGCATGGTGCAAAGGATGCAGGCCGCGTTGTCGGACTCTCGGCGCTGCGACAGCGACGTGGTAGCCAATGCATCAGGCGTCTGCGCCCAGTAGCGACCTGCGATAAGCGGCCGCGATCACCTCCGGACGCCTTGCATGGTCGGTGCAGAGATATCTTGCGCTCGGGCGCAGGCCGACCCGCCCGAGATCGAGGCGGTCGGCATCCCAACAGACCCGGACCGTCAGATCGCCCGCCGTCAGGCCGTCGGAGTGTAGCCGGCAAGCCTCGGTCAGAAGC
The DNA here is from genome assembly GCF_041365715.1 of Rhodosalinus sp. FB01. Lineage (NCBI taxonomy): Bacteria > Pseudomonadati > Pseudomonadota > Alphaproteobacteria > Rhodobacterales > Paracoccaceae > Rhodosalinus > Rhodosalinus sp. FB01. The sequence continues at coordinate 27,041 of NZ_JBGFSH010000015.1, read as the reverse complement.
TCCATCTCGTCATCGCTGGCGTCGAACCAGGTTCCCCGCAGGGTCCGGGCATGATGTGCGGCACGCAGCCCGTGTTCGGGGTCGTGATCCTCGTTCTCGCGCCGGCTGTCGTGGACCAGCGCGAAGAGTTCGACGACCTTGAGGTTGGCGCCGGTCGCCGCGGCCAGCATGCGGCCGTTGAAGAGAACGCGGCGCCAGTGATCCTCGCCATGAAAACCGCGATGTCCCAAGGCATGGGTCTGCACCAGATGCCGAAAGAACGCTTCGCTGACATTCGCGGACGGTTCGAACATGGTGCTCTGCCTCTCGTGCTTCGCCTGCCGCGTCATGGGGCCTCCCGGGTCAGGCGGATCATCCCGGGCCGTCTTCCAAGCCAACAGAGACCGGATCGGGTCGCAAGCCGGCGCCGGCCGGCGCCATGCCCCGCATCGAGGCGGGGCGCCCGGCACTGGCCAGACGCAGGTCCCGGCACGACAGAACGCTCTTTTCCGGTGCGAACACGGTTCACTGTTGCTCGATCGCGTTGACCCATTCCCGAAGAAACGCCTGGCGGTTCAGCGGGTCCAGATACACCATCAATCCGGGCCCCAGGCGGATCGGCCCGAAACCGGCTCTGGCGATTTCACGCGTCTCTCCCAGAGGTGGCAGCGCCCAATCGCCGGGAGCGTCACGAAGGCCGATGGCGAGCAACCGGTCGACGAACCTGCCCGCACTCTGCGGATCGCCCGAGGCACTCGGGATGATCGCGGTCCTCAGGATGACGTTCGAGAAATCGGTCATGCGCAGGATGCGCACACGGCCTCCGGAGTCCCGTGCGACCCTTTCGGCCGCATAACTCCCCAGCACGTTGTAGGCCAATGCCAGCCGCCCCTCCGCCACGTCGTCGATCATCTGCCCCGAGCAGCAGTAGAGCCGGGGATCGAGGCGCCCCATCACCTCGGCAAGACGCCAGTAGGCATCGGTCGCCCGTGCCTCCTGCGTCGCGAACAGATAGCCCAACCCGCTTTCCCGCACGTCGTAGGTGCCGATCGCATCGCGGAAGCGTTCCGGGTTGTCGCGAAGAACGTCGATGAGGTCCTGTCGCGTCGTCGGGACCGGCAGGCCGGCGAACCGTTCGGTGGAGATGACCACCACCGCGGGTTCTGTCGTGAAGGCGAAGATCCGGTCGAGCCAGCGCGCCCAGTCGGGCAGAGCGTCGACCACGGGGGAACGGTGGCTTCGGGCATAGCCGTCGTTCACGAGCTGGAACTGAAGGTCCATCGCCGACGATATGGCGACGTCGAAGCGCGCGCCGTCGCGTATCGCACGGTGAAGCTCGACCGAGGACGCGACCGCGTAGTCGAGGGTGAGCCCGGGATTGTCCGCGTGGAAATCCTCGAGGACCGGTGCGAAGACCTCCAGATCAGCCGTCGAGATGATGCGCAACGTCCGGCTGCCTGTGCCTTCGTAGCGGCGGTGCTCCTCCACCTCCAGCGCGGCGAGCAGCGTCGGCCAGAGGCTCAAGAAGACGGCAATACAAGCGAGACGCATGCCCCCCTCCCTTCCCGGTTGCGGAGGACAAGGCGTCCTCCATGTGCGCGGAGCACGTCGGCGGCGATGGTAAGCCCGAGGCCCGAGCCGACGATACCTTCCACGTTGCCTCCACGACGGAAGCGCTCGGTAAGCCTTTCGGTCGGTCCCTCGCCCAGGCCCGGGCCCTCGTCGGTCACGCAGATGCGGGCGGCCTTCTCCATCCGTTCGACACGGACCGTGACGGCGGTATCCTCGTGCGAGTACTTCACCGCGTTGTCGAGCACGTTGCGAATGGCGTTGTCCAGAAGCACGGCGTCGCCCTCCATCTCGGCCGGTTCGGCGTAAAGCCTGATCTCGATGTCCTTCATGGCGGCCGTCGGCTCCAGCGCTTCGACCGCGCGGCGGGCGAGATCGGCCAGGTCGAGCCGGTCGCCGGCAAGATGATCGGCCCGGAAAGCCACCGTGGCATGATCGAGAAGCTGACCCGCCGAGCGCGAGCTTTCATCGACGGCGTGGATCATGCGGCGCAGGCGCGCCCGGGCGCTCTCGTCCCTGATCGAGCGGAGCGCGACCTCGGCCTCGGCGCGCACCGTGGCAAGTGGCGTCCGGACCCTGTGGGCGGCCTCGGCGATGAAGTCCTCCGATCGCCGGATCGACTGGCCAAGCCGGTCCATCAGCCGATTGAGGGCGTCCAGAAGGGGCGCGAGTTCGGTCGGAGCGGGGCGCCTGAGAGGGCGCAGGTCGGACGGCCCGCGACGCGAGACCGCCTGCGCGATCTCGTTGAGCGGACGCAGGGACGTGCGCGCGGCGAAGAAGGAAAGGCCGACCGCGACCATGAAGAAGGCGACCGACAACGTGGCCGCGAATTGCGAGAGCTCCCCGGTCAGGGCACGTACGCCGTTTCTCGTCTGAGCCACGGTGACGACCGTGCGCAAGGGCTCGTTTCCCAGCAGCACCACCCGGGTGAGCGAGGCCATGCGCACCTCGTCTCCACGATAGGAACCGGTATAGAAGACGACGCGTCCCGGCGGCGTGACATCGAGCGTCGGCACCGGAAGGTCGGGATAGCCCGTCAGCGTCTCACGCCCGGCGGTTACGAGATAGAACACGCGGTCCTCGCTTATCGCACCCAGCATCGAGAAGGCCGAATAGGGCAGTTCCAGCCGCACCTCGCCCCGTTCGGTGCGCAGCGTTTCGGCGATCGTGGTCGCGGAGGCCGCAAGCACGTTGTCCTGGGTCCGTTCGGCCGCCTGACGGGCGAGCCCCGTGACCATCGCCCAGGACATGACGGACAGAAGTGCCGCGACCGCGGCGAGCAGGAGCGTCAGCCGGCGCCCGATCGAGCCGGATGCTCTCCCGGCCCGTGCGATCAACCGCCGGCCTCCATCCGGTAGCCGAGCCCGCGGACGGTGTCGATGCGGACGCCCATGTCGCCGATGCGGCGTCTCAGCCGGCCGACATATACCTCGATCGCGTTCTCGGTGACCTCGGCATCGTGGCTGAACAGCCGGTCCATGAGCTGCGCCTTCGAAAGGATCTGTCCCGGGTGCCGGGCGAAGACTTCCAGCAGGCGGATTTCCCGACTGCGCAGTTCCAGCGTCTTGGGGCCGCAGTGCAGCGTGCCGGCCACCGGGTCGAAAATACAGTTCCCCAGCGCGATCTCGTTGCGGGCCGATCCGCGGCGGCGGCGCAACACGGCCCTGCAGCGCGCCTCGAGTTCCGCGAAGTCGAACGGCTTGGTGAGGTAGTCATCCGCACCGTGATCGAGTGCGACGACCCGGTCGGACACCTGGCTGCGCGCCGTCAGCACNGTTGCGGGCCGATCCGCGGCGGCGGCGCAACACGGCCCTGCAGCGCGCCTCGAGTTCCGCGAAGTCGAACGGCTTGGTGAGGTAGTCATCCGCACCGTGATCGAGTGCGACGACCCGGTCGGACACCTGGCTGCGCGCCGTCAGCACGATGACCGGCACCTCGAGGCGCGCGCGGCTGCGTATCAGGAAATCGCGCCCGTCGCCGTCCGGCAGCATCACGTCGAGCAGGATCAGGTCGTACTCGGTCGTGGCAAGCCAGTCCTCCGCGGCCGCGAGGCTGGCCGCGTGATCTACCGCGTGCCCGTCGAGCGCGAGCCGGCGCACGACCGCCTCTGCCAGCTCGAGATTGTCCTCGACCAGAAGATACCGCACCCGCTACCCCCCTTGCCCTCGCGGCCAGCCGGTCTTCTCCGTCGTGTCAGGCTGGTGTCAGGTTCATGTGGTGGAGGAAGACCATGGGCGGCGGAGGACCGCCTGTCAAACTGGAGGAAAATTCATGAACACCTTTGGGTGCACGCGTCGCGCGCTTCTCGTCGCGGCGACGGCGACCCTGGCCATCGGCGGCCAGGCTCACGCCGACAACCACCAGATGATGGACGAGATCCACTTCATCGTTCCCGGGGGCGCCGGCGGCGGCTGGGACGGCACGGCGCGCGGCACGGGCGAGGCGCTGACGAAATCCGGCCTCGTGGGCAGCGCGACCTACGAGAACATGTCGGGCGGCGGCGGCGGCGTCGCGATCGCCTACATGATCGAAAACGCCGATAGCCTCGACAACACGCTGATGGTGAACTCCACGCCCATCGTCATCCGCTCGCTCACCGGCGTTTTCCCGCAGAGCTTCCGCGACCTGACGCTGGTGGCCGGCACGATCGGCGACTATGCCGCGATCGTCGTGCCCGCCGACAGTCCGATCGAGGACATGGAGGCGCTTCTGGCCGAATACGCCTCGCAGGGTACGGACTTCGCCATCGGCGGCGGATCGGTCCCGGGCGGAATGGATCACCTGGTGGCGGCCATGGTGATGCAGGCCGCGGGCGAGAACCCGACCGAGGTCAACTACATCCCCTACGATGCGGGCGGCGAGGCGATGGCAGGCCTGCTTTCGGGCGAGATCGATGCCTTGTCCACTGGCTTCTCCGAGGCGATCGCCCTGGCCGACCAGGACGAGGTCCGCATCCTGGGTGTGACCGCGCCCGACCGCGTGCCGGCCTATGACGAGGCGCCGACCTTCGCCGAGCAGGGGATCGACACGACCTTCATCAACTGGCGCGGCTTCTTCGGTCCTCCGGGAATGGAAGAGCAACAGCGCCAGCAATACATCGAGACCCTCGCGGCGATGTACGATACCGAGGCCTGGGAAGAGGTCCGCGCGCGCAACGGATGGGTCAACATCTGGAACCCGGGCGAGGATTTCCGCAGCTTTCTCGAAGCACAGGAAAAGGAAATCGGTGACCTGATGCGGACGCTCGGCTTTCTCTGAGCCGGGCCAAAACGCCTGAAAAGGCGCGGGGCGGCGGGCGGATCCCGCCCTGGCATCGCCAGACGGACCGGGCTCGCCCGGCCGCCCCGCGCGATACCTGCGGTTTCGAAGGGAGGGGACGCCATGGCGCTGGATCGATGGATCGCGCTGATCTTCATCACGTTGTGTTGCATCTACGGCTACGCGGCCTTCTTCACGATGGACGAGCTTCTGCCGCCCTTCATGCAGCGCAACCCGGTCTGGCCATCGACCTTTCCGAAAGTGCTGGCGGTGCTCGGCATCATCGTGGGGCTGGTCGTGCTGTCGGGGCTGGAGAAGCCCGGCAGCGAGGACGAGCCCTCCGCAGTCGACATCAACTACCGCCGGCTGCACGACTACAACCTTGGCCAGGCCCTGCTCCTCTTGGGCCTGATGGTGGTCTACGCTCTCGCGCTGCGTCCGGCAGGTTTCCTGCTCGCGACCACCGTCTTCCTGGCCGGGGGCGCCGCGATCCTCGGCGAGCGGCGCTGGGTCACCATGATGCTCGTCGCCGTCATCGCCAGCGGCGCCGTCTGGTATCTCGTGCAGGAGGTGCTGGGCATCTTCCTGCGTCCGCTTCCCTTTTTCCTGAGGTGAGCCATGCTTGAGGGCATCATGATCGGCCTTTCGGCCGCCTTTTCGGTCCAGAACCTCCTGATGGTGGTTGCGGGCTGCCTGATCGGCACCTTCATCGGAATGCTTCCGGGTCTCGGGCCGATGTCCATCATCGCCATCATGATCCCGGTCGCGATCTCGATGGGTGATCCGACCGCGGCGCTGATCCTGCTGGCAGGTGTCTATTACGGGGCGATCTTCGGGGGCTCGACCTCCTCGATCCTGCTGAACGCGCCGGGGGTCGCGGGTACGGTGGCGACCTCGTTCGACGGCTATCCGATGGCGCGGAACGGAATGGCAGGCAAGGCCCTGACGATTGCGGCCGTCTCGAGCTTCGCCGGCGGCACGATAGGGGCGATCCTTCTTGCCATCTTCGCGCCCGCGCTGTCGTCGGTCGCGCTCCTGTTCCACTCCGCGGAGTACTTCGCACTCATGGTCGTGGGGCTTTCGGCGATCGCGGCGTTCGCGGGAACGGGCCAGGTCGCGAAGGCACTGATGATGACGGTTCTCGGGCTGATCCTCGCCACCGTGGGCGAAGGCGCGCTCTTCAACATGCCGCGTTTCACGATGGGACTGATGGACCTGCAATCGGGCATAAACTTCATCACCCTCGCCATGGCGATGTTCGCTTTGCCCGAGGCGCTGTTCCTTGTTCTGAACCCGGCGCGCTCCAGCCGGGGCGGCGAGGCCGGGGGCTCCGCCAGGATCACCGGCCTGCGGTTTTCGAAGGAGGAAGGGCGGGCGATCCTCCCCGTCATCGGGCGACAGTCGGTCCAGGGGTTCTTCATCGGTGTGCTGCCGGGCGCAGGCGCCACCATCGCGTCGTTCCTGGGCTATGCGGTCGAGCGCAACATCGCCAAGGGCGACGACCAGGCACAGTTCGGCAAAGGCTCCGTCAAGGGCCTCGCGGCGCCGGAGACGGCCAACAACGCGGCCTGCACGGGATCTTTCGTGCCGCTTCTGACGCTCGGCATCCCGGGCTCGGGGACGACCGCGATCCTTCTGGGCGCGCTCATCGCACTCAACGTGACACCGGGTCCGCGGCTGATGATCGACGAGCCCGACATCTTCTGGGCGGTCATCACGTCGATGTTCATCGGCAATGTCGTGCTGATCATCCTGAACCTGCCGCTCATCCCCTACATCGCCAAGGTCCTGTCGATCCCGCGCAACTACCTGATCCCGTTCATCCTCTTCTTCACCATGATGGGGGCCTATATCGGGCAGAACAACGCCACCGAGCTCTTGATGCTCGTCGGCCTCGGCGTGCTGGCGACGGTGCTGCGCTTCGCGGACTATCCGCTCGCGCCGCTTCTCATCGGCTTCATCCTGGGAACCATGCTGGAGAACAATTTCGCCCGCTCCATGCAGCTCTACCGGGGCCTCGATTTCATCTGGGAGCGCCCGATGACGCTCGCGCTCCTCGTCCTCGCGCTCCTGCTCGTGCTTCTGCCGAGCTTCCGTGCGCGGCGGGCGCGGCGCCGTGCCGAAGGGGTGGCCGATGGGGACTGAGGCCGCCGCACCGCTCGCCGGTGTGCGCGTGCTGGATCTGACGAATGTCCTTGCCGGTCCCTTCGCCTGCCATCAGCTCGCACATCTGGGAGCCGAGGTCATCAAGGTGGAGGCGGTGGGCCGGGGCGATCTCGCGCGGAATCTGGGCGCGGATGCCGACCTTTCGGCGAAGGGCATGGGGATCAGCTTTCTCGCCCAGAACGCCGGCAAGAAGTCTTTGACGCTGAACTTGAAGGCCCCGGGCGGCAAGGAGGCGCTGAAGCGGCTCGTGGCCACGTCCGACGTTCTTGTCGAGAACTTCCGGCCCGGCGTGATGGATCGGCTCGGTCTCGGCCACGGCACGTTGCGGGCGGAAAACCCGCGGCTGATCTACTGCGCCATCTCGGGTTTCGGGCAGGACGGACCCTGGGCCGACCGCCCTGCCTACGACCAGATCGTTCAGGGCGCGTCCGGCGTCATGTCGATCACGGGCGATCCCGACGGCGCGCCCTTGCGCGTGGGCTATCCGCTGGCCGATACGGTGGGCGGACTGACCGCCGCGATGGCGGTCTGCGCGGCGTTGAACGCGCCCGAGCGCGGCGCCTTCATCGATGTGTCCATGCTCGAGGCGGTGCTGGCGACGATGGGCTGGGTCGTGTCGAACCACCTGATCGGCGGTGTCTCGCCGCGTCCCGAAGGCAACGAGAACCCCACCTCCGCCCCTTCGGGCACATTCCAATGCGCGGATGCACCGGTGAACATCGCCGCGAACAAGGATGAGCAATGGGAGGCGCTTGCCCGCCATCTCGGGCGAGAGGACCTTCTCGCCGTGCCCGATTACGCCACGCGAGAGGACCGCAAGCGCAACCGGTTCCGGCTCAGGGCGGAACTCGAGACCGTGTTGACGACGCGGCCCGCCCAAGATTGGGCGCGAGAGCTCAACGCGATCGGGGTGCCTGCCGGCGCGGTGATGAGCGTGCCCGAGATCCTTTCTCACCCGCAGGTCGCCGGACGTGACTTCCTTGCCCGGTTCGCGGACGCGCCGGGCCTCGACCGCCCCATCGAGCTCGTGCGGATCGGCGCGATGATCGATGGGGTGCGCCCTTCGGTGACCACTGCGCCGCCTTCCCTTGGCGCGGACAGCCGGGATGTCCTTTCCGAACTGGGCTACAGCGATACGGAGATCGAGACGATGCGCGCGGAAGGTGTGATTTGAGCGAGGGAAGCGATGTCGCGGACTGGTGGCGCACGGCGATCATCGACATGGAACCCGGGCGCATCGCCTTGCGCGGCCACCCGGTGCAGCAGCTGATCGGACGAACGGGCTTCGCCGAGATGATCTGGCTCATGGTCATGGGCGAGCCCATCGCGGGCCACCGTGCGCGGCTCTTCGAGGCGGCTCTGGTCGCTGCCGTCGATCACGGGCCGCAGGCCCCCTCGATCGCCGCCGCCCGGATGGCGGCCACCTGCGGGATCGGGCTGCAATCGGCGATGGCCACGGGCCTCAACATGCTGGGCGACGTGCATGGCGGCGCGGGCGAGCAGGCGGTGGAGATGTTTCGCTTCGTCGAGACGAAGGGGCCCGAGGGTCTCGGACCCGCGCTCGACGCGTGGCGGACCGAGCACGGCCGCTTTCTCCCCGGCTTCGGCCACCGCTTCCACAAGCCCGTCGATCCCCGCGCGCCGCGCCTTTTGTCGCTCGTGGACGAGGCGGCCGAAGCGGGCGCCGTCCCCGGCGCCTACGCGGAAATCGGGCGGGCGATCGAGGCCCATCTCGCCGCCGAGCGCGGCAAGCCCGTGCCCATGAACATCGACGGTGCGACGGCGGTGATCTACGCCGAACTGGGCTGCCCGGCCGCGCTTGCCCGCGGCTTCTTCGGCCTGTCGCGGTCGGTCGGCATCCTCGCCCATGCATGGGAACAGACCGAACAGGGCGGGCGCAACAAGGGGCCGACCCCACCCGCGTACCGATGGACCTATGACGGAGCGTGAGCGGCTTCTGTCCGAGGCCTTCCCGACCCTGCTGATCGGTGCCGCAGGTGCCGCCATCTTCTGGGTCGTGGGCTTCCCCGCCGCCGTGCTGACCGGACCGGCAGCGGCGGTCTCCCTCGCCACGCTTCTGGGCCTGCGCGCCCATGTGCCCGCGCGCCTTCGCGACGTGGTGTTCCTGGTGATCGGTGTCTCGATCGGCAGCACCGTGACGCCCGAGGTGATCGCGACGGCGATGGCGTGGCCCGTGTCCTTTCTCGTGCTGAGCGTGACACTCGTTCTGGTCCTGCTCATCACCCGGGCGATGCTGATGCGCGTTTTCCACTACGATGCGCCCACCGCCTTTCTGGCCGCGACGCCGGGGCACCTGACCTATGTCCTGGGCCTCTCGGCCGACCTCAAGGTGGACGTGCCGCGCGTCGCGCTCGTCCAGTCGGTCCGGGTTCTCCTGCTGACCTTGCTGGTGCCCGTTCTGATCGCGCTCTGGGGCGCCGAGGGCACGACCCCGCCGAAGGATCCCGGCGTGATCTCGAAGAACGCAGCCGTGCTTCTCTTCGCCTTCGCCCTGCCTCTCGGCCTGCTGCTCAAGCGGCTGCGCGTGCCGGCGCCGCTCCTTCTTGGCGCCATGGCGGCGTCGGCCATCGGACACGGTTCCAACCTCACCCCTGGTGCGCTGCCTTCCTGGGCGACGACGCTGGCGTTCATCACCATGGGCAGCCTTATCGGAACGCGTTTCCGGGGGCTCGACCGGCGCGGGCTGGTCGGCGCTTTCGGGGCCGGTGTCGCCGCAACCCTCGTCGCCTGCGCCATCGCGGCAATCGGCGCCGGCCTCGCGGCCGGGATCGTCGGTCTTCCGCCGGCGGCCCTCCTTCTCGCTTTCGCCCCCGGCGGCGTCGAGGTCATGGCAGCGCTCGCGGTGGAAACGTCGCTCGAACCGGCCTTCGTCGCGGCGCACCATGTGTTCCGACTGATCCTTCTGAGCCTTCTGGTTCCGGTTCTCATGGCGCGGATGCGAGGATCCTAGGTCGCCACCACGCAGGTCTTTCGCTGCGGCGTTTGCGACGGAAAGGCCGGTGCCACGGGACACAGCCGTTGGGAGTTGCGTTCAGGACCGGATAGCCGCGCCCAAAGGGGGCTCGAACGCGATGCCGAACATGGGGTCGATGGTCATCGACGGGTCAAGGGGCGCGGGCCTTTTGCCGGTACGGATGCCGCCGGATTTGGGCAGCCGCCTCCTCGATAGAGTTCCTCCGAGCATCACGTGTTATTGGGGCGCCCGCTAATTCCGGAGCCATGTCGGAAGACGATCCCCCGCGAAGCCGGTAACGGCTGCCTCGACGCAATCCTCGAGACTGCCAAGCCGCGCGTGCCGGCCGGACAGGCCATGCGCATAATGCGCGTATTTTCCGGAATTCGTCATCAAGCCTTTCGCGTGCGGCGGGAATATGGGTTCAACGATCGAGCACCAGCACAGGTCCGGGATCAGACGGACGCCCGCCTTCTGCAAGCGGTCGACAAGCCCTTCGGAGCTTGCCTCGCGCAGGACATCGCGTCCGATCGTGATGATCATCTGCGTCGACCTATTGCAGCTTCGATCCTGGAAGAGCTCTGCAATCCGGCGCGTCTCGGACAGCGACGCATGTGGGCTGCCGATGGCGACCAGGTCAATTGTCCTGTCGCCGCGATTGAGCTCATGCCAAGCGCCGACAAAGTCCGCCAGACGGATTTGGTGCCGCTGAGCGTCGGGCGCGGGCGCAGTATCCGCTTCGGGAGTGTGCCCCGCGACATGTAGCATGGGTGCGCCGGAGGTGGTGCCGAAAGCGGCACAAAGGGCCTTGAGGTCGTCTTGCGACGGCTGAAGATGTTCCAGCCCGGTCAAGAGTGGGATGTGGTCAGGAGAAAACTGGCCCGCCAGCCATCCGATCAATGGCCAGAGCACGTCATCATGGCCATCCAGGGCGGGCTCCACGTCAAGGATCGTTCTCGGGACACGGCCCTCTTTCGTGTACACACCGGATGCCGGCGCGCGTCCCGTCATTGCAATGAAGAGATCGAGATAATCCGGATGTTTGGGTGTGCGTGCCCCAAGGACGGTGTTGGCGTAGATTACGGCGTTCGATTCCGACCAGCCAATGACCTCGCCCTTATCCGGGGCACCCTCAAGAAGATACGGCGCGCAGGTGAAAACTGGCCTTGCTCCCATCTTCACATAGGCGTCAGCCAGGCGGCTTGCGCGTTCTCCGAAATCGGTCGGAACGTTCTGGGACCGCCAGTTTTCCCGATCTACCGAAATCGCATTGATCGTCGTGGGAACGGACACGCGAGCGCCCATTTCGGCCATCTTTTCCGCAAATATGAGATTGGCCGAATGGGCGAGGATGCAGCCGTCGATGTGCCCTCTGGTGACATCGGTCAGGCTCTCCGTGCCTTCCCGTGCCGCCATGAGGCAGATGATTTCCATGGCGATCCTCGCTGCCGGCCCGTGATCGCCGCCAAGACAGCGCCGGTCTTCCTTGGAGAGATGCAGATCGCTCGCCTGCGCGGGGGAAAGGTCCATGTCCACGCAATCGGCTTTCAGCCGGTTGCCTGAAATGGATGCTGTCTGCGAGCGCGCGACGCGATCATATTCCGATCGTGGAAGGAAGATGGTGGGGAGCGGCCTGTCGAATATGCGGCCCGAGACCAAGGCACCCAGCGTCAGGACTTCTTCGTGCTCGCAGAAAACAAGCGCCGCTGGGGAAAGTGAATTCAAGGACAGTTCAAGCAGAACCCCGCTTCCGCTGCAGGATCCACGCGAGGTCGGCATCATGAGGATCTTTCCGGATACCGATGCTCCATGGTTGGGGTGGTGTACGTCTATGATCGTTCCCGTTCCGGGGTCGACACCTCCCCAGAAACTCAGGCCTTCGCTACAGGCCAGCACCTCGCCATTCGCGTCACCCTCGATCAGAATCCGACCAGCCGTTCCGGTCTCGCGCGCTGAAGTCGTCAAGCTGCCTCCGATGTCATGGGTTTATCGCTTCTTGTGTCTCGCAGGTGTCGGGAAATGTTCCAGAAGGGAGTGCTTGGCGCCGTTGATGTGATCGCGCAGCAATAGGCTCGCCCGGTCGGCATCACCCTCTTCGCAGGCGACAAGGATTGCCAGATGCTCGCTGTCCGCCCTTTCCATGCCATCGCTTATGACGAGCTGTGCGCGAATGTAGCGCTCGACGCGATCCATGGCGTTATCGGCGACGTCCTTGAAGTAGTTCAACGTGCTCGGTCCGTAGAGCGTTTTGTGGAACACGCGGTTCAAGTCGCCCCACTCCATGGGATTGGGAGACTGTGAAAACGCCGTGCAGTGCTTTCGGGCGTCGATCAAACACTCTCGGGACATCCGAGGCACCGCGTCGCGGATAATCTCGGGCTCGAGAAGAGCCCTGAGGTCGAACACCTCCGCCGCCTCGTCCGCCGACAATCCGGCAACCACGGCGCCCTTGTATCGTTGGGTCTTGATAAGCCCCTGCTCTTCAAGCCTCGAGATTGCCTCGCGCACCGGGATGCGGCTCGTATTGAACATGTTGGCGATCTCGTCCTGGCGCAGCGGTGCTCCTTCGGGGATTTTGCCCTCGATGATCGCCTTGCGAAGAACGTCGAAGACGATGGTCGACGCGGACGCGGTCTTCGAGACATCTACGGCCGGAAACTTCATCTTCCATCACCCTCGAGCAGTTGCGGCGCCATACGATACTGCCGCGTCCGTGCAAAGTCTCTTAGTTTGCCTTGGACATTGGATCCAATATGCCATAGCGTGGCATTGTTCAACAGATCATCCAACGACCAACATGGAGGAAGACGATGCTGAAGAAGCTTTTGGGGGCGGCTACGGCAACCCTGTTGATGGCTGTCCCCGCGGCGGCCGACACACTGGATGACGTCATCGACAGAGGCACGCTGCGCTGCGGTGTCGTGCTGGATTTCCCGCCCATCGGCTATCGTGACGACAACAACGAGCCGGCGGGCTTCGACGTGGAATATTGCAACGATCTGGCGGCCGCCCTCGAGGTGGACGTCGAGTTGCTGCCTCTGACGTGGTCGGAGCGCTTGCCGGTCATCGTCACTGGTCGGGCAGACGTGGTCTTCGGCGCCACATCGGACAGCCTGGCCCGCGCGCGGACCGTCGGGTTCTCGATTCCCTACGCGATTTACTATGCGCAAGGCGTTGTGAATGCCGAAAGTGGCATCGAATCCTTCGAGGACATTCGGGGAAAGCGTGTTGCTGCGGCCGTGGGAACCGTGCCTGAGCAGGAGTGGCTGAAAATCGCCGAGGAGTGGGGCGAAGAGGACCTCTACCAGGGTTACCAGTCCGAGAACGAGGTTTTCCTAGCGGTCGCACAAGGCAAGGCAGACATCGGGATCACCACGAACACGGCGGTGAAGCCGATCACCGATCAATACGACAATATCGTGGCTGGCCCGCGCATGCCCTGGACCACGGACTACACCTCCGTTGTCGGCAAGCGCAAGGACGTCAGCTGGCTGAACTACCTCAATCTCTTTGTCACGCACCAGGTCCGGTCTGGCCGTTACGAAGAGCTGTGGGGCAGATATGTGGGTGGAGAGGCGCCCGAACTCCGCATCCCGGGCGTGATGTACTGATCACTGCCGCTTTTTCCTGTCCCCGCCCGGGATCCCCGGGCGGGGTTTCTTTGGATCGCCGCGATGTTCGAATACAACTTCCACTGGCGCCCGGTATTCCGCAGTCTGCCGGACCTGCTGGAGGCCAGCCTCTTAACTCTCCAGGTCGCGACGCTTTCCATGGTGATCGGCATCGTCATCGGTCTCGGGTTGTCCGTCATCCGCCTGAGGCTCCGCGGGCCGCTTTACTGGTTCGCCACGGCCTGGGTGGAATTGGCGCGCAACACGCCGGCTCTGTTTCAGCTGTTCTTCTTCGGGTTCGGGCTGGGGGCCTTCGGATGGCACCTGACGCCCTACATGATCGTTCTGGCCGGTCTCAGCTTCAATAACGCCGGCTATCTCGCCGAGAACTTTCGCGGCGGCTTTCAGGCGGTCCCTGATACGCAGATGCGCGCGGCGCGAAGCCTTGGCATGAATTTGTGGCAGTCCTACACGCGGATCCTGGTGCCGCAGGTCTTGCGGATCGTTTACTACCCGATGACCAATCAGCTGGTCTGGGCGGTGTTGATGTCGTCCCTTGGCATGCTCGTCGGCTTTCGCGAGCTGTCGGGCGAGACGCAGTTCTTCGCCAGCCGCACCTATCGCATCTTCGAATATTTCGCCGTCACGGCGGTGATTTATTACGTCATGGTCAAGATCATTCTGCTCGCGTCCCGGCTGCTCGCCGTGCGTCTGTTCCGGTATTGAGGGGAGCAAAGTGGAAACTCCTATCAGCTTCTTCAGCGGGTTCGGGCTTCAGGACGTGCTCTTCATGGCGCAAGCGGCTTGGCGAACGCTCCTGATCTCGGTGATATCGATCTCCCTTGGAACGCTTCTGGGGGCGATCTTCGGCTGGATGCTCTATGAGGGGCGGGTTTGGGCCACTCTGTTCCTTGCGCCGGTACTGGACGCTTTCCGTTCGGTACCGCTTATCATCCAGCTGGTTCTTTTCTATAATTTCGCGCCGATCATTGGTCTTAACCTCGATGCGTTCCAGTCGGGGCTCGTGGTTCTGACGGCTTATACGGCTGCGCTTGTCGCAAGCGTCGCGCGGGGCGGTATCGAATCTGTCGGGAAACCCATGCGTCGGGCCGCGCGCTCGCTGGGCATGAGTTACTGGCAAGATCTGCGCTACGTGGTCTTGCCCATCGGGGCGCGTGCCGTTTTTCCGTCCTGGGTGGGCGTGGCTCTCGGCGTCCTGAAGGATAGCGCCCTGGTCTCGGTGCTCGGTTACGTGGAGCTTCTTCGGGCAAGTCAGATCCTGATGACACGCACGCAGGAACCGCTCCTGATTATCTCAATCGCCGGCGCGTTCTACTTTGCGCTGTCCTATCCGATCTCGCGCTATTCGGCGAAAGTCGAGAAGAGGTGGTCCCAATGATCGGAATCACTGGCCTGCACAAGTATTTCGGCTCGCTCCATGTGTTGCGGGGTATCGACCTGGAAGTGCAGAAGGGCGAAGTCCTTTCGGTGATCGGAGCGTCGGGATCCGGGAAATCCACATTGCTTTACTGCATAAATGGCCTCGAGCCGATCCAGGAAGGACGGGTCGTCGTCGATGGTATAGACGTTCACGCCAGGCAGACTGACTTGAACAATTTGCGGCAGAGAATGGGAATGGTGTTTCAGCAGTGGAACAGCTTCCCCCATTTGACCGCCCTCGAGAACGTTTCATTGGCCCCGCGCATCGTGAAAAAGAAATCGCGGGCGGAGGCGCAAGAGATAGCGGTGAAGCAGCTGGAACATGTTGGCCTCGCCGACAAGCTCGATGTCTATCCGAGCGCCTTGTCGGGCGGACAGCAGCAAAGGCTGGCGATAGCGAGAGCGCTCGCCATGGATCCGCAATACATGCTTTTCGACGAAGCCACGTCGGCCCTGGACCCGGAGCTGGTCGGCGAAGTCCTGGACACGATGCGGATCCTGGCCGAGGAGGGCATGACGATGATCTGTGTGACCCACGAGATGGGCTTCGCACGAGATGTCTCTGACCGCGTCGCCTACTTCCATGAAGGTGCGATGGAAGAGATCGGACCGCCCGAACAGATCTTCGGCGACCCGAATTCCGAACAGACCCGAAAATTCCTGGCAAAGGTTCGCTGAACGCGGGCCCGAACCCCGTGCCACGGAAGCAGGAACAACCTTGCAAAAGTCGAGGTCGAGACGCCTCGACAGCCAAAGAGGAGAACAACCGTGTCGCGCCATGTTTTCACGGGCTGCATGCCCGCTCTGATGACGCCTTGTGATGTTGATCGCAAACCCGATTACGAAGCACTTATGCGCAAGGGCAAAGAGCTGATCGACGCCGGAATGTCGGCCGTCGTCTATTGCGGTTCGATGGGCGACTGGCCGCTGCTGACGGACGAAGAGCGGATGGAAGGTGTGGCGCGCCTTGTCGAAGCGGGCGTTCCGGTCGTCGTGGGGACGGGGGCCGTGAACACCCGCGCGGCCGTGGCCCACGCCGCGCATGCCGCGCGGGTCGGGGCGCTCGGGCTGATGGTGATCCCGCGTGTCCTGTCGCGGGGCTCTTCTCCAGAGGCGCAGCGCGATCACTTCAAGGCGATCTTGTCGGCAGCGCCCGACATTCCGGCAGTGATTTACAACAGCCCCTATTACGGCTTTGCCACCCGGGCAGATCTTTTCTTCGCGCTGCGTGCGGAACATCCCAACCTTGTCGGTTTCAAGGAGTTCGGCGGCGCCGCCGATCTGCGCTACGCGGCCGAGTTCATCACGTCGCGGGATGACGACGTCACGCTGATGATCGGTGTCGATACCGCAGTCTATCATGGCTTCGTGAACTGTGGCGCAACCGGCGCGATTACCGGCATCGGAAACGCGTTGCCGCGGCAGGTGCTGCTGTTGACGGAACTCAGCCAGAAGGCCGCCACGGGCGACGCGCTCGCGCGGCGCCAGGCACGTGAGCTGGACGAGGCTCTTGCTGTTCTGTCGAGCTTCGACGAGGGACCGGACCTCGTTCTCTACTACAAGCATCTCATGGTGCTGAACGGAGAAGAGGAATACCGTCTGCATTTCAACGAGACGGATGCTCTCTCGGATGCCCAACGTCATTATATCGAAGCGCAATACGAGCTTTTCCGGGTCTGGTTCGACGACTGGGCCAGGAAAGAAGGGCTGTAGCGCTCATGCGGGTGATCGACAGCCATACGGCAGGTGAGCCGACACGCGTCATCGTTGACGGCGGTCCCGATCTGGGAGACGGGCCGCTCGCCGAACGTGCGGCGCGTCTCGAAGCGGAGCATCGCGACTTCTGCACGTCGGTTCTGTGCGAGCCGCGGGGGCATGACGCCATGGTCGGCGCCCTTCTGGTCGCGCCCACGGATCCCGGTTGCGCAGCCGGGGTGATCTTTTTCAATACGCTGCAAAACCTCGGGATGTGCGGTCATGCGACCATCGGTCTGACGGTCACGCTGGCGCATCTTGGCGCCATCCGGCCAGGTGCCCATCGGATCGATACGCCCGTCGGGGCCGTGGACGTGGACTTGCACGATGCCCATACCGCTTCGGTCGTGAACGTTGAAAGCTATCGCCTGCACAAAGGCGTCTCTGTCGCCGTCGACGGCGTGGGGGAGATCACGGGCGACGTCGCGTGGGGGGGCAACTGGTTCTTCCTTGTGAAGACCTCGCCGCTTGCCATCGCGCCACGGAATATCCGGCCCTTGACGGATCTGGCGCTCGACATTCGAAGCGCGCTGGAACGCGACGGGATCACCGGCAGGAATGGCGCCTGGATCGATCATGTGGAGCTGTTCGGCCCACCCCTGGACCCGCGCGCCCGCAGCAAGAACTTCGTGCTTTGTCCCGGCGGCGCCTATGATCGCTCTCCCTGCGGGACCGGGACCTCTGCCAAGCTGGCGTGCCTCGCATCGGACGGAGAGTGGCAAGCAGGGCAAGAGTGGATTCAGGAAAGCATCATCGGAAGCACCTACGGCCTAAGCTACGAGCCAGGTGCCGATGGGGGCATCGTGCCGACGATCACCGGCCAGGCTTTCGTCACATCCGATGCGACTTTGATCTTCGATCCCGCCGACCCCTATCTGCGCGGGATCCGTTACTGAAATGCGGTCATGCCAAGAAAAGGCGCATCGGCCGCTGGCCCCCATCGGGATGAAATGACGGATCAATCCGACCATGATGTGATCGTCATCGGCGCCGGGGTGATCGGCGTGAGCATCGCGATCGCACTTCAGGCGGCGGGCCGCGATGTCCTGCTTGTCGATCGAAGCGCCCCCGGAAATGGCGCGTCGTTCGCGAACGCAGGTGCATTCGCCTTTTCGGACATCGTTCCGCTCGCGACACCCGGGATCATTCGCGCCGCGCCCAGGTGGCTCGCGGATCCCCTGGGTCCGCTCTCCGTCGATCCGTCCTACGTCTTCGCGATCGCGCCCTGGCTTTTGAGGTTCTGGCGGGCAAGCTGGAAGGATCGCTTCCCCAGGCTGATGGAAGCGCAAGCCGCCCTCATGGAGTTGTCCCGCGCCGCCCTCGAACGCCAGGTGGCGGATACGAGCGGCGAACATCTGCTGCAACGAGAGGGACAGCTCAGGGTTTACCAGGGCGCCCGACGGTTCGAGCGAAGCCGTTCCTATTGGGACGCCTGCCGGCAGTACGGCATTCGATTTGATCTGTTGGAGTCGCCGGCCGAGATCGCGGAACTCCAGCCGGGCCTCAGTTCCGAATTCACCCACGCCGGATATACGCCCGACTGGATCAACACGCGGGATCCCATGCTTTGGCTCGAGCACCTCCTGTCGGTGTTTCGTGCGCGGGGCGGCGTGGTCGATAGGCTGGACGCGCGCGCTCTGCAGGCCGGGGACGAACGGATCACGCTACACGGGGCGGAAGTCACGCTTTCGGCGGGCCATGTCATTGTCGCCGCGGGTGCCTGGTCGCGGACACTTGCGATGTCTCTTGGCGATCGCATCCCGCTCGAGACGGAGCGCGGCTACAACACGACAATTCGCCAAGCAGGCTTCGACCTCCGGACCCATATCACGTTTGCGGACCACGGCTTCGTGGCCTCCCGCATCCAGGACGGCGTTCGTGTCGGCGGCGCGGTCGAGCTGGCCGGTCTGGTTCGTCCGCCGAACTTCAAGCGTGCAAAGATCCTTCGCGACAAAGCCAGCGCGTTCATGCCGGGTCTGGACGCCAGTCGGGGAAGGGAGTGGATGGGGTTCCGCCCTTCCTTGCCCGACAGCCTGCCGGTCATCGGCCATGCGCAGCGCACGGATCGGGTCGTTTACGCGTTCGCCCACGGGCATCTCGGGCTGACTCAGGCGGCCGGAACAGCCGAGTTGGTGCAAGCCTTGATCTGTGGGGTGACCCCACCGCTGGACGCCGCGCCATTCTCGGCGCGGCGTTTCACATGACCTGGTGCGGAATGAACGTTCCAGCCGAAAACATCATTCAGGCGCCTACGTCCCTTGATGACGGGCCACCGTTCCGGGCGATCGGTCTTGAAGGGTTTTCTGCCGCGCCCGACGCCGCGCATCGCCACACGGGGCACAGAGCTTAGCCAGAGGTCAGACATGCGAAGCACTCGGACGATCCATGTAATTTCGTGTCATGCCGAAGGAGAGGTCGGCGACGTGATCGTGGGCGGCGTGGCGCCGCCCCCCGGAAAGACGCTCTGGGAGCAGCGAACCTACATCGAACAGCAGGAGTCGCTGCGCAATTTCATGCTCAACGAGCCGAGGGGCGGGGTGTTTCGCCATGTGAACCTGCTGGTCCCGCCGAAAAATCCCGATGCCGATGCGGCCTTCATCATAATGGAGCCGGAAGATACCCCCCCGATGTCGGGCTCCAACTCCATATGCGTCGCGACGGTGCTGCTGGACTCCGGGATTGTCCCGATGAAGGAACCCGTCACCGAAATGGTTCTCGAGGCGCCGGGCGGCCTTGTCCATGTTCGTGCGACCTGCCGAAACGGCAAGGCAGAGAGCATCAGCGTACGAAACGTTCCCAGTTTTGCTGACAAGCTGGACGCGAAGCTCGAGGTCGCCGGGTTTGGCACCCTCACCGTGGATACCGCGTATGGCGGAGACAGTTTCGTTGTCGTCGATGCTGCGGCGCTCGGGTTTTCCATGGTTGCAGACGAGGCGGCCGATCTGGCCAGGCTGGGGGTCGGGATTACGCGGGCCGCCAATGAACAGCTCGGGTTCACCCATCCCGAGAACCCGGACTGGGACCATATTTCGTTCTGTGCCTTCCGCGGCCCGGTAACGGCGACGCGGACAGGCCTCGAGGGACGGTCCGCCGTTGCGATCCGACCGGGGAAAATCGACCGCTCGCCAACTGGAACTGCCGTTTCTGCGCGAATGGCCTTGATGGCCGCCAGAAATCAGTTGCGAGTGGGGCAAACCTTCGAGGCCGTGTCGATCATCGGCTCGACCTTCATCGGCACGATCCATGGGGAAGCGCAGGTTTCAGGCCGGCCTGCAATCGTCCCGCAAATCACCGGTCGAGGATGGATAACCGGCATCCATCAGCACTTGCTCGATCCCGATGATCCCTGGCCGGAGGGCTACAGGCTGAAGGATACATGGGGTGTATAGCTTGGGCGCGTTTCCCGAGAGCCCCATTCGGTCCGAGACCCTCAGCCTGGTCAGAAATCAATGAGAAAGGAAAAGTACCGTGATCGGAAAACATCTTATCGCAGGCGAATGGATTGGAAACGACGAGACGTTCGCGAACGCTCCCGTGGAAGGCGATCCTGACAATTTTGCCGCCGGCAGCCCGGAGCACGTCGACCAGGCGGTCCGCGCGGCAGAGGAAGCTTTCACATCCTATTCCGAACTGTCCCGCGCCGCGCGAGCGACTTTCCTGCGCACCATCGCGGATGAGATCGAAGCGCGTGGAGCCCGGATCACTGAAACCGGCACGAGAGAAACCGGCTTGCCCCCGGCGAGGCTCGAGGGAGAGCGGGGCCGCACATGTGGACAGCTCCGCCTCTTCGCCGAGCATATCGAGCAGGGTGAGTATCTGGATCGGCGCCACGATCCCGCCTGGCCGGACAGGGAGCCCGCTCCGCGCCCGGATCTTCGGATGATGCAGCGGCCGATCGGGCCTGTGGCCGTGTTCGGTGCGTCCAATTTCCCGTTGGCTTTCTCGACGGCTGGCGGCGACACGGCCAGCGCGCTGGCGGCTGGCTGCCCGGTGGTGGTGAAGGGGCACGGCGCACATCCCGGCACCGCCGAGATCGTGGCCGAGGCCATTTCGGCAGCCATCGAAGCCTGCGGCGTCCATCCAGGTGTCTTCTCGCTTGTCCAGGGCGGCAGCCGGGAGGTCGGGCAATCGCTCGTTCAGCACCCGCTGATCCGTGCGGTGGGGTTCACCGGCAGTCTTGCCGGGGGGCGGGCGCTCTATGATCTCTGCGCGAAGCGGCCAGAGCCGATCCCCTTCTTCGGCGAACTCGGTTCGGTCAACCCGATGTTTCTGTTGCCTGGGGCGGTCAAGGCGCGCGGCGACGAAATCGCGAAAGGGTGGGCCGGATCGCTCACCATGGGGGCGGGACAATTCTGCACCAATCCCGGCATCGCCATTTTGATCGACGGGCCCGAGGCCGACTCCTTCATGGACGCAGCCACCGCGGCACTGGACCCCGAGGCGGCGCAGGTGATGCTGACGGACGGTATTGCGCAGGCATATCGTGCGGGCCGCGACCGTGTGGCCGCCAGCAA
This sequence comes from Rhodosalinus sp. FB01, assembly GCF_041365715.1. Lineage (NCBI taxonomy): Bacteria > Pseudomonadati > Pseudomonadota > Alphaproteobacteria > Rhodobacterales > Paracoccaceae > Rhodosalinus > Rhodosalinus sp. FB01. The sequence continues at coordinate 5,775 of NZ_JBGFSH010000015.1, read as the reverse complement.
GGGAGTGCAGGAGATCCTGACATCGACGTGCGACCTGCGGACTGCCACACCCTATCTCTTCGCCACGACCGGCAAGGAGTGGTTGGAAAACGACGTGCTTGGCGAAGAGGTGTTCGGCCCGCTGGGTCTGATCGTGAAGGTGTCGGATTCCGGCGAGATGAAAGATGTCGCCCGGTCGCTGCAAGGACAGCTGCCATGTACCCTTCACATGGACGACGCCGACACCGAGAGTGCGCGCGGCCTGATGCCGATCATCGAGCGGAAGGCTGGGCGCCTGCTGGCCAATGGCTTCCCGACCGGTGTCGAAGTGTGCGACAGCATGGTGCATGGTGGCCCCTATCCGGCCAGTACGAATTTCGGTCATACCTCGGTCGGCACGCTGGCCATACGTCGCTTTCTGCGGCCGGTCTGCTATCAAAACATTCCCGGCGAACTCCTGCCCGAAGACTTGAGGTAGAAAGCGAGGGGGCGCCCTTGGGCCCGCCCCCATGGGGCGGTCAAGGCTGGCCTGCTGCCGGTTTCATGGTGGACCTTGCCGGGTCCTCGGTCCGGGCCTCATGCGAGCTCCGGGCGGGCTTCGGTTGGGCCGCACCGGCGCTCGGCGTCAAGTTGCCGATCGCGGCTGATCTCTGCCGCCTCACCCACCTGCGCTGACGATGTGCGCCACGTCGAGCCGTGCCGCGTCACCCTGCACGCGGTAGGCCAGCAGCGGCCCGTCGCCGCCCGCCGAGTAGTCGAGGCAGAGGGCGTTCAGCGCCTGGAGAGCCGGCCGCCCGTCGAGCCAGTAGTGGCCGAAGAAGACGGGTCTCGCGCCGGCGGGGTAGGCGCCGGCGCGCGCGAACTCCGGCAGGGGCCCGGGCGGCAGTTCGGCGGGATCGGGCACCGATATGGCGATGTCCGCCCAGCTCGCCGCTTCGCCTTGCCACCACTTGAGGCGGACATGCGCGCGGCGACGCCCATCCTTGTCGTGGAAGACGTGCCCCTCGGGCAGAGGGACTTCCGGCCCCTTCGTGGTCGTCTCGACACGCGCGTGGAGCGCGTGGTCCTTGTCGGCGGCGGCAACGAGCTGATCCTCGTCGAGGACGCCGTCCCGGGTCTCCCGCGCGAGCGCCGCGATGACGGCCTCGTCCCAGCAAGCGTGCACCGCCCGGAAACGCGCCGTTTCCAGGTAAAGCGGCAGGCTCTGCATCCAGGCGAGCACCTCCCGCGTCGCGGGAGCGTCCGGCGGGAAGGCCTCGAGGAAGCTGCGGTGCTGCGCGGTGTTCTTCGCGCTTCGCGCGCGGAGCGGTTCCCCGGTCCCGGGATGCCGCGCGTGGTAATGGAGCGCGTTGAGCTCGTGGTTGCCCATGACCGCGCGCGCCTTGCCGGCGTCCATGAGGCTCCGGACCGTGCGGATCACGCCCGCATTGTCGGGCCCCCGGTCGATGAAATCGCCGAGGAAGACGATCTCGCGATCGGGCGCGTCGTTGATCCAGCCCGCGGCGCTTTGGCGCCAGCCGAGCTTCGGAAGAAGCGCGTGGAGTTTCTCGCCCTGGCCGTGAATGTCGGGGATGATGTCGTGCATCAGGCCTCCTCGTGATCGAATGTGTCCATCGGGATCTCGGGGGCGCGCGGCGCGCAGTCCGCCAGCACCCGGTCGAGCATCGCCATGCCGGGCGCGCGGCGGATCCGGTAGCGATCGATCGGCAGCGCCCTGCCGCAGTCGCAGCCGCGGGCCCGGTTCTCGGGCGTCCAGTGCCAGGAGCGCACGAGGTCCACGCCGGCGATCCCGACCCGCCGGGTGACGCCGTGCTTCGGCGGACCGTGCGGCGGCAGGGCCTCGGCCTCCACGACGGTCCCCTCCGGCACGGGCATGCCGCGCCCGTCGTGGCGCTGCCACGGGCCCCAGAGCCGCTCAGCGCCAGACATCGGAGAGCTCCGCGCCGCGCCGGTCGGCGAGCGCCCAGCGATGGCCGTTGAGGATCCGCACGGCGCGCAGATGCGGCCAGAACCACTTGTATCCCGGGTAGAGGAAACATCCGTGGGCGGGCGGCGGGAGCTCGAGCTGCTCGGCGATCGGCGCGAGGGCCTGCGCCCCGTGGCCCTCGAGCTCGAGGCGAATGGCGATGTAGCTGACAGGATACGCCGTGATCAGCAGGCCCGCGACGAGGTGGTCGCGCCGCCCGCGCTCCGGGCCGTTCGGGCGGGCGAGGATCGCCTCGAGCATCACGAGCGCGCGGGCGCGCTCCTGCCAGCGGGGCACCACCGCCCGCGCGAGGCTCCGGCGCACGAACGCCGTGCGCGCCGTCGCGGCGCATTGGTCGGGAAGGTCGAGGATCATGAGGGAACTCCTTCGGCACGTGACATTGGCCGAAGGCGCGCGGACACCGCGTCACGCCGGTATCTTACCGGAGCGACACCTGCGTCGTGGCGCACGACAAGGCGGGTTTTGGGAGAGGTCCGCATGGGCCACCCTTTCGTTGCCAGTCTTCGGCCGCATCCCCCACTCTGGGGTACCACCTTGCTGGGTCAGCAGGTTGGCGAGAGCGCTAGGGCTCTTCTCAAGATGCATAATAAAAATAGTCGTTCTGCCGAAGGAGTGCAATCCCCGGTGGGGCAGGCGCGCATATGTTGGTGATCTGGCAAGGACGGTCGGAAAGCAGCGGTGCATCTCGTGCGGAGGCGGCCGGGAACCGTCTCGCACCGATTGGATCCTGTCGACGCTCCAAAGCGCCACGCGCGGGCGTCACGCCAGCGCGCTCCCGCGCATCTCTCCGGTCGAGCGTGTCGCGCCTTGGCCGGCTTCGGCGCCCCGGCCACCGCCGAAGATACCGGATCTGACGAGACGCAGATTTGCGGTGGCAGGCCGCGCCGCGAAGGTGGCGCGGCCCGCTTGCCGGCTCAGTCGCCCGGCGTCAGCTTGTGGACCGCCCCTCCGTCGACGGCGGTGTAGAGGCTGCCGTCGGGGCCCAGCACGAGCGAGCGGAAGCGCGCGGGCGGCATCGGCAGCGTCATCTCGGTCACGTCACGCACCGAGATCTCGCCTTCGTGGGTCTCGAGCTCGATCACGTCGATGCGCTGGCCGATGGGCGTTCCGCCAAAGCCGATGCCCAGCAGGCCGACGGCCAAGGCGCCGTCCCATTCGCCCCATTGCTCGCCCTCGAGAAAGGCAGCAGAGGATATGCCCTGCGACCAGCCGTTGTTCTCCCAGATCGGCGGCATCGCGTCGGGATAGGTCTCGAAATCCGTCATCGGCATGAATGACGCGCGTTCGAAGCGGTTCATGCCTTCGTCCTGGTTGGGCATGTACCCGCAATAGCCATCGGGACAGTCGCCCCGGCCCGCCATGTTGTCACGCGGGTCCCAGCCACCGTTCCCGCCGTTTTCCAGCACCGTGATCTCGTCGGAGTGCCATGGCCCGTGCTCGGTGATGATGGTGTCGCCCGTTTCGGGGTGAAAGGCGATGCCCTGCACGTTGCGGTGCCCGTAGGTGTAGGTCCGCGTGTCGAAGCCTTCGGGCGGGGTGTTGTCGGGGTGCGCACTTCCGTCCGTCTGGATGCGCAGCACCTTGGAGCCCATGAGCGTCGGGCTTTGCGGGATCTCGGGATTGTGGTTGTCGCCCGTGGTGAGCCACAGCGCCCCCTCGGGACCGAAGCGACCGCGCCCGCCGTTATGGGCACCGGGCCCGCCGAAGGGATGATCGGAGTCCTCCATCTTGTAGGGCACGTCATCCACGATATCGACGCGGTTCGAAACGGCGGTGAAGTCCTCGTTCACGGTGAAGCGCATCAGCCGGTTGGTGTGCGGATCGGACATGTCGGACGTGGCATAGACATAGATGCGCCGGTTGGTCTCGAACTCCGGGTCGAAGGCGACGCCCATCATCCCGGCCTGACCTTCGCAGAACAGGTCCGACCCGTTCGACGGGTAGCCATCGACGTCGCCCATGCCGTAGAGCGCGTTGACCGTCCCATCGGGCAACCGCACCGAAAGGCCGTTGCACTTCTCGCTGAACAGCATCGTTCCATCGTCGAGGAACGCGATGTCCCAAGGGCTGTCCAGCCCGTCGAGCACGACTTCGTGCTGAAGGCTGGTGGTGTTCATCCCCACCTGGGCGAAAGCCGGCGATGCAAGGATCGCGGTCCCGGTCAGCAGCGATGCGACGAAGGCCCTTTGATAAGCCATGTGATCCTCCCTTGAATGCCTTCCGACCAATGCGGCCTCCCGGAATTGATCGTCGGGAGGCGTTGGCGGTTAAGCTGTAAACGTAAGCACGATCGTTTTCCGATCAAGGCAAGCGCATGTCCGACATCCGACCGCCCGGGCCTTTCGCGCGTCGGTCGAAGGCGCGTGTCACGTGGACCGCAAGGCTGGCGATCTCCGTGTCCGAAATATCCCTCGCGGTCTGGATCATCGGAACCGAGTCCGGGCCGACGCGCGCGCCGGCTCTGTAAGTCTTCAGCCGGTTCGCGATGTAGTCCGGCGCCTTGTCGGACAGCTGCGGATAGCTCGCGACGCCCTGCGCCTCTTTGCCGTGGCAGGCATCCGTGCGGTGTAGCCCGACGGCGGCATGTGGCAGGCGACACGCGACGCGGCTCGTCTGTCGATGATGGCCGAGCGTGGGCGTCGATTCGGTTCGCCAGTCGGCCACGGCGAAATTCAGCGAAGAGCTTCGGGCGTTCGGGGCCAGCAGGGCGACCATCGTCACGCGAACTCCAGAAAGCTGATCCCGGCCAGGACGAGCCCCGCGAGAAACAGGGTTTCGGCCACGATCAGCGCGATCGCACCGCCACCCACCTTGATGATGTTGCGCAGGTCGGTCTTCATCCCGACCGCGGCGATGGCGGCCAGCAGGGCCCAGGACGAAAGCCCGGCCAGGAACGCGCCCAGCGTCTCGGGGATCAGGCCAAGCGAATTCAGCGTGGCGAGGCAGAGGAACCCCGCCACGAAGCCGGGCACGATCGGCGGCCGCGTGCCGTCCGCGCGCGTCTGTTCGCGTTGCCACACAAGCGTGATCACGATCACCACCGGTGCGAGGAACGAGACCCGGATCAATTTGACGAGAGTCGATGTCTCGCCCGCGGTGTCGGAAATCGAAAAGCCCGCGCCGACGACCTGCGCCACGTCGTGCACCGTCGCACCGATGAAGGCCCCCGCCGTGACGTCGTCGAAGCCGAGCGCATTGGTGAGGATCGGGTAGAGGATCATCGCGATCGTCGACAGGACCGTGACGCCCAGGACCGTGAACAGCAGGTTGCGCTCGGACCGTTCGTCCTTGGGCAGGACGGCGGCGATGGCCATGGCGGCCGATGCGCCGCAGATGGCGACCGCGCCGGCGGTGAGAATGGCAAATCGCGGCCCCTGTCCGATCAGGCGCGCCAGCGCCACGCCGAAGAGGATGGTGGCGACCGTCCCGCCGACAAGCAGCCCGATCATGCCCCAGCCCAGCGACGTCAGCATCTCGACGCTGATGCGCGCGCCCAGGACTGCAACGCCGAACCGCAGGACGGTGCGGGCGGTGAAGCCGATGCCCGCCGCGGTCGGTCCCGGTTCGCCGAGGAAATTCAGCGCGATCCCGAACAGCAGCGCCATGAGCATCGCCGGGGCGCCATGATGCTCGGCCACGAATTGCGCCGCCAGCGCGACGAGGACCGCGACCATGACGCCCGGCAGATACGCCTTGAGATGCCCGGCCAATCGCTGGCCGGACAAGCCGTACACCGTTTGCAGCTTCATGCCGGGATCAGGCTGTCTGCCTGACCATGTCTGCGGGGTTTATTCCTGCGACGGCGACGG
>NZ_JBGFSH010000014.1:0-40166 GCF_041365715.1 Rhodosalinus sp. FB01 | reverse complement strand
GAGTAGGTCGCCGCCAAACCTGGAAAGCCGAGACACAAACAAAAAACCGTATCTCTCCAACGATAAATGACCAAAATCGGTCAAACATACATGACGCGGGGTGGAGCAGCCCGGTAGCTCGTCAGGCTCATAACCTGAAGGTCGTAGGTTCAAATCCTACCCCCGCAACCAGATTTTTCGGAAAGATACAGCCGCTTAAGTGCCCCCCGAACGGGAAGCCCTTTGCGTTCCAAGCTTGTGGACGTGACGTGGAGGCAAAGCCGAGCACCTCGAAGGTGCGCTTTAACCACAGTTCGCGCCCAGCTGGAAGCCCCGGGCATGGCGAAGGCCGCGACCGCGCCCTGACGGCCGGTCGCAATGTCATGGGAGCAGGTCAACTGCTCCGCAGGATTGCTGGCGGCCGCAAAAAATTCCGGTTCGCCTGACCAAGCGGTCATCCAAGCGAATGGGTCGGATGCCGAGGACGGGCCCAGACCTTCCGCAGTCGCGCCATGCCCGACGACGGGATGCGTGGGAATTGCAGCTCATTTTGCAGACCTGATCGGTGACATCCCGCGAATGGGCGCGAAACCGTAATCGGCGCCCGGAAAACGACCTGTCCTGCCAGTGGGCGAGGGACACGCGCGACGCTCGAACGCCGCGCCGTCACAACGCAAACCTCGAGTGGCATGTTGTTCTCTGCGGGCCCCGCGATTTAAGATAACAATGGGTCAGGTTGATACGCTTCGAGTCAGCGTGTCGCTCGATGCGACGCGGCAGAGGGCGCGGTCACGATGTGCGACAAGGCGGTCAAAGCCTCGAAGACCGAGCGTAGCGCGGACATCCTCGCCGAGAGGTTCGCAGAGGAGTACCCGCGCTACCAGTATGCCGTTGTCGAATTCATGGTGGCCCATCTGACCGACGTGTCACGGGCCTTCCACGGCGATCTTCAACAGGCGTTGGTGCTCGCAGTGATCGGCCAGGTGCGGCTTGGCGCGGGCCGGACTGCCAGAGACGCAGAGCAGGTGCAGCCGGCGGCCGAGGAGCTTTCGATCACGGCCTCACGGATCGCCGATGTCACGGGTATTCCCCGCGAGACGGTTCGCCGGAAGCTGAAGTTGTTACAGGACCGCGGGTGGGTCGACAGGCGGGCCGACGGGGCTTGGTATCTGGTGTCCGGCGCAGACACGGACACGACCACGCCGGCGCGGCGCGATTTCGCCGAGCTGGAAGAACGCACCCGCCGGATCCTTACGCGTCTGGTCGTCGATCTCGGCCAACTCGCCAGGCCGCCTCGTCGCTGAGGGGCGAAGTTCCGTCTCCCGGCTGCCCATTTCGGGCAGGTGGTCACTTTCCATGCCGCTGCTCACGCGTCTAGTTATTCGCTAGCAGAAGGGTGTCGAAGACAGGCCGCGGCCTATCCCCAGTCGAGGTGCACTGACTGACCCGGCCGCTCGGGTCACGGGCATGGGCGCCGATCCGGTCGCGGTCATGGAGGCTGCCAACATGAGCATCGGTTTCGGCGATAGCAACATCGGGGCAGCAAAATGAGTTCCGTGCGGAAAGTGATCATGGCGGCGGCCATGGCTCTCGCATCGACTTGGCTTCCGGCAGAGACCGCTGCCCAGAGCGTTGCCGGCGTCGATCCCTATACCAACTAGCAAGTGGAGCGGGTCTCGATCCGCATCGTGAATCCCAGCGCCGATGCCGGGCTGAACGCCAGGGTCGAGGACAGCGTGCGCACGCGCCTCGCCCTTTTCCCGGGTGCGCGGTTCTCCCAGCAGCGGATCGAGTTCCAGCTCGCGCAGGCCCGGCGCATCCGCGATGTGGGCGACATCGACTACGATGTCTCCTTCGGCCGGCAGGGCGGGCTCGATATCGCCATCTCCGTCACGCTTGCCGAGGACGGAGCGGAGGGGCGCGGCCTCACCTTCGGCGGGGACTTTCCGGTCATCTACGAGAAGGACGGCACCTTCGTGCGGTTCAAGCTTGACCTGCTCGCGCTGACCTACGCCAACAACAATGCCTGGTACGGCAGGCCGGACGCGATGCTCGCCGGCAATCCGCTGGTCGAGGGTGAGCCCTCGGGCGAGGGCTGGGACCAGTGGGTGGAATCCTACGTCCATTACGGCATCTACGGGATCACGCCGATCAACGAGCGGCTGTATTTCTACGGCGGCTTGAGCGGCCTCGCGTCCTACTCGGTGGGGCAGGAATTGTTCACCGACGAGACGCGCGGGTGGAACGCGGTCGAGGACGCCTATGTCGGCCTCGTCGGCGGGCGGACGGACGAGGCCGGCAATCGCCTGTCCTACAACCTGACCCTGGGGCGGCAGCGTTTCACGCTGGCCAACGGCTTTCTCATCGCCAATACCGCGGCGAACGGGAAGGAACGCGCGGCGCTGCAAGCCAACGCGCGGTGGGCCTCCGACCTGCTGGCGCTGGCCCGCATTCGCTACAACGACACGATGCTGGAGGCGTTCTACCTCGACCCCGACGAGCTTCCCGACATCGACACCGAGACCGCCTATGCCGGCCTCAATTTCGAGGCCCGACCGATGGAGAACCTCGATATCGGGCTGAGCTATGTGACATCGCCGAACTCGAACTTCAACTATTTCGGCCCGACCGGCGACATCGTGGGCACGCGCGAGGGGCTGCAGGTCTGGGATGCGCGGTTCACCTACACACCGAACGGTGCGGGCGCGCCGGGCCCGTTCTTCGGGGCCGAATATGCCGTCCAGTCGAACAAGAACTTCGACATGGACGCGCGCGCGGGCTGGGCCGAGATCGGTTACAGCTTTCCGCAGGCGCGCTGGTCGCCCACGCTCAGCTACCGCTTCGCGCGCTTCTCCGGAGACGATCCCGACACGGGCACCTACGAGCGGTGGGATCCGATGCTCTCGGGCGGCACGGGCGAGCAATGGGTGCAGGGCGCCAATCACTTCAAGGTGGTCCAGGATTCAAACGTGATCGCCCACCGGATCCAGGCCCGCTTCCGCCCCTCGCCGAAGGTTGAGATCGTGCCCCAGCTCTGGGCCTTCCACGCGGAAAGCAAGACCAATATCGGCGGCAACCCCGCGCTCTCCTTCCTCAGCGGGACGGAATACGGCTACGAGGCGAACATCACCGCCAAGTGGTTCGTGAGCCGCAACACCTACGTCCACGGCCATCTTGCCTATACCTGGGCCGGCGATGCGACGAGGGACGCCCTGGGCGGCGACGCCGATGACTGGCTGAGCGCGATGCTCTTCGTCCGATACGCCTTCTGAAACGCACGACGCTTTCCCGGGGCGCCGTGATCCTCGCCGTCGCTCGCCCTGACCCCCAGACCACCAGACTGCACGACACAAAGGAGCCCCCGATGATCCGCAGAGACCTCCTGAAATCCCTCGGTATTGCCGCCGCCGGCGGCGTCACGCTGACCCAGGCGGAAGCGCAGGAGCTGAACGAGGCGATCGACCTCGCGCTTCAGGACTGGGCCTACCCCTGGGACCCGCAGGACCCGGATGTGCCCGGCCGCATGAACATCGCGCGCGTCCCCGACGATTACCACATGCCCGGCCGTTTCGCGGGAAAGAACGTGATCGTGACCGGTTCGGCCCGCGGCATGGGCGCCGACGCGGCGCGCCGGCTCGCCCGCGAAGGGGCCAACGTGGTCGGCGTCGACATCCTCGGCGACCTCGGTGAAGAGACGGCGGAATCGATCCGCTCGGAAGGTCTGAACATGGTGTTCATGCAGGGGGACATCTCGCAGGACAGCGTCTGCGAGGAAATGGTCCGGCTTTGCGTCTCCGAATACGGGGGCCTCGATGCGGCGATCAACAATGCCGGCGTCATGGATGCGCTGCACCCCGACGAACCGATCGACTACGAGAACCAGAAGAACCGCCTGATGGCCAAGATCCACGAGGCGGGCGACGAATACTGGCACCGCGTCATGGAGGTGAATGCGACCGGCATGTTCTATGCGCTGCGCCACGAGTTGCGGCAGTTGATGGAGCAGGGCAATGGCGGGTCCATCGTCAACGTCGCATCGGTCACCGGCATCCGCGGCTTCGGCGGGACGGCGCCCTACACGGCCTCCAAGCACGCGGTGCAGGCGCTGACCAAGAACGCGGCGATCGATTATGCCCCCTATGGCATCCGCGTGAATTCCACCGGCATGGGAACGACGCTGACCCCGATGTACGAACGCGCCGTGGAGATCATCACCCAGCGCAGGGCATCGGGCTACACGGATAGCGGCATCTCGCTCTACAAGTCCCGCAGCCTGCTCGAATACAGCGACCAGGCGAACCGCGGCTCCACCTCGGCCGAGCAGGTGGCGGTCATGCTGTTCCTGCTGTCGCCGGAAGCGTCGAACATCACCGGCGCCACCTACAACACCGACGGCGGCTTCACGATCTACTGAGGCGCGGACCTGGACGGCTGCGATGCCAGGCGGAGAGGCCCATGTGCCGCTCCGTCGATCCGCGTGGGATACCCCGATGCAGGACGTGAACCACATGAGACGTTCGTCAGACCGTACTGGCGATCCGTGGCACGACTTCGACCTTGCAGCCTTCGGGCTGATCTACGGAACGATCACCTCGCTCAGCGTGCTCATGGCGATGAGCGCGCACCCCGAGGCGCCATTCCGGATGGCGGCGGCTCTTTTCGGCTCGGTCCTCGCGGTAACGCTGGCGAAAGCGTTCGCCGAGGTCATCGCCGCAGAACTCGAGCGATGCGCGGACGCGCAGAAGAAAGCGTTCACGGATGCGGGGCGCCACAGCCGTCCGACACTCGTGGCTGCGAACGTCACGACAGGTCTTATCCTGGCGTCCGGAATGGGGCTGCTGCCGACCCCGGCGGCTATCGGCCTTGCCCAGGGCTTCGGAATACTCTTGCTGCTCGTCCTTGGCGGGCGGCTCGGCTGGATCGCCCGCAGAAAGTTCCGATCGGTCGTGCTGGGCGCGTTGTTCACCGGGGTATCGGCCTCGCCCTCTCGGCCATGAAGTACCTGATGCACTGACATGTGGCGCACCCTGCGCGGACGGTCCGCGGAGGGGCGCCAGGTCGCTCGGAAGGAAAGCTCGAATGTCGACCACTCGCGCCTGTCCCACCTCCCTGATCGCACTTCTGGCAGCCGTTCTGCTTTGGTCGCCTCTCGCGGTTCGCGCGCAGCAGGCCGACTTCTCGGGCGAGTGGCAGACCTACTGGCGCACCGGCAGCGCGGTGCTGACGCTCGACCAGGAGGGCAACCAGGTCACCGGCACCTACGTCCCGCTCGACGGGCGGATCGAGGGCACGGTGGAGAGGGGCGTCCTGCGCGGCACCTGGGAGCAGCCCGGCTCGTCCGGCCGGGTCGTGTTCGCCCTGTCCGAGGACGGGCAGGTGCTGACAGGGCGCTTCGGCAACGGCGAGTACTGGAACGGCTTCCGCGAGGAGACGGGCAGCGAGAGCAGCAACTGGCGGCTCGGCAACGCGTCGCCGCGGGAGACGCTGCGCAGTCTGCTGATTGCCGCCAACGTGGCGATCTATGCCGGCGATGCGGGTGCGCTGCGGCGGGTGGACAACCTGCTAAGCTATGCCGGGCCGGACACGAACGCCCGGGACCAGGCCGCGCGGCGGACCATGATGTTCGACATTCTCGACTTCTCGACGCTTCGGATCAACGACGTGCCCCTCGCGCCCGAGGATCCTCAGGCACAGACCGTCCGCTTCGACGTCGGCCCCGCCGCGATCCCCCAGAAGACCACGCTGCAATTCGTGAGCGAGGTTCCCGGCCGCTGGCGCCTCGTTCTGCCCCCGGCGGACCAGTTGGCCAATGAAACCGCGCACCTGCTGTCCGCGATGGGCTACGAGAGCAAGGCGCAGCTGGACACGGCGCGGGCGAACTCGCCCCGCGCCGTGATGCGCGATTTCATCCAGGGCACGCAGTCGTGGGACGAGGGCGGCCGCGAACGCGCACTGGCGGTCATGGACCTGTCCCATATCCCCGAGCGGCTGCACACGCTCGAGGGGCCGATCTATGCCGACTACCTCCAGCGCATCCTGGACAGGGTGGCCTATGTCATCTGGCAGGAGATCCCAGACGATCCCGACCGAACCGTGCCCTACGTCTATTTCCAGCATCCGGTGGGCAACATCGCCATCGCGCGCGTCAGCGAACCGCCGGCCGAGGACGGCGCCGCCGGCGCCGGGCGGTGGAAGTTAACCAGCGAGACGGTGGCCGCGTCGCCCGCGCTGCTGCAGGCGATGCAGAACCTTCCCCCGATCCGGGGGCTGGAGGCACCGCAGGCGCTGTCCCCCTATTTCCGGCTGCGAGAGAGCGTGCGCGCCACTTCGCCCGGCCTCGTGCAGGATTTCGGCTATCTCGAGGCGTGGCAGTGGCTCGGCCTCGTCGCGACGCTGCTTGCCGCCTACGCCGCGCGCCTCGTGGTGGGCGGCGCCTTGCGCGCAGTCGGGCGGCGCGCGGGCGGGGACCGTGCCACGGCCTTGGCGATGCCCGCCGGTCTGATCGCCGCGGCCGTGATCCTGTCCTGGGCGATCACGCGGCTCGGCCTGACCCAGGTCGGGCTGCCGGCGGTGGGATCGCTGATTGGCGTGTTCCTGCTCTTCGCCATCGCGGTCCTCGCCTATCGCCTCGTCGGTCTCGTCGGCGGATGGTTTCTAGCGCGCGCCGAAAAGACGGTGTCTCACGTCGACGAGATCGCGGCCTCGCTGGGCACCGGCCTGATGAAGCTGCTGGTCGTGGTCGGCGCCATCATCGCGGTCGCCGATGTCGTGGGCCTGCCCTATGAGGGCGTGCTGACCGGCCTTGGCGTGGGCGGCGTCGCCATCGCCTTTGCCGCGCGCGACACGGTGTCGAACATGCTGGGCGGCGGCATCCTGATGGCCGACCGTCCGTTCCAGAGGGGCGACCTGATCGAGCTGGACGGGACGCTGGCAACGGTCGAGCATGTCGGCCTGCGCTGCACCCGGCTGCGTTCGCTCGACGACACCTTGTTGAACGTGCCGAACTCGCACCTGTCCGATCGCGTGATCGCCAACTGGGGCAAGCGCCGGCGCCGGAAGGTGGTCCTCGGCGTGGGCCTCACCTATGACACCCCGCGCCAGAAGCTCGACACCTTCGTCAAGCGCCTGAAGGAGCTATTGCTGGAGCAGCCGAGGATCGACCGCGAAGACATCTATGTCGGCCTCAAAAGCTTCGGCGCCTCCTCGATCGACATCGAACTGATGTTCTACCTGAAGGTCTACGCCTACGGATCCCAGGTGGATGCGCAGCACGAGATCGTGCTGGACATCATCGCGCTCGCCGAAGAGGTGGGCGTGGAGTTCGCCTTTCCCCCCCGCACGCTCCACCTGCAGCCCGCCGCGGATCAGATCACGCAGACCGGCGCACCGGACGAAACACCGCGGACCNTCTACGCCTACGGATCCCAGGTGGATGCGCAGCACGAGATCGTGCTGGACATCATCGCGCTCGCCGAAGAGGTGGGCGTGGAGTTCGCCTTTCCCACCCGCACGCTCCACCTGCAGCCCGCCGCGGATCAGATCACGCAGACCGGCGCACCGGACGAAACACCGCGGACCACTGAGGGGGAGGCGGCCGGCCTCGGATAGCGGGACGGCCGGCACGACATCGGCGGGTCATGCGTCACGGCGCACCGACGCGACTTGGGCGGGGCAAGGGCCGGCGGTCGTATTCGCCCAAATCGCGCGCGGGATCGGCGCGATCGGTTGAGCGGAGCGCGGACCGTCCTGTGGGCGCGTCCGGATACGCGGACCACGGCCTTGGTGGAAGAGCCGCAAAGAGGTGGGGGCAATGTGGTCGCATGCCGGACGAGCGCCGCGCCCCGGGCCATCTTGCGATCGGCCGTGGCCCGTTCGCGGTCAACGCCGGTCAGTTCCGCATCTTGATGCCGTCTTCCCACCGGAAGCCGACACCGCCCCCTTGCCACACGCCCTCGCCGATCGGATTGGGGCCGTCGATGGTGACATGCTGCGGCAGGCCGAAACCGGGGGCGAGGTTCTGCACGCCCTTCACCGTGCTGCGGTGCATGATCCGAAGGCCCTGCCGTTCCACGGGCATGTGGGCCTCGGGGGCCGCCCGGTGCGCGACGGCCAGATTGTCGATGAAGACGCAGTCGTTCTCATCGTATTCATGGGCCACCGAATAGCCCTCCGTCAGCCCGGCATTCAGGATGTCGTTGTAATCGTGGCAAAGCTGGCGAAGATCCTCTGCGTGCAGCAGGCTGAACCCGTCCCTGCCGGGCAGCTTTTCGATGACGGCGCCTGTCATGCCCAGATGCAGCCAGATGCATTTCTGGCCCGACACGGGGTGTTCATGCACCAGCGGATGCACCACGCCCGAGGCGGAATTCACCGATGACAGGCGGCTCCAGCGCTCCTGCAGGTCCTCCGGCAGCGCCTCGAAGGCGAGCCCCTGATGCGCGAAATGCGTACCGCCGCCATGCTCGGCAGGCCGAATGATGTGGTAGCCCGAATGCGAAAACGTGGCCGGCAGGAAACTGCCGTCATTGTGCCATTGCGGTCCGACATCCGGAATGCCGTGGCGCTCATCGTTCGAGAGGCGAAAGATGTGGCGGTTGCCGCCGGGCGTTGCCGGGTGCACGCCATGGGTGCTGTGCAGTTCGCGCCCGCCCCAAAGGCAACTGGCGCGCAGGAAATCCTCGGGCTCCAGCTGCGTCTCGTTCTTGAAAACGAGAAAACCGCGATGCGCCATTTCCCGTTCCAGACCATCGACGAGTTCGGGCGGCAGCGCCTCCACGGCAGACAGATCTATCCCCGAAACCTGCGCGCCGATCGGATCGAGAGCGGTGATTTCACCGCCGAATTCCTCGATCATGGCAGCACGGTCCGGGTCGATCGGCGGGAGCTTCGTTGCAATTGCGCTCAAGGGCCACCTCCTTTGCCTCCTCCAAAGGTAGGAAGAGGTCGGCCCTGGTGAAAGTGGGCCTACCGCCGCTTCACGGGTGACGGAGCAGAGCTGAGGAGGTTGGAGGCGCCGGTCAGGCGGGGTGCAGCCGACCAGTTCCAAGGGACCGTGGCGGCTTTGGGAAGAGAGCCGCGGCTGGCTGGCGGCGCGGGTCGCGCGGCTTTCGGCCGGTCGGCCGGGGCGATCCTGCATGGACCCGCGCGCAGGGTCTGCGGCGTGCTTCGAGAGACACTGGTTCCACCGGTCGGCGGCACCGTGGCGGCGAGCGGGCCGAAGACCAAGGGAAGCACCGCCGGCGCCACCACACCGGAGGCGATCGCCAGGCGCCTGCGCTTACCGGATGAGCGAGATCGCGAGATCGGCGAGCGCGGCCTCGAGGGCGGGCACGAGATCGCTCGTGTCATCCGCGATCCCGACATCGGTGTTGATCTGGAAGGCCACCGTCACGCCGTGATCCGCGTAGTGGCGCAGGCTCGAGACATGGCCGGGAATCCAGCCGCCATGGCCCCAGACCGGCCCGCGCGGCGTGTCGGCATGGATCGCCACGCCCGCGCCGTAAAGGATGCCGGGGGCGTCGGGATCCACGGGCACCCCGTCGAGCAGCCGGTCGAGATAGGGCTCCTCCATCGCGTCGCCGGCGAAGAGGAGCTGTCCCCAGCGCGCCAGATCGGCCGATGTCGAGGCGAAGCCGCCACCGGCGGATTCCACGGAAGGGTTCCACAGAAGCCGCCCCTGGGCATCGGCGGTGCGCGCGGGCAGGCCGAACGGATTGTCCGGATCGACATACCCCACCGCGAGCCCCGGCAGGTCGCGGCGGTCCGAGGGGACCGTGCCGCCGAGGTCGAGGGGATCGAGCAGGCGGGTGCGGCCCGCCTCGCGCCACGCCTGTCCCGTCACATCCTCGATCACGAGACCCAGCAGGACATAACCCGTATCGCTATAGGCCCAGGCTTGCCGTGCCTCGAACAGCGGCTCCCGTCCGGTCACGAACCCGATCAGCTCCTCCGGGTCGAAATTCGGCCCGCCGGCCAGCCCGGTCCAGGCCCGCTGGAACTCCGGCAGATGCACATGGTCCGGCAGCCCGGAGGTGTGGTGCAGCAGGTGATCGATGGTGATGGTGCGCGCGTTGGGCAGCGCGTCGAACCACGGGCGATCCCCGAGATGCACGGACAGGAGGTCGTCGCGCGACAGCCGCCCCTCGCTTTCCAGAGCCAGCACCGTGACCGCCACGAAGCTCTTGCCGATGCTTGCCGCCAGCATCGGGGTCTCGGGCGTCATGGCGCGGCCTGCCTCGCGATCGGCAAGGCCCGTGGCGGCGGTCACGACCGAGCCGTCGGGCAGGGCGATCGCCGCGGTGGCGCCCGGAAAGCCGTAGCGCGTGTGGGCGTCGTCGAGCGCGGACGACAACCGCTCTTCCTGGGCCGTCAGGGGCGCCGTGAGGCAGGCAAGTGCCAGCGCGAAGACGGGAAGAGGAAGAGGGTTCCGGAACATCTCCCTATGTCACCGATCGGGACGCGGCACCCCGTGCGGCCGGGATGACCTCGGTCACGGCGCCGTCGCGGGTGAACATCGTGTCACGGTGCCACCAGACCACGACGGCGGCCCCGGCCACCAGAAGCCAGGTATCCCAGGACTGCGCGTCCGCCCAGAACGGGTTGATCAGTTGCCAGTGGAACAGCATGGGCCAGAGCAGGCTGCCCCGCGTGTCGTTGAAGATCGGGGTCACCAGGACCGCGAGCGTTATGTTGCCGACGAAGAAGGGCAGGAAATTCCAGTCGGCGAAGACCACGCCGGCGAGAAAGAAGGCCGGCAGGTGCCAGACCCCCCAGGTCGCGCCAATGATGATGCCCGCCCAGATCGGCGCCACGTGGCGTTGCAGCAGCGGCTGCATGACGCCGCGCCAGCCGAACTCTTCCACGGGTCCGAGAAAGAGCATCATGACCATCACCGCCAGGACCGCCCTTGCGCCCTCGGGCGGCAGGGGGGCCAGCACCGGCCCGCCCTTGATCAGCGAGCCCGCGACGAAGACGAGCGGAATGAGAAGCAGGATGAATGCCGCCCAGCCCCATGACCCGCGCCACATGCGCAGCCGCGCGAGAAAGGCGGCGATGCCCGACAGCCCGCCATGAAGGTAGATCACGGCGAAGGCCGCGATGGCCGGCGACCAGGTGGCGAGGAAGAACAGGGGATGCGCGCCGCTGATCTCGCCGAACGTGCCGGCGGCCATGTCCGGGGCGACGATATAGGTCCCGATCACACCCCATGTGATCAGGAAGGTCACGGCGAGAAAAAGACCGAGAGCCGGGCTTGGGATCGTCTTCGCGGATGGAACGCTCGATCGGGCGGGCATGGTCAGGACCGTAAGGCATTTCCGACGTTTCGCGCAGTGTATCGAGCAATGCGCGGCGCTTCACGCTGATATGGATCAGGCCGGCATCACCGGATTGGCTGACGCCCCGCCTCCGGCCGGGCGCGCCACCAGAGACACATGAGCCGCAGGCCGGATGCGCGATCGACAGCGCTGCGGGTCGGAGACTGTTCGATCCCTCCGCCGGATCGGGCAATCGTACGAGGTGTGCCCCCGACGTCGCGATCATGGCGGCGCGTCTGCCATCCTCCTTGAGGCAGCCGCCGCGACGTCGAGGCGTCGACAGGGCGCCTCGTGCGCCTTTCCCGGCGGCACACCCCCGACGCGGCTCGGAGGCGCCGGCCTGGTGACGAGCGCCCCCTCATGTCAAGGCATCGAGGCCGCGGCGGCGCTCAGTCTTGGGAGCGCTCGCCGCCATCCTCTTCGCTGTCCGCGATGAGCCGGCCGTCCTCGCGCATTTCCAGCCACATCGCGTTCAGCACGGCGAACATGGCGGCGAGAGGCAGGCCCAGAAGCCAGGCGAAATACCACATGTCGCGGTCTCCTTTCAGTAGCTGTGGCCCGGGCCGGTGACGTCTTCTTCGGTCACCTTGCCCCAGAGCACTTTGTAGACCCAGGCGGTGTAGGCGAGGATCAGCGGCATGAAGATCACCGTCATCACCAGCATCACGAAGAGCGTGAGATGCGAGGAGGAACTGTCCCATACCGTGAGCGAGCTCGACGGATCGACGGTGGAGGGCAGGATGAACGGGAACATCGTGAGGCCGACGGACGCGATGATCCCGGTGATCGCCATCTTCGACCAGAGAAGCGTCGAGACTTCGCGCCCGGCGCGCAGCCCGGTCACGGCGAAGAGGATGCCCAGAAAGCCCATCACGGGCGCGACGACGATCCAGGGCCGCTCGACATAGGCCGCAAGCCAGCTGCCTCCGCGCGCCACCTCGGAGTAAAGCGGGTTGGAGGGGCCATCGCGAACGACCTCGCCCGTGATCTGGTAGCCGTCGAGTCCGAAGGCGAGCCAGAGACCGGCGAGCGCGTAGCCGGCCGCCGCGACGATCCCGGCCACCGTCCCGAAGCGGCGGGCGCGTTCGACGACCACCCCCTCCGCCTTGAGCGAAAGCCAGGCCGCGCCGTGCATCAGCAGCATCGCCAGCGAGACCACGCCGGCGAGCAGGGCGAAGGGCCGGAGCAGGCCGAGGAACTTGCCGTAGAACGACCCGTCATAGACGGAGAAGAGATCCTCGGTCAGGTAGAACGGCACGCCGAGGAGCACGTTGCCCACGGCCACGCCGAAGAGAAGCGCGGGAACCGCGCCGCCCACGAAGAGCGCCCAGTCCCAGCCCGTGCGCCAGCGCGCGTCCTCGCGCTTGGAGCGGTACTTGAACGCGACGGGGCGCAGGATGAGCGCGGCGAGTACGGCGAACATGGCGAGGTAAAAGCCCGAGAAGCTCACCGCGTAGAGCGGCGGCCAGGCGGCGAAGATCGCGCCGCCGCCCAGGATGAACCAGACCTGGTTGCCCTCCCAGACGGGACCCACGGTATTGATGACCACGCGCCGCTCCACGTCCGTCTTCGCCACGAAGGGCAGCAATGCGCCCACCCCCATGTCGAAGCCGTCGGTGAGTGCGAAGCCGATCAGCAGTACGCCGAGAAGCGCCCACCAGACCACGCGCAGGATTTCGAAATCGACGAGTTCATGCAGGATCATCTGTCTTACTCCGCAGGTGTTGCGGCGAAGGGGCCCTTGCCGTCATGCGTGCGCAGACGGTGCTGGTGCCGCTCCATCCATGTCTCGGTTTCCTCCACGTCCTCGACGGGCCCGCGCCGGATGTATTTCAGCATGAGCGCCATCTCGATCACGAAGAGCACCGAGTAGAAGGCCATGAAGCCCGCAAGGGTGATGAGAAGATCGGCAACGCTCAGGTGGCTGGCCGAGAGCGCGGTCGGCAGCACGCCGTCGACCGTCCAGGGCTGGCGGCCGAATTCCGCCACGAACCAGCCGAGCTCCGCCGCGATCCAGGGCGCCGGGATGATGAAGACGGCGAGCCAGAGCGCCGGCCGCGGGAACCGCATGCCCCTGAAGTTGGCCTGCACGAAGAAGTAGGCCATCACCGCGACGAAGGCGAAGCCCAGACCGACCATGATGCGGAACGCCCAGAAGAGGGGGGCGACACCCGGGATCGTATCCTCGGCCGCCATGGCGATCTGCGCGTCGGTGGCGTCGCGCGGATCCTCCACGTAGCGCTTGAGCAGGAAGGCGTAGCCGAGATCGCCGGAATGCGCCTCGAAGCGCGCGCGCATCTCGTCGGTGACCGCGCCGCGGTTCGCGCGGATGTCCATGAGCGCGTCGTAGGCGACGAGGCCGTTGCGGATGCGCTCGGCGGATTCGGCTTCGAGCTCGTTGATGCCGGGGATCTCTTCGGTGAGCGAGCGGGTGCCGATCAGCCCCATCGCCCAGGGGATCTCCACCTTGTAGTGGGTCTCGCGCGCCTCCTTGTCGGGCAGGCCCACGGCGGTGAAGGGCGCGGGCGCCTCGTGGGTCTCCCACATCGCCTCGATCGCGGCGAGCTTCATCTTCTGGGTGTGGGTGGCCGAGTAGCCCGACTCGTCGCCCAGCACCACGACCGAGAGCGCGGAGGCCAGGCCGAAGGAGGCTGCCACCGTGATCGAGCGACGGGCCATTTCGACGTGCCTGCCCTTGAGGAGATACCACGCCGAGACGCCGAGCACGAAGACGGCCGCGGTCACGTAGCCCGCGGAAACGGTATGGACGAACTTGGCCTGGGCCACCTCGTTGAAGACCACCTCGAAGAACGAGGTCATCTCCATGCGCATGGTGTCGGGGTTGAAGACGGCGCCCACCGGGTTCTGCATCCAGCCGTTCGCGATCAGGATCCAGAGCGCCGAGAAGTTGGAGCCGAGCGCGACGAGCCAGGCGACGACCATGTGCTGCACCTTCGTCAGCTTGTCCCAGCCGAAGAAGAAGAGGCCGACGAACGTCGCCTCGAGAAAGAAGGCCATCAGCCCCTCGATCGCGAGCGGCGCGCCGAAGATGTCGCCCACGTAGTGACTGTAGTAGCTCCAGTTCATCCCGAACTGGAACTCCATCGTGATGCCCGTGGCGACGCCCAGCACGAAGTTGATGCCGAACAACGTTCCCCAGAACTTCGTCATCTGCCGCCAGACCGGGCGGTTGGTCATCACGTAGACCGTCTCCATGATCGCCACGAGGATGGAGAGCCCCAGCGTGAGCGGCACGAAGAGGAAGTGATACATCGCCGTCATCGCGAACTGGAGGCGTGACAGCTCCACGACGTCGAGTTCCATTGGCAGGCTCCTTGTCGCGCGAGAAAACCAATCTCGCAGATGTGCATTTGATGCCGGCCTACACCCGGAGACCGGGTGGCGGTTTGATCTACGTCAAACAGATATGAAATCGGGAATGTATTTCCGTAGATCGAGGGTGCGGTGCGCTGTCGCAAGCTCCTCGTCCCGGTGCGACGCGGTCAGGATCGCCGCGCGGGGCAGGGCGGCGCGCAGCCCCCGGAGCACCGCATGGGCGGTGTCCGCGTCGAGCCCCTCCGTGGGCTCATCCAGCAGCAGAACCTCGGGCCTGCGCAGGAGCGCGCGCGCGAGCACCAGCCGTCGCGACTCGCCGCCCGAGAGCCCGGCGCCGCCTTCGCCGAGCACCGCGTCCAATCCGCCCTTCGCGGTCACCGTGCGCCGCAGCGCGACGGCCTCCAGCGCGGTCCACATTTCGTCCTCGGTCGCGTCGTGTGCGGCCAGCGCGAGGTTGTCGCGGATCGTGCCCGACAGGAGTGCGGCGCGCTGAAGGACCAGCGTCACCCGTTGGCGAAGCGCGTCCTCGGGCCAAGTCCGGATCGCTGCGCCATCCAGCAGGACCTGCCCGCCAGCGGGCTCGTCGAGGCCGGCGGCGATGCCCAGCAAGGTGGATTTCCCGACGCCGGACGGACCGGCCAGCGCAACGTTTTCGCCGGGCGCGACGGCGAAGCTCACGCCGCAGAGCAGGGGCGCACCGCCACCGGGCCGACCGACGCTCACGGTTTCGAAGCGAAGGCCGGACCGGGCGCGGGGCTCCGGCGCCCCGGCTGGCAGGGCGGGCGCGCCGGCCGGGGCGTCCATGACGCGGCGCGCGGCGTCGCGCATGCGGCCGAGTTCGCCGAGCCCCTTCCGAAGCGGCAGCACCGTTTCGGCGAGCGCCAGCGCGACGAAGAAGCCGATCGCCGCCGGCGCTGGATCGGCCCGACCCGACGCCACAAGCCAGCCGCCGATCACCAGCGCGGCGCCCGCGGTGCCCGCCACCACGCCCGCGAGGGCCAGCCCGGCGTTCCGGTCGATGCGGTTCAACCGGTCGCTCGAGGCGCGGGCATGGGCCTCCAGGGCGGCCAGCGTCTCGAGCCGCGCCGCCATGCGCCCGTGCACGAGAAGGTCGCGCTGGCCGCGAAAGGTGTCGATCACGTCGCGGCGCAGCGCCTGGGTCGCGGCTTCCGCCTCCGAGGAGGGACGAAGCGTCGCCCGGCCGACCTGCGCGAGGATCGCGGTCGCGCCCAGCAGATATCCAGCAGCGATGCCCCACGCCATCTCGGGCGCCACCAGCCACCACAGGGCCGCGAAGGCCGCCGCGTGCGTGACCAGCCCCGCAAGAGCGGGCAGGGCGAGGCGCAGCACGACCCCGTCGAGCGCGTCGACATCCGCAGTGATCCGCATGAGCGGCAGGGCGCCCCGCAGCCTCTGGAGTTCGGCGAAGGGACGTGCGGCGAGGCGGTGCATCAGGTCCAAACGGAGTGCGGCCAACGCACGCAACGTGGCGTCATGGGTCAGGAGCCGCTCGGCATAGCGTCCGCCCGCACGTCCGAGCGCGAGGAAGCGGATGCCCGCGGATGGCCGGAAAACGTCGAAGGCGATGCCGATGCCCGCCAGCCCGGCAAGCCCCGTGGCGGTTATGAACCAGCCCGAGAGGCCGAGAAGCGCCGCGCCCATGACGAGCACGGCGACCGAAAGCGCGGCGCCCCGCCACATCGCTCGTGGAGCCGCGCCCCAAGTCAGGCGGAGGACCTGCCATAGCTGCCTCATGCGGCGCCCTCCGCCGCGGCAGGCATCGCGACGTTGCGATCGACCGCCGCGATGAGCCGCGGGTCGTGGGTGGCCACGATCAGCATCGCGCCGCGGGCGACCATGGCGCGCAGCCCAGCGATCACCCGCCGCGCGGTCTCGTCGTCGAGGTCCGCGGTCGGCTCGTCGGCCAGCACGACATCCGCGCCCGAGAGATGGGCGCGCGCCACGAGAAGCCGTCGGGCTTCTCCGCCCGAGACGCCCGCGCCGGTTTCGCCGAGCCGTGCATCCAGCCCGTCGGGCAGCCGCGCGACGACCTCCTCGGCCCCGGCGGCGCGCAGCGCCGGCCCGGGATCGTCGCAGGCGCCCGCCGGATCGAGGAACGCGCGCAGCGCGACATCGGGCACATGCACCTCCTGGGGCACGAGCGCGAGCCGCGCGCGCCAGCCGTCAGCGGTCGCGTCGGACAGCGGCCGGCCGGCCACCTCGAGGCGCCCCGTCTCCAGTGGAAAAAGGCCGGCAAGCGCCATGAGCGCCGAGGACTTGCCCGACCCGGACGGCCCGACTAGCGCCACGGCCGCGCCCGGCGCGACGACCATGTCGGGCAAATCGACGAGACCTCCCTCCCGGCGCAGCGACGCATGCTCGAGGCGCACGGTGGCCGCTCCCGGCAGGGGCGCGGCCCGGCCCCCCGTGCCGAGGATCGCCGGGCGGTCCTGCGTCTCCAACGCCGCGAGTTCTCCGGCGACGGCGCGCGCGGTGGCCCGGTCGTGCCAGACGGCCGCCATGTCACGCAGGGGCTGGAAGAATTCCGGCGCCAGCAACAGCACGAAAACGCCTTCGGCCACCGTCAACCCGCCCCAATGGCCGAAGCCGATTTCCCCCAGAAGCGTGAAGCCGACATAGACCGCCACCAATGCAACGCCGAGCGCGGAGAACAGCTCCAGAACCGTCGAGGACAGGAAGGCGACCTTGAGCACGGCCATCGTGCGCTCCCGGAGCGAGTCGGCGCGCGCGGCGAAATCCGCCTCGGCGCGGGCCGTCGCGTCCAGAAGGCGCATGTCCGGCAGGGCCGCGATCCGGTCGATCAGCAGCGCGTTCATGTCGCCGATCTCGGCCATCTGACGTTCGCTCGCTTCGCGCGCGGCCATTCCGACAAGCGCCATGAAGACCGGGATCAGCGGCCCCGCGATGAGCAACACGAGCGCCGCCGCCCAAGAGACCGCCAGGCTTGCCGCGAGGATCAGCGGCGGCACGAGCGCAACGCGCATAATGGCGGAGCGGTAGCGCGACAGGTAGGGCGAGACGAGTGCCAGTTTCTGGGCGACCAGCGCCGCGGTCTCGGCGGAGGAGGGGCCGCCCTCGATCCGATGCGCCGCGTGCGAGAGCAGCCGCCGGCGCTCTGCCGAGACCACGTCCTCCGCCGCGCGGTGGGCGAGGCCGCTGCCAACGTGGTCCAGCCCGGCCCGCAGCAGCCCCGCCGCCACGAACACGGCGACGAGCACCATCGCCTTCGCCGTGTCGCCGTGGATCCATCCGCTGATCGTCTGGGCGGCCGCAAATGCCTGGACGAGCCAGAACGCCCCCGAAGCACCCACCAGCACGGAGCCCGCCCTGAGCCGCCACCCGGCGGCCTGCTCCATCTCTCGCAGCCTGTCATCGCCGGTCATCGGCACGGCCCTCCTCGACGCACCGCACTTAGCGCCGTGCGGTCGCGCACCGCAACGGGGTGCGGGCCGATCCCGCGGCGGCGTTTTGTCCCGAATGCGGGCGGCCGGAACGGACCGGTTTCGGGCAGCGAGACCGTCTGCGCGCCGCGCCTGTCCCGGGGAACGTCACGGGAGGCCAGCACGATCTCGCAAAATCGGGCCCCATCTTCATCAACGGCCGCCCGGCCAGAAGATGTCGGCAGCGGCGAAGCGGATGGCAGATGGCCAGGCGTCGCGGCAGCCGGCGTGAGCCGCCGGGCGATCCGGCGCCGGTCTTTCAGCCGGCCGGCGGTCATCGCCATGCGATCGCGCCGTTCGCCGCGTCGACCCTTGCAGGGAAGGTCGACGTTTCATTCCTTGGGGGGGCGGCAGCGGTGGTCCGCCAGCCCTGTCGCTCGCCACCCCTGCGGGATCTCTCGGGGCGTCTTCTCGCCCGGACCGCTTGCCTCGGAAGACTGTCCCGCGGCCCTTGGGTCACCCCCGATCGTCGAAGATTTCCCGGGCGGCGGGCTCAGTCGTTCGTGCAGCCCTGCTGAAAGCCGTTGTCGCAATGAGCCATGAGGCGTTCGGTATCCTCCCGCGTCCAGCCCGCGGGCGCCGTGACCTGCGCCCACGGCTCGATGTAGTCGTGGGCGTAGTAGGAGTGCCCGTAACCCGCCGGCGTCGTCGTCGAAAGCGCCATGTCCACCGCCAGCTGGAACTGCGTGACGATGGGCAGGAACCGCAGGTCGGGCGACACGCCGTGGCCGGGCGGCTCGGTCATCCAGACGGGCGGACGCCAGACGGAGAACGGATCGTAGAACGTGATCGGGTCGCTCGGGTATTGCAGGAACATCAGCCGCATGTCGCCCCACGGCGCACCTTCGGAGCCGTCGGCCACGTGGGATGCGTAGCGGATCAGCGATCCGTCTCCCACTTCCGGAAGAACCCAGGATGTCCCCTCGTTTCGTGCGTTCTGCACGTAGTTCCAGAAGTTCGACGGGAATGGTGGACCCGCCCAGAACGCGCCGTCGATGCCGTCGTTGACAAGCCGGAAGAGGTTGGTGGCGTACATCGAGGACCAGGCGCCGAGGCTGAGCCCGTGGATGTAGAGCCGCGGACGGTCGTCCCGGGGCAGCGTCTTCCAGTAGTCGTGGATCGTCTCGATCGTCGCGGTCGCCTGCTCAAGCCCTGTCCGCGTCTCGAAGATCAGCGCGAGCGGGGACTGCATGTAGGAATACTGCACGGCCACCGTCGCGATGTCGCCGCCATGCATGTATTCGACCGGGTCATGCGAGCCGGGATCGAGCCAGCCGGTTCCGGTCGGGCTCGCCACGATGAGGACCTCGCGGTCGAAAGCGTCGAGGCGCAGGAGTTCATCGAGCGCGAGAAGGGCCCGCGCCTCGGGCGTGGGTGCGTTGGCCCGGCCCACGTAGACCCGGATCGGGTCGAGCGCATCCTCGCCCGAGAAGGCCGATATCGCCTCCGCGTCGGGGCCGCGCGTGACGAAGTCCCGGCCCGGCTGGCCCATGGCCTGCCAGTCCACGAGGGACGCCGGACTGCCCGGTGTCCTGGGCTCTGTCGGAGCCGGCGGCGCCTGGTCGAAGAGGTTCTGGGCCGTCTCGTAGCTTTCGTCGAGCACGTCGAAGACGGTCGGCACCAGCTGGTCGCGTGTCAGCAGGAAAAGGAGCATTGCGACGGCGACGAGGCCCAGCACGTTCGCGCGGCGCGGTGGCATCACCCGGTAGAGCGCGCCGCGCACGAGCCGGAAGAGCAGCGAGATCGCGACGCCGAGGGCATAGAGAAGCGCGAAAACGACGGCCACGATCGCGATGACCTGCACCCAGTGCGCTTCCTCGGCCGGGGCGAGATCCATGCGCATGCGCAGATCGTCCTGCCAGCGCACGCTCGCCCTTGTCGACAGAACCAGCGTGCCAAGAACCGGGATCGCGACCACGGCGGTGGCGATCGCCGCCGCGCGCCCCCGCAGTCGCGGCATGTCCGCGAGCTCCCAGATCGTCTCGAGGATCCGGCCGCAAAGATAGCCCAGCGCCATCAGGAGCCCTCCGAGCGCCCCCTGGATCGCGGGGCCGCGCGGTATGAGCGACGGCGACAACGAGGCCGCGAGGAAGAAGATCCCCAGCAACAGCGCGGGGATCGAGAAGTGCGTTACGAGGGCCCGCAGAAACCGCATGGGAATTTTCCTTCGATCGACGCTCATGCCGCATGCATGTCACCCGGTGGCCGGACGACCGCCGTGTTTCCGGTTTGCGGCCAGATTGCATCAACACCCCGCGTCTGAACAGTACCGCGGCGCCCGCTTACCGCAGATACGTGGAAAGGGTCACGGAACCGCGACACCTGCGGCGCGGGTCATGCATGCATGCGACAGCCATGTGATCGGAGCCGTTGCGTGGCGTCGCGCGCGCCCCGACCCGCGAAAGACGAACCCGCGGCGGGACCCGAGCGCCCGCGCTCATTCCTGAACGGGACTCCCGCGCTGTTGCAGCCGCCACTTGTTGGTGCCCACCTGAAGCAGGCCGGACCGGTCCGCCGCACGCAGCCCGTCGTTGAGAAGCTGGCGCAGGTCGGCGCCCACCGCCGCGCTGTAGATGTGGTAGAGGTGACCGGTCGGGCTGCCCGCCGGGAGGTTGCCGAGATCGACGACCTCGACGCCGTCGAGGCTCGCGACATCGTTCCCCGTCTCGCCCAGTCGGGGATACCCATGCAGCTGGGCCGACAGCGCGAGGGGGCGGTCGTTCGCTGCAACGTAGATGGTGATCCCCTCCACGATCGGCCGGATCCGCGGCAGCATGCGACGAAAGATCTCGAAATCCATATCCGGGGCCAGCAGGACGATCTGGTCGAGCCGGATGTCCGGCATTCTGTTGGCCACCTCGTATAGGGCGAGCACCACGCCGCGCGCGCCCAGGCTGTGGCCGACGACATCGACGTCGCCGCCGAAACGGCGTTCCGCCTCGATGATGGCGTCCGCGAGGTCGGGAACGCTCCAGTAGAGGTCGGCCTCGTCATGGGTGTAATAGGCGATTGATCCGTCCGAAGGCCAGCTGAACCACAGGAAACGCCCGGCGAGACCGGCGTTCTCCTGCAGCAGGATCGCGCGGCGACATCCTTTCTCGAAACTGATGTAGTAGCCGTGGACGTAGACCGCAGGCGCCGTGCCGCGCGTCTTGTCCTCCAGCGCGTCGAGAACCTCTGCGCTGTCTCCGCCCTTGATCCGGTCCACCCGCAGCAACTCCTCGCGTATGAAGGAGGGGGCCGCTTCCGCGAGCGGCGCAAGCCCGCCCAGGTCGACTTCCCTGACCCTGCACCATCCGGCCGTGAGGCCACTTCGCTCGTCGCCGTAGAATTGCCCGGGGTCGTCCTTGCCGGTCAGGTTTCTCAATGTCAGGAACGGCAGCTCCCGGTCGTCCAGGGCGGTTTGAGGAATCGCGGCCGTGGGGAACAGGGCAACCGTCACGCCGAGGACGAGGCTTGCGCCGAAAAGGCGCACGAGGTTTGAGAAAGTTGATCGCATGCCGTGCTCTGGGGAATTCCGTTGAATGAATGATGCGCAAGCGGCGCCTGCGGCACAAGGCGACATAGCCTGACGGTCGGAACCTCCAACAGCGGATATCGGCGATGCGTCGGTCGGGCGGGTGCCAGACCTTGATCGCGTCGCGCGCCGAGATCCGGAATGCGGACCCGTGGGTCGCTGACGATCCCGATCTCGTGTGACGCCGCGGTGATTGACCGTCGTCAATGAAGCCCGAATGGCCATGCCTAGTCTGCATGGAGTGATGAGTGTCTCGGGCGTGGGCGAAGACGTGAAGGGTGGGCGTGACCTCGTTGCGTGAAGCCGTGTGCGTGCGCGTCAGCCGGGCGGTGCATGATCAGGTTCGAGCCCGGGACCAATGTGCGGTCGCACGATCGGCTCGTTCTCGCAACCGCGCGCCGTGGCCGCGACGTCGAGGGCGTTGGCGCAAGGCGCTTGCAACGGGTCCTGCGTACGGTCCGGCGCCTGGGCCACCTTAGAAGAAGGAGAAACACATGCAGATCAGGGCAGCGCTTTCGGCGGCGGTCATGACCGTGTCGCCACTTGCGGTTCAAGCGGAGGATTCGGCGATCGCTCTCGGCAGGTCGGCTTACGGGGCTCTTTGCGCCGTCTGTCACGGTGACGATGCCAAGGGCGGCGGCGAGGTGGCCGAGCTCTTCGAAGTCAAGCCGCCGGACCTCACCAAGCTCGCGGAGCGCGCGGGCGGAAGCTATCCCTTCTCGGAAGTCTACGAGGTCATCGTGCTCGGCATGGAAGCTCCGGGTCACGGCGCTTCGGAAATGCCGATCTGGGGCGACTACTTCGTCGCCGATGCGCTGGAGGATCGCGGTGTGAGCCGCTCCGATGCCGTGTCGATTGCGGCCGGCCGGGCGCTGTCGCTCACCTACTACCTGGAGACGCTTCAGGAATGATGTCGGCGCAGCGCTGCCATCTGCAAAGGCACTGTCGCGACCGACGGGGAGCATCACGGCCAGCTCCGAGGCACAAGAGCGCACGGGCTTCGTGCGCGGTCCCGGCATTTCTGCACGCGTCCCGCTGCCGCCGTGGCAGAGGCCACTCGAAACCCTGCGGCTTGAACGTCCGATCGCACCAGTCGCGCAGCTCTCGACGCGGCCGACTTTGAATTTCATGCGCACAGTTCCGGGCCTCGCCATGCGCCCGGATCGACACCGCGCCAGGCGTTCTCGACCGCGGTCCCGACGACCCGCCCCCGCCCCCGCAAACTCATGCGCCCGAAACCCTCCCGGTCGGAATGAGAAAGGGCGGCCCGAAGGCCGCCCTTCCGCCGATCCTCCGAGCCGGATTATTCCGGCGTCACCGACCACAGCATCGTCTCGCCGGAATGGTCGTCGACGCCATCATTGTCGGTCGAGATCCACATCGTGCCATCCCCTGCGATCGCCAGACCTTCCACCTTGTCCAGCACGTAACCGCCGGTCGAGGCGAGGTCGGGCAGCAGGTCGACAACGAGCTCGGGCGCGAGAACGTTGGGCGTTTCGCCCGGGGCGACCATTTCCATCCCGCTCAGCGCCACCCGGGTGATCTGTTTGGTAACGGCCGAAGCGGCGTGCTGATTGTCACGCTCGATGAAATAAAGATGGCCGTCATGGGCGGCAACCTCCGAAAGGCCGACCCAGCCGGTCGCCGGCTCGGTCAGCGGGTAGTGGATCACGCCCCATTCTTCGGTCCCGATGTTGTAGGACAGCACCTTCGCGTGGTTCTGCGGGTCGTCGTCCCATTCGCGCTGCACGGCGACATAAAGCGTGTCGCCGACCCGGGCGACGCCCTCGAAGCCGTGGCGGCGCTGCACGTCGAGGATCGCCTGCGGCAGGGTCACGTAGTCCTCGATCGCGCCATCGGCGCCGACACGGTAGAGCGCAGAGGGCACGAGACGGTCGGCGCGGCCTTCGCTGGCCACCCAGAACCCGCCCTCACCGTCGAGCGCGATCCCCTCCATGTCCATGAGTTGCGCGGGCTGACCTTCGCGGGTCACGCGGATCGCATCCACGATGCGGGCCGGCGTCTCGCGCACGTCGATGTGGAAGATCGTCGGCTGCATTCCGTAGAAACTGTCGGACACGGCGAAGATCGTGCCGTCCTCGGCCATCACCTGGCCCGAGATCGCGCCCCATCCCACCGGTGCGCCGTCCTCGGTCAGACCGGCGGAGGTCAGATGCGGATAGGCCGCCGGCGCCTCCTGGTATTCGTAGATCATCACATGCGCTGGCGCCGCGCCGTCCCCGCGCCCGTCGAACTCGTTGGCGGTGGCCAGCAGGTTGCGCTCCGGGATCGCGATGGCTCCTTCGGGTGAGATACCCGAGGGCAGCAGCTGTGCCAGCACCGGCGCCGCGGGGTCTGTCATGTCGTAGACCCCCACGATGGACCCGCGCTCCGACAGCAGGAACATCATCGGCACGCCGCCGAAGGTCGCGACCTCCATGCCCTCCGGCTCCACGCCCTTGTTGCCGGAGCGTTCCTCGGGGTAGTGGCCGATCTCGACCAGCGCGTATTCGAAGGACAGGCCGCTGTCGAAAAGCTCGGTTCCGTCGCGGTGAAACACGGTGAAACCGCGGCTGCCACCGTCCATGTCGCCCTCGTTGGCGATGACGAAATGCTCGGTGTCGATCCATTGCACCGCGTCGGGTTCGCGCACCCGGCCCGGCTGGCTCTCGACAAAGCGCAGCGCGCCGTCCTCGGTCAGGTCCACGCCCGCCAGATCGACGGCGCCCGCGGAGAAATGGCTCAGCACCTCACCGGCGGCGGACACGACCACCATGTGGTTGTTTTCCTGCAGGGTCACGACGATGTCGCCGTTGGCGTTCACATCGACGAATTCCGGCTCGGGGTCTTCGGGCGCGACATCGGCCAGCCCGGTCAGATCGACCCGGATCTGCGCGGCGCAGTCCATGTTGCCACCACCACCCAGGGGCTGGATCACGAGATAGCCCGCGGGCATCTGCGGCACGCGGCCCTCGCCCAGATCCTCGTCGCGCTCGTTCTCGATCGCCACGGTGATGAAGCTGCCATCGGGCGCCACAGCGGTGCTGTCGGGCTGCCCGCCCAGGTCGCAAGAGCCGATCACCGCGCGACTGTCCGCGTCGAGGGCATGCAGCACGCCCGACGGCTCGGTGAAGCTCTCGGAGGTGTTCTCGGCCACGAAAACGGTCCGGTCCAGGACCGACACGGCCGTCGGCTCACCCGCCGGCAGGGCGAAGCTGCCTGCCGCGACCGGGTTGGCCGGATCGGTGATATCGATGAAGCCGATCACGCCCGCAGGGCTGTCAGAATAGACCAGCGTCATGCCGTCGCCCGTCGCCGCGATGATCTCGGCGGAGGTTTCGTCAGCCTCGGGCGTGTTCAACGCCACCGGGAAGGAGGCGATGCGATTGAAATTCATCTCTGCCATGGCGGGGGCGGCGAGCGCTCCCGTGGCAACAAGGGTCAGAAGGGACACGCGCATCAGAGAAGCCTCCATCAGTTGTTGATCGACCCTCGCCTAGTGCCTGCCGGTTACAGCCATGTGACGCTGGATTGCCTCCGCTGAACGTGTCCACTCAGCGGGGGCAGGCCTCGCGATCTCGGCTGGGCAGGTCAGTTGTCTGTCGTCGCTTTGAACACCAGTTCGGGCAGCACGACTTCCCATGCCTCGCGGCGAAGATAGGCCTGATAGGTGTCGTCGCTGTCGTCAGCCCGCCAGAAAAGGATTGCTGCAACACGCGCATCAAGAAAGGCCGAATGCTCGGGCGGGCGGAACGCTCGGGACATTCGGCCAAGCGTTTCCCCACGCGAATTGCGAATGAGCCATCGCTCTCCCTCTCTCGCCAAGCTCACCGGATCGCCGGGCTTCGCCGCGGCGATGGCTCCCAAGGCCGGGTTCCGGTCCGAGAGGCGACCGGCGAAGGACAGGTCCACGAGTTTCGGGTCAGGAGAGACATACTTCTTCCGGATCTGCGGCAGGTCTTCAGTGCAGGGGCTCACGAGCCGACGCAGGATCGCTTCGCCTGCATCCTCGGCGAGGGCATGGTCCCCCTGCGTCAGGAGCGTGAGGCCCTGCCGAGCGCGCGTCATGGCCACGTAGAAGAGCCTGCGAGGGGCATCGGCGTCCTCATTGCGCGAGGCGCGGTCCCAGCCACCGTTCAGGATCGCGACATGGTCGAACTCGAGCCCTTTTGCGCGGTGGGCGGTCAGGAGCAGAAGGCCGCGCTGCGCGGTGCGTGCCTCCCGCGCCCATTCGCCGAGCCATTGCACGAGGTCTGGGACGGGCATCGCCTTCTCGTCGATCTCGCGGGCAAGGGTTCCTATCCCCTCGCCGATGACGTCCGTCCAGAACGACCGCGGCTGCCGGTTCAACATGTCCAGCAGATCGGCGATGGTTACCAGGCGTGTGCGGTCCGCCAGCAAGTCCCTGACCAGCGTCTGCATCTCGCGCAGTCGCCACAGGCTCGGAAGGCCCTCGTTCGCCATCTCGACCGGGATGCCCAGGTGCTCGGCATAGCTGCGCACGGGTTCAAGACGGCGCCAGTCGCGGGCGATAATGGCGGCGTTGCGCCATTGCCAGTCCGGATCAAGCCGAGACAGGCGCACGAACTCATCGAGTGCCGCGACCGCCTGCACGTCATCGCCCGGTGGGGTGTCGAGCAGCGTCACGCGGCCGTGGCCGACCGGGTCGATCCTGGCCATTCCGCCGCCGGGACCGTCGTTTCGCCGTGCGCGGTCCACGCAGATCTCGTGCCCGTCTTTCATGCGGTGCCGTGCAGGCGCGATGACCGCGTTGGCCGCCGCTACAATGTTCCTGGAGGATCGGTAGTTTTCGGTCAGGAAGGTCGGCTTGGCGGAGTAATCCTCTTCGAAGCTGCGGATGAAATCGATCGAGGCGCCGGCAAAGGCATAGATGTTCTGATCGTCGTCTCCGACGGCGAAAAGGCTGAGGCGTTGATCCGGGTCGTCAAGACTGCGGCCGGCCACGGCCGAGATCAGCGTGTACTCCTCGGGCCCGATGTCCTGATACTCGTCCACGAGGATCCACCTGAAGCCCTGGATGAGCGTCTCGCGCAGCGCCTCCGCTTCGGTCTTGGACATGCCTTCGCCGCGCAGCAGCGCGACCGCCTGCATGACGATCCCGTCGAAGTCACGCTGACCTTCGGCCAGTCCGGCAAAGCTCGCCCCGAGAAGGCGCATGGCCAGGGCGTGACAGGTCGAGACCGTCACCCGGGTCGCGTCCTTGCCGATGAGGCGGCGCAGCCTCTCGCGGATCTCCGCTGCGGCATGCCGATTGTAGGTGAGAACGAGGATGCCCCGCGGATCCTCGCGCCGCACGCGCACCAGATACGCGATACGGTGCACCAGGACCCGGGTCTTGCCCGAGCCCGGTCCCGCCAGAACGAGCACGTTGGTCTGCTCGCGGTCGTCCTTGACGATCTGTTCCTGAACCGGGTTCTCGAGCGCATCGACGATCGTCTTCCACGAGCGGCTCGTCGTCTGGCGCCGAAGCTCCGTGCCCCTGCCCGGCAGCCACCGACGGATGAAGGAGTCTCGATCGAGGACGAAGTAGTCCTCGGCGAGCCGCTGTGCCTTGTCCAGTTCCTCCAGCCCCATCTCGGCGTAGGTCGCCATCACATGGGTCTGGATGGTCTGCTCCGAGTAATGTTCCTCGAGCGGCGCGAAGTGCTGGACCGTGAACTTCCCGCCCCTTGGATTCACATGCACGGTCATGGCCGGGCGGAACACGGTCAGGCCGCGGCCGAGCGTCAGGACCTGCTGCTCGTGAAGCCAGAGAAGGGCGCGATCCATCAGGCGATTGGCATCACGCACCGCGCCGCGAAGGAACGCGTCTCCGTTCAGCGCGGCCAGCATGTCGCCCAGCGTGGTCTCGACCCGGACGTCCTTGCCGCGCGCACCTTTCGGCGCCCGTTCGAGGAGATGCGTGAGAAGCCGCTCGCCCGCCTGCCGTCGCAGCGCGGCGGTTTTCTCGAGAACATCCCATGTCCGCTGTAGCCGGACCGACAAGGTGGTTCGACTGAGCTTGCGCAAGCTCAGATTGCCGCGGCCGCCGTCCTGATCACGTCCGTCGAACGTCATGCCGCGCAACAGCATCTCGACGAGGTCGGGCCGGACCTTCGAGTGCCCGCCATCCCGCAAGGCCTGGCACGTCTCGGTCAGGTTGAGTGGGAGCGGTTCGCCCGCGTCGGCCTCGGGTGCCGTCTCGCGCATGAGGGCGATCAGATCCGCTTCGAGCCGTGCTGCCTGCTCCAGTCTCCTGTGAGATGCATCCTCGACGGCCACGTGCATGAACACCGTTACAGCGGTGTCGTTGCTGGCGATCCCGAGCACCTCGAGATCGGCCAACGCTTTCCGTAGCGCATTGCCCGCAAGGCCGCTGGCGCCGGTCAGCTCGTCGGTGGAGATGCCGGCATCGGCGTCGGCGGTCATCACGTGCCGGACGACATCAAGCAGCTGCTTGCGCCGCGTTCCTGTGATCCGCGCCTTGTCGAGCAGTTCGGTCGCTTCCGCGAGGTTCCGGATGCGCAGCGAGGAGGGGAAAACCTGAACGCGGTTTTCCTCGCGAGAAAGAAGCTTCGCCTCTTCGAGCCAGGCCACGGCGGTCTTGACGCGCGTATCGTCCGTGGCGCTGTCGCGCTCGAATTCGGCGTCGTGCTCCTCCCGCACGATTTCACCGGAGGTGGCGATGACCGCTCCGTTCTGCTTGAGCCGCTGATCGAGCCGCCTCAAGGCCTTGAGGATGGCACCGATCTCGTGCCGCGCGAGGCGAGAGCGCGCCGAAAGACTGAACTGACGCTCCACGTCGTCCGCGCTGAAGAGCAAGACGCATTTGGCGGGGGCGCGATCCCTCCCGGCGCGGCCGGCTTCCTGCAGGTAATTCTCCAGTGAACCGGGAATGTCGCCATGGACGACGAGCCGGATGTCCGGCTTGTCGATGCCCATCCCGAACGCGTTCGTGGCCGCAATCACGCGAAGCTCGCCCACGCGGAACCGCTCCTGGATCTCGCGCTTTTCCTCCGCGGAGAGCCCGGCATGGAAACGCTCGGCCGCCAGCCCCTGCGACTTCAGGAACTCTGCGGTCTTCTCCGTGGCGCTCCGTGTGGCGCAGTAGACGACGGCGCCGGACGCACCTTCGGGCGGAAGGCCGGACTCGATCGCATCGAGGATGTCTGAGAGCTTCGTGGTCGGTTGGGTGGGGCGAACAGCGAACGAGAGGTTCGTCCGCACCGCGCCGCCATCCAGCAGGTGCAGGTCGACGCCGAGCCGTGAGTGGAAGTGTTCGCGGATGTCGCGCACGACTTCGGGTTTCGCGGTCGCCGTCAGGCACAGGACAGGTGCGGTGGCCTCGTCGCCGGAATACTCCCGGATGAAACGGCTGACGTATCGGTAGTCCGGGCGGAAGTCGTGGCCCCATTTCGAGATGCAGTGGGCTTCGTCCAGAACCCACATTCCGACCTCGCGCTGCCGAAGCGCGTTGCGGATCGAGACCGATCGCAATTGCTCGGGCGAGATCAGGAGGATTGCCGCATCGCCCATCCGCACCTTCTCGAGCGCGTCGTGTCGCTCGGGCAGCGACAGCATGCCGTTGACGGTGACGGCGGAAGAGATCCCTGAACGCGCCAATCCCTGCACCTGGTCGGCCATGAGGGCCACGAGCGGCGAGATCACGACCGTCAAAGCGCCGGTCTTGTCGAAACGCGAGAGGGCCGGAATCTGGTAGCAGACCGACTTTCCCGTGCCCGTCGGCAGAATGCCCAGAACGCTCCGTCCGTCCATCGCTTCGGAGACGATGCGTTGCTGAAGGGGATGGCCGTCTGCGTCTGCAGGTTCGGGACGGAATGACGGAAATCCGAACCAGCGCTCCAGGGCCCGCGTCGGATCGCTTGTCTCGGTGCACCAAGTGCAGTTCGGCCGCGAACATCGGCTGTCGCGTAGATGTTTTACGATCAGCGATGCTTCCCGGAACTGGTGGCGCACCCAGGGCGGCATTACCGAGTCTCCACCCGCCACCGAGATCCAGGACAGCGCGTAGGCCATCGGCCAGCCCAGTTGCGGGCTCGAGAGGCGCGAGATCGTCTGTTCCAGACGCTGGGTGCAGACCTGTCCATCCAGCAGACGCCGGATCGCTTCCGAGGCGTCGGGAACATCCGGCGTTTCGGCGCCTCGGATGTGCCGGAACAGGGCGTCGAAGCCGGCCGAATCCTCCGCGCGAGTCGTGAGAAAGTGATAGGCGGCCATCGCGTCAGGTGAGGTCCGGGCCAGGTCGCCGAACGCGGCGATCTGGTTGGCCAGAACCCCGAACACGAGGCGCGCATCGAGTTCGGGGTCGTTGACATGCCCGGCCTCGAGCCGGCCGTCGTGGTGATGTTTCACGAGGTGGTGATACGGGTTCCTCGGGAAGGCGAGCGGGTTGAGCCAGAGCGGATCGATGGGCGCCGCGCTCAGTTCCGCGAGGCGCGCGCGGCTCGCCACAAGGTGCGGAAGGTCATGTCGCAGGATGTTATGACCGACCAGAAATTCGGCGCCGGCGCAGAATGCCTCCAGGCGGTCGAGTGCTGCTTCAAGCTCGCCGCGGTCGTGCCGGAGCACGTGATCTCCAGTCCCGTCTACGGCAGCGAACGAGAATATCCGTGCCGTCTTGGGATCGACCTCGAGATCGATCGACACGGCCTTGGCGAGCGCCGTGGGCAGCTCCATCAAGCTATGCTGCGGCTCACGTCCCACGTTCAGACGCTCATGGCCCGCTCGCGCCGCCAGCGTCTTCGTGACGTGCCGGGGGAAGGGCGGCAATACACCGCGGAGGGAACGCGATCCAGGAACTCATGGGAACTATTGAACACCAATTTTCGACATGAGAGTGGCCGGATGCTGGCAACACCGTCAATGCGTGTGGCGCGGCACGGCGCACGGCCTGAGAGCCGCTGGGTGCTCCGTTGGGGGTCAGTGATAGACCACCGATCGAAAACCCCGTAAAAGCAAGGTGTCTGTGAACCGCCGTGAGCGCCCGGATAAGCTACGGCGCGCTGCCGCGCTCGGCATGCGTCGCGCTGCACCCGCTTGAAGAAAGGCCGGGTTACCGGTTCGGAGGATCCCCCTGTCGCGCAAGACGCTGTCGCGCTCCCGTCGGGCTGTGGGAGGGGCTGCATCCTCACCTTGAGACGTGGCCCCGGGCCATGTCGGACGGCCGTGGCGTGAGGTCTTCGTGGCCTTGGCCGGGCAGTTGCCTTGGCGGAGGAAACGCCTCCCGGTCCCGGAGCGCTTTGATGGACCAGGCCGGGCGCATGCCCGCGCCAACTTGCGCAGCATGGCTGGTGCCCGGCACCTGTTGCGCCCGGTGCCTCGGTTGGTGCGCGAGTGCGCAATCCTTTCCTGTCGTGGCCGTCCGGACGGGACCGCCTCTTCAGGAGGCATCACCGCGTCGCCTTTCGTCCGCGCTGGCCTCCATCTCCCTCGCGGCAATCCTGATCGCGTCGAGGAGGGGGCCGAGTCTCGCATCGGGCTCACCCGGCGTCGTCGCAACGAAGACATCCACGGAGAACTGGGGCGCTTCGGCAATCAGATGGAGTTCTGCGCGCTCGATCAGGGAGGCGGCGCCGGGTAGAGGAAGAAAAGCGCAGCCGCCGAACTGCCGGAGCGTCGACCGGGCGATGCCGCTCACGCCGACGACGAGGGAAGAAACGGCGAAGTCCCCGACCTCGCGCAGGTGCCACGCGTTGAAGCGCGCGCCCCAGTTCACGTAGACGTAGTCGGCGGGCAACGCGCCGTTCCAGGCCGCGGGACGGTCCGCAACCATGCGTAGCGGCAGGGACGCGATGCGCTCCAGCCTCACGCCGCGCTCGTGCGAGGGCTCGAAGACCAGCGCGAGATCCATGAGTCCCTCCTCGATCCGGGCGCAGAGCGTGTCGGAATAGTCCGACATGAGGCGCAGCTGCACCGGCGGATCGGCCGCGCGCAGCTGCGCGTAGGATGCAGGCGCGAAGAACTCCCAGAGATCCTGCTGCATCCCGGCGCGGATCGGACGTGCACCGGCCGACACCGACTGGACCGTCGTCTTTCCCTGACGCCACGCGCGCAGCGCCGTCTCGGCGAGAGGGACCAGCGCCTCGCCCGCCTCGGTCAGGCGCACACCGTGACGACCGCGGTGAAAGAGGCGCGCCTGCATCTCGTCTTCCAGCGCGCGGATGCGAGCGCTCATGGCGGAATGGCTGACATGCAGGCGCTCCGCCGCGCGGATGAAACTGCCCGTATGCGCGGCTTCCAGGAAGGCGGAGATGTGGGCGAGTTGGGTCATGGGTGACGCCCCCCGAAAGGATGCAGGTTTTCTGCATTCTTCATATCAAAGTTTGCGTTTTACAAGATCGTGAAACCGCCCCTACCGTCCGGACGAGGAGGACTTTGGGAGGAGCCTCATGCGTATCACCCGGCTCACCGCCCATGCGGTGGAACTGCCGATCCGAGGCGAGGGCTACCGGATCTCGGGCGGGCGGCTCTATCACGCGATCCACAGCACGATCCTTCGGGTGGACACGGACGAGGGCGTGACCGGCTGGGGCGAGAGCTGCCCCTTCGGCTCGAACGTGACGCCAGGGTTCGCGGGCGGCGTTCGCGCCGGGCTCGCCGAGCTTGCGCCCGTGCTTCTCGGGCAAGACCCGCGGCGGACGGACGTGCTCGCCCGGCTCATGGACGTGAAGCTCGCGGGACACGCCTATGTCAAGTCGGCGGTGGACATGGCCTGCCTGGACATTCTTGGGAAGTGGCAGGGCCGGCCGCTCCACGAGGTGCTCGGCGGGCGCTTCGAGGGCGTGCCGGAGATCCACGGCATCGTCCACGGCCCCGACACCGAGACGATGCTTGCCATGGTCGCCGCCTACCGCCGGCAGGGTTATACCCGCTTCAAGCTCAAGCTCTCGGGCGATCCCGACCGCGACATCGAGGCGCTGCGCGCGGTTGACGCGGCGCTGGAGTGCGGGGAGTCGATGTCGGCCGACGCCAACCGCGGCTGGACGCTGCAGGAGGCGCTGCGCGTGGTGCGCGCGGTGCGCGACCTGGATTTCCTGCTGGAGCAGCCCTGCCACGACTACGAGGCCTGCCGCGCGCTGCGCCGGCGCACGGACATTCCGATCATGCTCGACGAGGTGATCGACGGGATGCACGCGCTCCTGCGCGCGCTCGCCGAGGACGCGGCAGACGCGGTCAACTTCAAGATCGCCAAGGTCGGCGGGCTGACGCGGGCGCGACGGATGCGCGACGTCTGCGCCGAGGTCGGCATGGAGATGGGGATCGAGGACATCGGCGGCAGCGACATCTCCAACGCGGCGATGGCGCATCTGGCGCAGGCGACGCCGGCCAAGCTGCGCCGGCCGTGCCTCGAGTGGAACACGCTCGTCTCGCGCCGGACGGTCGAGGGCGGCGCCCGCATCGAGGCGGGCCGCATGGCCCCGCCGGAGGGCGCGGGCCTCGGCATCGTTCCCCGCGAGGACGCACTCTTTGACGTGGTGTTCGACACGAGCGCCGCGCAGGCGGGGGCGGCATGAAGATCGCGCGCATGACGATTCATTCGGTGGCGCTGCCGTTCCGGCTCGGCCGGTATAGCTTCTCCGGCGAGCGCGAGATGGACGGCGCCGACAGCACCGTGATCTGCCTCGAAACCGATTGCGGGTTGCGCGGCTATGGCGAGGTCTGCCCGGCCGGCGCCTCCTACATCCCGCAGAATCCGGAGGCCGCGCGCGCCTGCCTCGCGTTGCTGGGGCCGAAGATCATGGGCCTCGATCCGCGGGAAATCGGAGTCGTGAACACCACCATGTCGAAAGCGGTCAGCGGCCACGACTACGCCAAGGCGCCGATCGACATGGCTTGCTGGGACCTGCTCGGTCAGGCCACGGGGCAGCCGGTGCACCGCCTGCTCGGCGGGCGGCGGGCGGAGTCGGTGCCGGCCCACCGGGCCATCGCCTTCGGCGCGCCCGAAGAGGCAGTCGCCACGCTGGAGGCGCACCGGGCGCGGGGCTTCCGTCACTTCCAGCTCAAGGCAGGCTGCGGGGTGAAAGCCGACATCGCGAGGATCTCGGCGGTCGCCGACGCGCTCGGCGATGACGAGGTGCTCTGCGTGGACGCGAACGGCGCATGGACCTTTCACGAGGCGATGCTGATCCTGCGCGGGACCGGCGAGCGCGACTTCATCCTCGAGGAGCCCTGCGCGCGCTACGAGACCAACCGCTCGGTGCGGCTGCACACGAACCTGCCGATGAAGCTCGACGAGTCGATCGACGATCTGCGCTCGCTGCTCAAGGCGCAGGAGGATCAGACCGCCGATATCGTCAGCATCAAGCTGTCGAAGTTCGGCGGGCTGACGGGTGCGCGGCTGGTGCGGGATCTGTGCGAGCGGCTGGGCATGGTGATGAACATCGAATGCGTCTTCGGCAGCGAGATCACGAGTTCGGCGGTCGCGCATCTGGCCATTTCGACCGCGCCGCGGCATCTTCTGAACGCGAGCCACTACGGCGACTACTTCGACGCCTCGCTCGGCGAGGGCAGTGCGCGCGTGGAGGGCGGGCGGATCGTCGTGGACGATCGCCCCGGGCTCGGCCTGCGCATCGACGAGGCCGCGCTCGGGCCGCCGCTCATGAGCTTCGGGGCTGAGGCCCGGCCCAGGCGCGCCGCCTCCGGGCGCGGCGCGGCGGTGGGAGAAGAGGCATGAGCGAAAGGGTTGCAGTCATCGGCGCCGGTCCCGCGGGCATCGCGGCGGCGCGGTATCTCAAGGGTCAGGGCTTCGCGCCCGTCTTGTTCGAGGCGCATGACGCGCCGGGCGGTCAGTGGAGCCGGGAGAACCCCAAGAGCGGCGTCTGGACCGGAATGCGGACCAACACGGCGCGGATGGTCACGAAACTCTCCGACGCCGACTATCCGGCAGGCACGGCCCTCTTTCCGCGCAACGGCGAGGTGCTGGCGATGCTGCAGACCGTGGCGGAGCGCTTCGGGCTGCTGGAGAACGCGCGCTTCGGCGCCGAGGTGACCGGGCTCGCGCGCGGCGGCGCGGGCTGGCGGCTGACATGGCGCGACGGGCAGGGCGAGCATGCCGAGAGCTTCCCGCGCGCGGTCGTCGCCACGGGGCGCTTCAACCGGCCCTGGGCGCCGGAGGTGCCCGGGCTCGAAAGCTTCTCCGGCACGCTCGGCGTGCGTCACAGCTTCGACTATGACGGCCCGGAAGCCTGGCGCGGCAAGCGCGGGGTGATCGCGGGCGGCGCCACCTCGGCGGTGGAGATCGCTTCCGATCTCGCCATGGCGGGCGCGGCGGGTGGCCACGTCGCCCAGCGCCGCCAGCGCTACGTGATCCCCAAGATCGTGGCCGGCGTGCCGATCGAATATCTTGGCCTAACACTTCGCGCCGCGCGCGCGGCGGAGACGGCGCCCCCCGACCGCCTCGCCGCCGACCGGGACCGCTTCATCAAGGAGATCGGCGGGAATCCGGCCGCATACGGTTGTCCGCCCGCAGACCCGGACGTGGAGAAGGCGGGCGTGACGGGCTGCCCATACTACCTCGACCTCGTCGCCGAGGACCGCATCGCCGTGCATCCCTGGATCGCGTGGGTCGAGGGCCGGCGCGTCATCTTCGCAGACGGTGCGCATGTCGAGGCGGACGGCATCCTGATGGCGACGGGCTTCCGCCTGTTGCTTCCGTTCCTCTCGGACGAGATCGCGCGGATTGTCCGGCTCTCACCCACCGAAATGGAGCTCGCCGAGTTCACACTGCATCCCGATCTGCCCGGCCTCGCCTTCCTCGGGCTCTGGCCGCAGTTCGGCCCCTACATGGTCGCGCTGGAGCAGCAGGCCCGCTTCGTGGCCTACGCCTGGGGCGGCGCGATCGCGATGCCGGACGCCACGAAGCTCCGCGCCGCCCTGCGCCCGCTCTCGGCGACCGGCGTGCCGGGCGGCGGACATCAGGCCCATGTCATGGCGCTCCGTTTCGCGCGTCTGGCCGGGGTGGCCCCGCCCGAAACACTCGCCCGGCGGCCCGTCCTTGACCGCAGCCCTGTGACTGGCGAGACTTTCCGCGTCGCCGGGCCGGACGCCGATCCCGGTGCCGAGACGCGTCTGCGCCGCGACTTCGACCTTTTCGCCCCCGCAGACGCGCGCGCCGGCCCGGCTGGATTGCCGTGGCGCGACGGCTCTGACGCAGCCTGAGACACAGCACTAGGGAGGAGAGCACCATGACCCGTTACATGCTGGCCGACCGACATCCGCACCCGCTGGCCGAGCCGACCGCGCGCGCCTTTCGCGCGGGCCACGTCACGCGGCGCGAATACCTCGCGACCATGGCGGGCCTCGGCGTGAGCGCGGCGGGCGCGCTGGCGCTGGGCGGTCTGCCGGGGCCGGCCGCCGCACAGGAGGGCACGCCTCGAAAGGGCGGCGTTCTGCGCATCTCGATGGCCGTGAAGGCTTTCAAGGAGCCGCGGCAGATCGACTGGGTGCACATCGCCAACATCGCGCGCCAGTGCAACGAGCACCTCGTGCGCTGGAACCGCGACTTCACGTTCGAGCCCTGGCTCCTGGAAAGCTGGGAGGTGAGCGACGACGCGCGCACCTATCTGCTCAACATCCGGCCCGGCGTGCGGTGGTCGAACGGGGACACGCTCAACGCCGACGACGTGATCCACAACCTCACGCGCTGGTGCGACGCGACGGTGGACGGAAACTCCATGGCCTCGCGCCTCTCCAGCCTGATCGACGCGGAGACGCAGCAACTCCGCGAGGGCACGCTGGAGCGGGTGGACGACCTCACCGTGCGGGTGACCCTGCCGCAGCCCGACATCACGCTCATCCCGGGCCTCGCGGATTATCCCGGCATCGTGCTGCACCGGAGCTACGCGGGCTCCACCGATCCCTTCGAGGCGCTTTCGATCACCACCGGCCCCTGCGAGCTCGTCGCCTGGGAAATCGGCGGCCGCGCCGAGGTGCGCCGCAAGGAGTCGCCCTGGTGGGGCGGCGAGTTCTGGCTCGACGGCGTCGAGTGGATCGACCACGGCGTGGACCCGGCGACCGCCGCCGCCGCCATCGACGCCGGCGAGGTGCATGCGACCTATGAAACGCAGGCCGACATGATCCCGGTGCTCGAGGACATGGGTGTGACCACCTCGGGCATCGCCACCGGCTCGACGATCGTTCTTCGGATGAACGTCAACCAGCCGCCCTACGACGACGTGCGGGTGCGCCGCGCCCTTCAGATGTCGGTGGCGCCGGCGCCGGTGCTCGCCATCGGAATCGACGGGACGGGGGAGGTGGCCGAGAACCACCATGTCGGGCCGATGCACCCTGAATATGCCGATATCGGGCCGGCCGTGGTGGACCGAGCGCAGGCGCGCGCCATGCTCGAGGAGGCCGGGCATCTCGACACCGAGTTCGAGCTGATCTCGATCGAGGGCGACTGGCGCAAGGTCACGGCCGACGCGGTGGCCGCGCAACTGCGCGACTCCGGGCTTTCGGTGAGGCGCACCGTGATCCCCGGCGCCTCCTTCTGGAACGACTGGACGAAGTATCCCTTCTCGGCGACCGACTGGAATGGTCGCCCCCTCGGCGTGCAGATCTACGCCCTCGCCTACAAGTCCGGCGTTCCCTGGAACGAGACGGGTCACTCGAACCCCGAGTTCGACGCCAGGCTCGACGAGGCGCTGGCGACGCCCGACGCCGACGTCCGGCGCGTGCTGATGGAAGACCTCGAAACCATGCTGCGCGAGTCCGGCGTCATCATCCAGCCCTACTGGCGCTCGATCTTCCGCTCCCACACGGACGGGGTCGAGGGCTACGAGATGCACCAGGCCTTCGAGCAGCACCTCGACCGCGTCTGGCTTTCCGCGTGACACGCCGCAAGGACGGCGTAAGGGCGGCTCAAGGAGCCGCTCCGGCGACGAGCGGCGCGCTCCCGCCCGACGCGGCCGCCGCAGCGGCGCCAAAATGTGGCTCGAAGCTGGCGTCCGGAGTTCGCTGTGGGCGTCACGTCGCGCGATCGACCAAGCTTCCTTCGGGCGCTCGTTGATCGGGCGGTGTCCTGGGCGGTGACGTCGGCTGACTGCGTGGAGCCGGCGCGAGGTGCCGAAAGAAGGCGTGGGGTCACAGGGCGCCTGGAGGGATCTCTTGGCAGAAGCTCGACCGAGCGGATCTTGGCCTGACCGAAAAGCTCCGGGCGATCGTGGACGCCCAGTTCAACGCGAGCATCTGCAAACGGCGGAAGCTGGCGGGATGGTTCTCCAGGAAAGCAGACGCCGCGCGAAGCGCGCCGGACGCTTGCGCATTGTGAGGCCTCCGCGCCCGGCGCGCTGCCTGGAAAGACCGCCCAGACGACCGGTCTCACCCACGCCTAGCAGACGCAGCGAATCTCCGGTTCGACGGGCCGCAGCGCGGCGCGAAGGCACCTCGGCCAAGGGCGGTAATGGGCCGCCGTCTGCGGCAACTTGTTCGAACTGGCGACTTGGGTGCCGTGTTGCCGCATGACACCTCTGAGACCGACGTTGCGAATGTCCGTCATGCGCAGACGACGGCACCGCACAGGAAGCCGCCGCGACATGGCCGCAGAGGCCGAAATCGGAGGCCTGGAAGAAGGCAACTCAGTCGAACGACAGGATGCCTCGATGCCGCCCTGGACCGATAGGCAAACCCGAACGGGTCACTCTGCCGCGTCAAGCCACGCGTGAAACCGACGCTGGCGCTGTTCTTCGGTGTTCGCGTACCAACTGCTGTCCTGAACGAGCGCCCGGCCACCGTGCTGAGGAGCGTTCGGCAGGTAGGCGCGCATTGGCACGCCCGTATCCGGGTTGAGGCCGATCCGGTCGAAGGCGGACCGGCGGGTCGGGCCATAGGGGATACGGGCGGCGAAACGCGCCATGCTGGCCGCCTCGGTGGCGTGGATGATGAAGTCACGGGCGGCATCGGGCGCATCGGTCGCAGCGGCAATCGCCCAGACCTCGATGCCGATTATGCGGCCATCCCAGACGATGTCGATGGGCACCCGGCCGTTTTGCGCAACGTCGAAGAACCGACCGTTGAAACCGGCCGCCATGACCGCCCGGCCATCGCGCAGCATCTCGGCGGGTTCGGCCGGGTCGTCCCACCAGACGATGTCGTCCCGGATTGTATCTAGCTTGCGGAACGCCAGCCGCAGCCCGCGATCGGTGCTCAGAAGGCCATAGACCTGCTCGGGGGGCACGCCCTCGGCCAGCAGCGCCCATTCCAGAATGCCATCCGGACTGCGCTGAATGGCGCGTGGGCCGGGAAAGCGGGCGGTGTCGAAGAAATCCTCGATACGGGTCGGCTTGATCCCGGCAAAGGCGCGGTCGTCGAAGGCCATGACCCGGGCATAGGCGTTTTGCGGCACGGAACAGCGATCCGGCTGGACCGGGGTGAAATCCGCCAGCGCCTCGGACGAGAAGAGCGCACCCGGATCAAGCCTCAGCAACAGGCCGCGTGCGCAGGCGACCCGGGCCTGGTCGGCCAGCATGTCGATAAGATCCCAGCCCTCCGCAGGTCCGCGCTCGGCCAGGGCGGCCCAGCTCCCATCATAGACGGTCACGTCAATCTCCAGGCCGGTTTCCGCTTCGAACGGGTCGATGA
Source organism: Rhodosalinus sp. FB01 (assembly GCF_041365715.1). Lineage (NCBI taxonomy): Bacteria > Pseudomonadati > Pseudomonadota > Alphaproteobacteria > Rhodobacterales > Paracoccaceae > Rhodosalinus > Rhodosalinus sp. FB01. The sequence continues at coordinate 960 of NZ_JBGFSH010000014.1, read as the reverse complement.
TGGCGTGTCTTTGCGCGGCCTCGTAGGCCCCGCCCCAGGAGACGATCGTCAGATCCCCTGCGGCGACCGGCGTGGCGCAAAGCGCCCAGGCAAGACAGAGATCAGACAGACGCATTCTCTTCCCTCCTCAGCCGGGCCGCCTCGTCCAACCAGGCCGCTACGAGATCCGCCTCGGTAACCGCGCCCAGGAATTTGCCGTCCGTCTCCGAGACGACCGGCACCGCGTCACCGACGAAACCGCGCAGGCGCTCCATTGCCTCGGCCAGATCGGTCGTGTCGTGGAAAACCAGCCTGGCCGGAACGATGCCTGACCCAACACGGTCGACATCGTCATGCGGACCGGGCGTGAATACGCCCAGCAGCCTGCCGTCTCGGTCAAGAACGAAGGCTTCGCGCCATCCCTGCCCAAGCAACCGGTCCGCTACCTCCTCCGGCGCGTCATCGGCCGTGGCGGTCAGGGCATCGGACTGAAGGTAATCAACGACCCTCAGCGCCGCGAGATGCGCGTGATNAAAGGCGCGATGCGACACGAGGTTGGAGAACACGACCGCAACCATCGCGGCGATGGTCACATCGTAGTTCCGGGTCAGTTCGAACACGATCAGGATACAGGTCAGAGGCGCGCCGATCACGGCACTGGCGAAACCCATCATGCCGCTGATGGCATAGATCGCCGCGCCTGACGTGGGCACGGCGGCGACCCCGCTCGCCACGGTCCAGAAGAACACGCCGATCAGGCTGCCGATCAGAAGCGCGGGGCTGAAGGCCCCCCCGGAAAAGCCCGCCCCGATGCAAAGGGCGGTCAGCACGATCTTGGCAATGATCAAGACCACGACCTCGCCGGGCCCGAAAGCGCCGTCGATCGTGGCAAAGCGCAGCGTAGAGGTGCCGATGCCCAGCACGTCCGGCAGGGCCAGCGCCGTCAGGCCGACCGCCAATCCGGCCAGTGCGGTGCGCAGC
>NZ_JBGFSH010000013.1:0-74489 GCF_041365715.1 Rhodosalinus sp. FB01 | reverse complement strand
ATCCTGAACAGAGCTAACCAATAAACGCGGACTCCTAGGGGAGCAGGTCATGCAGCTCTAACGGCGTGCGTGGTCGTGGCGCAGCCGTGACGAACTTGTCCCATAGTGCTTCCTTCCATTCCCGTGAAAGGATCACACCATCAAACCTTGGGACCAAACACCTAGTGACGCGAGGAATGGCAGGTGCGGGCTGGTCACGGATGTTACAATTGCGAGAACATCATTCCTCGTCGCGGTCAAGAAGGACTCCAAGCAGTCGTTGCTGCGCCGACGATGAACGTCTGCTATGCGGCGAAGTCGAGGGGGCGGATGCCTTGAAGAAGTTTCCGAAATTCGGGCTCCGGCGCCACGCACATGGTTCGATGCGTATTCAGGAACGGCACCGGGATTTCAAGCTGCCTCGCCCCTGACTTGCCACCGATCCCAACATCTGGTATATGGACATTACATCTTGAGTAGCGCCTTTGGCGCTTGCCAACCTGCCAGACCCGGCAAGGTGGCTCCCTGCAACGGGGGATGCGGTCTGAAAAGACAACGAAAGGGAACACTTATGACATACCACCAAACGCGTGACCGGTCGGTTCGCGACTGCGTCCTGCGCCCGAACCTCGGGAGGATGCCGGCATGACCCGCGCAGCGCACCTCCCGCTCACCCCCGCCGTGCTGCCGCGCCAGCGGCCGGCCCAAGTCGTCGACCTCCAGGCCCAGCCGACGCACGACATGACCTGCCTCGGCACGCTCGAATGGGTCTGGCATACGCTGTTTTCGCGGATCGAGACCCATCATCATCACTGGGAACGGCGACACTGGATCGTCTCCATGCGCGATCCCGCCCCGACCGAGCCGGGGCACGCATGGATGGTCGCAGCCAATGGACAACGCGCCGGCGTCAGCGCGGTGCTGGTAGCCACCCATCTCATTGCCGCGCGTTGGCGCGAAGAAGCGCAAGAGCGCGCGCTCGACGGGTGTCATTTCATCGCCGGGAAGGGCGCTCCGCGAGTGCCGGACGGGCGTGCGATCGCGTGGACGGTCTGGGCAGAAGCGGCTTGCAGCAGGCCCAGACAGAACAAGGAGCAGAACGATGGCTGACAAGGGATCGCGCCGGGGGACCCGGACGAACACCACGACCCATACGCTGGAGGAGTATATCGGTCGCCCGGCGTTGCTGCCGGGCGAGAGTGAAGAGTTGTTCAACGCGATGGCCGGTGCCATCCGCAGGCAGCTCGACCCTCGCAACATTCTTCAGCAGCTGGCCTGCGACGACGTCGTCAACCTGCGCTGGGAGATCCTGCGCCATCGCCGTTTGCGGCAGAAGAGCGTCGAGGCCTGGTTCGCAAGGGACGTCGCCCAACTCTACGAGGGCATTGATCTCAAGGTCCCCACCGGTAGTAAACTGGAAACCGAGGACAACATCGTCAGGCTGGCGTTCGGCGCCGTCTCGGGCGATCCTGACCGTCGGGAAGCTGCCGAGGAATATTTCGACCACAAGACAGGCTTTGACCGGGACATCATCCTGGCAGACAGCTACGCCGCGGCGCCGTCCGTCAAGTGTCACGACGCCAAGCTCAACATGCTGATGCGCCAGCACAGACAGGCGATGCGCGACTACGAGGAGATGAAGGCGGCCGACGCCCGGTGCGACATCCCCGACGCCGAGATCGTGGAAGACGTTACATGACGACGGCGCGTCAGATGGCGGCCAACCGCCGCAACGCGCAGGCCAGCACCGGGCCGCGCTCGGCGGCGGGGCGACGCCGATCCTCCGGCAACGCCCGGCGCCATGGCCTGACGGCGCCGATCACGGAGCCGGAGGTGCAGGCGATGGCGGCCGGGTTGCGCGCGCGGCTCGGGATGGCGGAGGCCAGGTTTTCGGCGGAGGCGCATGCCGCCCTCCTTACCTGGGCCCGGGCGGAGGTTGCCTGCGCGCGGGCCCGGGACGCCGAGCTTGCGATGCTTGTGCGTCACGACGCGACGGCCGAGGGACCGGACGCGGCCCGGCCCCGGCGCGACGCCGACGTCCTGGCCCTCCTCGAGGCGTTCCGCGCCGACGGCGTCGACCCGCGTCTCCTGCGGGGCCTGGCGCCTGCGGCCGTCGAGGACGGCCGGGCGCTCTCGCGTACCCTGCGCTACCGCAACGCGGCCGAGACCGCGCGGCGCGTCGCGCGGCGGGCCTTTGCGGCCCTGCACCCGATCCAGAGGCCCGATCGCGGGCGTGATGCCTCGGACGGCGCAACTTCCGAAACGAACCCGATTTCAACCTGAGAGTGTGATAGGTTGCCGGTCGCCACGAGGACGAGGTCATGGAGATACGCGACATGCCGACCGGGAGGCCGATGCCGGCGCGGGACCGGCGCAGGAGGATGTCGCTGCTCGTGTGGCTCGAAACCGCGCGGATCGGGGAGACGATGCCCGGCGGCCCGCGCCACCGCCTCCTCAAGCGATGCCTCCGCGAGGCGCGGGCAGAACGCAAGCGCGCCTCCCGCGACGGGCCGGGCGGTCCCCGGATGCAGGGATCGTCGCCGCCTGCGCCCGGCAAAAGCGCCGAAATCCCGAAACGAAGCCAGATACACTCCTGACTTGTTTCTGGTGGAGATTTAAGTGGATAAATAGCTGATACTAATAATTTTTTTTGTATATGGATTTCTCTATTTGAGACGTGCCCCGCGCCAAACGCCCGATAACGCCTCATGTTCGCCACTCGCGGCCGTCGATCCGGTAGCGCATGACAAACGCCTTCCCGCCGGCTACCGCAATGCGCAGCGCGAAGCCGCGCGGCGCGTCCCGATGCTCGCCGTAGATGAACCGTACGCCTTTCGCCGGAGGTTCCGCCCGGGCGATGGTCCCGCGCCTGCCATCCGTGAGTTTCGTCATGGTCGAGCCCCGCCCCCGTTTGTCACCGGATTTGTCACTGCTTGTCACCGATGCCAGTGACGCGCGGTGTCGTTAAGTGTCATCGCGTCGGAGGTTTATGTCGCTGGAAAGTCGACAGGAATTGTGCCCCTGAAGCGAATTTATCATCGGATCAAGGGGTTGCGGAGGACGCCCTGAGGGGCCTTTTAATCAGTGGGTCGCAGGTTCGAATCCTGCACGGCTCACCACTTCCGATCAAACCGACAATTCTGTTTCGCAGTCGCGGCGCGCCCGGGGGCCGGGCGCGCGTCTTCAGGCGCGCAGAAGATCGTTGATCGCGGTCTTGGCGCGGGTCTTCTCGTCCACGCGCTTGACGATCACCGCGCAGTAGAGGTTCAGGTCGTTCTTCGTGGGCATCGAGCCCGAGACGACGACGGAATAGGGCGGCACCTCGCCCATGAAGACCTCGCCGGTCTCGCGGTCCACGATCTTGGTGGACTTGCCGATATAGACCCCCATGCCGAGCACCGAGCCCTCGCGCACGATGCAGCCTTCCACCACCTCGGAGCGGGCGCCGATGAAGCAGTTGTCCTCGATGATGGTGGGGTCGGCCTGGAGCGGTTCCAGCACGCCGCCGATGCCCACCCCGCCCGACAGGTGCACGTGCCTGCCGATCTGCGCGCAGGACCCGACGGTGGCCCAGGTATCGACCATCGTGCCGCTGTCCACATAGGCGCCGACATTCACGAAGGACGGCATCAGCACCACGCCGGGCGCGACATAGGCCGACCGGCGCACGACGCAGTTCGGCACCGCGCGGAAACCGGCCGCGCGCCAGTCGGTCTCGCCCCAGCCCTTGAACTTGCTGTCCACCTTGTCCCACCAGTGCGCGCCCTGCGGCCCCCCGTCCTGCGCCTGCATGTCATGCAGCCGAAAGCCCAGAAGCACCGCCTTCTTGGCCCACTGGTTGACGTGCCAGTCGCCGTCCTCTCCGCGCTGGGCCACGCGAAGCGCGCCCGTGTCGAGCGCCTGGAGCGTCTCCTCCACCGCCTCGAGGACCTCGCCGCCGGTGGCGGGCGTGATGGTGTCGCGCGCCTCCCAGGCGGCGTCGATTGCGGCTTCGAGCCGGGCGTGGGACATGCCGTGCCTCTCCTTCCGGAAATTCCTCTTCGGGTTGGGTATAGGCCGAGCGGGACGGCGGCACAATCGGGCCTCGCGCAGCCGCGGCGGCTGCGCTAGTCAGAGCGCCATGACGCAGGACAGACGCGCCCCGACGAAGGACGATCGCCGCAGCCCGTTCCCGGACGCCGGAACGGACCGGTCCACCGCCGAGCACAAGCCCGGCACGGTGCAGACCCGCGCACCGGCCTACCGCCTCGCCTTCGTGGACGAGGAGTTCATGCTGCGCGACGAGCTGCGCCCGGTCAGGCTGCAGCTCGAGCTTCTGAAACCCCAGCTCCTGATGGACGCCCACGGCGTGCAGAGCACGATCGTGCTCTTCGGCGGGGCGCGCATCCCGGAGCCTGCGAAGGCGGAAGGGGCGAAGACGCCCCGGCTGGCCGAACTCTCGCGCTTCTACGAGGTGGCGCGCGAGTTCGCGCGCATGATGACCGAGCGCAGCCTCGGCACCGGAGAGAACGTGATCGTCACGGGCGGCGGGCCGGGGGTGATGGAGGCGGGCAACCGCGGCGCGCACGAGGCCGGCGGCGAGAGCATCGGCCTCAGCATCGTGCTGCCCCACGAGCAGATCCCGAACCCCTACGTGACCCCGGATCTCTGCTTCAACTTTCACTACTTCGCGATCCGCAAGATGCACTTCCTGATGCGCGCCAACGCGGTCTGCATCTTCCCCGGCGGTTTCGGCACCATGGACGAGATGTTCGAGGCGCTCACGCTGATCCAGACCGGCCGCATGACGCGGGTTCCGTTCCTGCTTTTCGGGCGGGAGTTCTGGGAGAGCATCATCGACTGGCACGCGCTGGCCGAGGCGGGCACGATCTCGGACGACGACCTGTCGCTCTTCCGTTACGCGGAAACGGCCGAAGAGGCCGTCGAGATCATCGAGAACTGGGGCCCGATGGGCAAGCGCGACAGCATCCCGGGCCGCTGAGCGCCCGGGGCGCCCCTTGTATCCCGGCCGCGAAGCGGTATCACATCGGGGGCGGAACGCGGACGCGCGAGGAGCCGGCCCATGAGTTTCGATCCCTACGAGGCGCTGGGCGTCGAGAAGACCGCAAGCGAGGCCGAGATCAAGAAGGCCTACCGGAAGATCGCGAGGGAGTGCCATCCGGACCTGAATCCCGACGACCCGGCCGCCGAGGCGCGCTTCAAGACCGCCAACGCGGCCTACGAGCTTCTCAAGGATCCCGAGATGCGCGCGCGCTACGATCGTGGCGAGATCGACGCGACCGGGCAGGAGCGCGCGCAGCCGTTCTACCGCGATTTCGCCGAGCAGCCGGGCAACCCCTATCGCGGCGGCGCCCGGTCCGGGGCCTACGCCTTCGGGGAAGAGGACGACATGTCCGACATCTTCGCGGAGTTCCTGCGCGCGCGGGGGCAGGGCGGCGGGCCCTTCGCGAGTGGCTTCGGCCGCGGCGCGCGCGAGGTCCATGCCCGCGGGGCGGATCGCCACTACACGCTGAAGGTGCCCTTCCTCGACGCCACGCGCGGCACGCGCACGCAGATCACGCTGCCCGAGGGCGGGCGGCTCGAGGTGACGATCCCGGAGGGCGCGGCGGACGGGCAGACGCTGCGGCTGCGCGGCAAGGGCGGCGCGGGCCTTGGCGAGGGGCCGCCGGGCGACGCCTACGTGACGCTGGAGGTCGAGCCCCACCCGATCTTCCGCCGCGAGGGGGACGACATACATGTCACCCTGCCGATCGCCATCGACGAGGCGGTGCTGGGCGGCAAGGTGCGCACGCCCACCATCGACGGGCCGGTGAACCTGTCCATCCCCAAGGGCGCCAGCAGCGGACGGGTGTTGCGGCTGCGCGGCCGGGGCGCGAAGCGGCGGGGCGGAAAGGATCGCGGCGATCAGCTGGTCGAGCTGTCGATCGTGGCGCCGCCCGAGATCGATGCAGAGCTCGAAGCCTTCATGCAGCGCTGGCGCGAGGAGCACGCCCACGATCCACGCGAGGGGATGCCGACATGAAATGCCTCTACACACGCACGGAGACCGTGTCCGCTGTCGCGCGGCTGACCGAGACGCAGCTCGTCGCCTTCATCGAGGCCGATCTCGTCCGCCCACTCCACTCCGAAGACGGGCCGAAGTTCCGGCAGATGGACATCGCGCGGCTGGAGCTTCTTTGCGAGCTCGCGGAGAGCCACGCGCTCGACGAGGATGCGCTGGGCCTGGTGATGTCGCTCGTCGATCAGCTGCACGGGGTGCGCGCGGAACTGCGCGCCCTGCTCGACGCGCTGGAGGCCGCCGATCCGGATTTCTGCGCGCGGGTGACCCGGCGCGTGCGGGAGGCGCGCGCCGCGGCGGCCGGGTAGACGGCCCGGTCAGTCGATCCGGTCCACCGCCGGCATCTGGCGCGCCGCCTGCTGCCGCGCCCCCGCGGCCTCGACGAGCGCGCGGAAAAGCCGGCGCTGGCGGCGCGCGTAGATCAGGTGCTCGGGATGCCACTGCACGCCGAGGGCGAAGGGCTCCTCCACCCGTTCGATCGCCTGCACCATGCCGCCGAGGTCGTGCGCGGCGACCCGCAGCCCGTCCCCCAGCCGGTCCACCGCCTGGGTGTGAAGCGCATTCACGCGCATGGGTTCGTGGCCGGCGAGCGCGGCAAGCCGCGTGCCGGGGTGAACGTGCACCTGCTTGCGCGGCAGCACCGTCCAGCGGCGGTCGCTGCGGGTGTAGACCGCGTAGGCGTCCTGGTGGAGCGAGCCGCCCAGCGCGACGTTGAGCATCTGGCTGCCGCGGCAGATCCCCAGCACGGGCTTGTCGCGGACGAGCGCCGCCTTGACGAGCTCGCGTTCCAGCGCGTCGCGGTCGGGGTCGAGGCGGGCCGAGGTGACGATCCGGCCGCCGTAGAGATCGGGCGAGATGTCGTCGCCGCCGCCGATCACCAGCCCGTCCACCGAGTCTAGGTCGGCCGGGCGCCCCGCCTCCCAGCGCACGGCCCTTCCGCCCGCCCACCAGATGTTCAGCGCCATCCACGGGAAGATCCGCCATCCCGAGCGGCGCGAGACGGTCACGGCGATGCGCGGTGGGCTCACGGTGTCTCTATCCCCCTGGCGGCGAGGATCGCGCCCGCCTCCTCGCCCCAGGCACCGCGGAACAGGGTCACGGCGCCATGCGCAGCCTCCCACCGTGTCGCGAGCGTCCCGAGAAGATCGCCGTCCGCGGCGACCCGTTCGACCGTGCGCCATTGCCGCCATGGCAGGTCGAGCGACCAGTCGGACTCGTCGATCCGGCAGTCGGGCAGCCGGAAATGGAAGGCCGGGCGCGCCGAGGTGGCGCCGGTGATCGCCGCCGCGACGCGATCGGGGTCGAGATGGGCGAAGACCGGCAGCATGTCGAGACCGCGGTTTCGCGTCGGCGTCTCCTCGAGGTAGATGTCGATCACCGGCGCCAGCCCGGCCTCGGGGCCCAGCGCGACGAGACGCCGGACGAAGCTCGTGGGATAGGGGTCGGTGAAGGGCAGCACGCGGCGCGCCTCGTTGATCGGGGCGGCGAGGCGAAGCCAATCCTCCACGAGCGCGTAGGCCATGAGCGGGCGCACCACGTCCTGCGCCGCGTCCGAGACGATTTCCACGTTGAGATGCACGCCGAAGCCGAAGACCACGCCGGCGCGGCTGCCCGTCGCGCCGGCCTCCCGCAGCGCCTTGCGTGCGTCGTCGAGCGCGAGACGCCCGTCGCGGTCGAGCGGCTCCGTCACGATCTCCACCGGAACGGCCTCGCGGGCAAGCTCGCGCCCGGCATCGAGAAGCCGCGGCCAGTTGGCGAGCTTTTCCCGGAGCGCCGTGTCGAGGTAGACATCGATGCCGCCGATGCGGCTGTCCTCAACCCGCCGGTCGTGACCGCCCACGGACACCACGCGCCCGCCGAGATGCTTCGCGATCACATCCGCCGCCGCGATCTCGCTCAGCCCGCCGAATTCCACCTCGACGCCGGTGCGCCGGGCGTGCCCATCGCTGTTCTCGGGGCTGGGAAGGGGGGCGAAGCGAGTCATGGAGCCGACATACCCCGCCTCATGCCGTGATGCGAGAGCTGCGGCGCCTTTCAGAGGCCGGCCTCTGCCTCGATCTCGGCGCGGCGCTTCTTCGCGCGCTCGGTCGCGGACTTGAGCTGGCCGCAGGCGGCCATGATGTCCTCGCCCCGCGGCGTGCGGATCGGCGCGGCGTAGCCCGCCTTGTACAGGATGTCGGCGAAGGCCTCGATCCGCTCCCAGTCGGAACGCTCGTAGGGCGCGCCCGGCCATTCGTTGAACGGGATCAGGTTGATCTTGGCGGGGATGCCCGCGATCAGTCTGACAAGCCGCCGCGCGTCCGCGTCGCCGTCGTTCACGTCCTTCAGCATCACGTATTCGAAGGTGATACGCTCGGAGTTCGACAGCCGCGGATAGGCGCGCAGCGCGTCGAGCAGCGTGGCGATGTTCCACTTCCTGTTGATCGGTACCAGGCGGTCGCGCACCTCGTCGGTGGTGGCGTGGAAGCTCACCGCCAGCAGGCAGCCGATCTCCTCGGCGCAGCGGATGATCTCGGGCACGACGCCCGAAGTGGACAGCGTGATGCGACGGCGCGAGAGCGAGATCCCCTCGCCGTCCATGGCGATCTGCATGGCGTCGCGCACGTTCTCGAAATTGTAGAGCGGCTCGCCCATGCCCATGAGCACGATGTTGGAGATGAGGCGCGGCCGCTCGCCCATGCCTTCGCCGGGCCTGGGCCACTCGTCCAGGTCGTCGCGCGCGGCCATGACCTGACCCACGATCTCGCCGGCGGTCAGGTTGCGCACCAGCTTCTGCGTGCCGGTGTGGCAAAAGGAACAGGTGAGCGTGCAGCCCACCTGGCTCGATATGCAGAGCGTGCCGCGCCCTTCCTCGGGGATATAGACCGTCTCCACCTCGTGGCCGCCGGCGATCCGCACGAGATACTTGCGCGTGCCGTCGGCGCTGACCTGTTTCGAGACCACCTCGGGGATCTCGATGGTGAAATGACCGGCGAGCTCGGCGCGGTAGGCCTTGGAGAGATTCGTCATCTCCGCGAAGTCGCGCGCGCCGCGATGGTAGATCCACTGCCAGAGCTGCGCCACGCGCATCTTCGCCTGTTTCTCGGGCGTGCCGTGCGCGACGAGCGTCTCGCGCAGCGCCTCGCGGGTGAGGCCCACGAGATTGATCCGTCCCTCCGGCAGTTTCCGGGGGATGGTGACGAGATCCTGCGTGATCGGCGCGCTGGCTGACATCTGGCTATCCTGACTGAAAGACGTCCCACCCATATAGGATTCGCGCGCCCGCGCCAAAGGGGTCGCGGGGCGGTGGACGCGTCCGGCGCAGGGCGCGCGCCCGGTCAGTCGCCCGAGCAGCGCCGCTGGGCCTCTTCCAGCGCGGCGGTATAGCCCAGGAGGGAGAAGGTGTCCTTCGTGGTGGTGCCCCGGCTCGAGCGCGCGGTGAGCACGGCATCCACACCCGCCTTCATCGCCTCGATGATCCGGCGGTCATCCTCCGCGGTGGCGGGCCAGCCCCACTCCCCGTCGGTGTAAAGCTCGAATTCGGTGCCGCCGATGTTCACGTTCACCGTGGACCCTTCGGCGAAGGGGTAGCCGCCGGTGAAGGTCACCTGCCCCTCGATCCCCGCGCCGGGGCGGAAGAAGGTGAAGAGCAGGATGTCGCCGCGGCGCACGGCGACGACGCGGCCGTCGCGGGTGTTCACCGTCTCCTTCGGCTGGGACACCGCCCAGCATTCGGTGGGATCATCCTCGACGAAGACGCTCCAGTCCGTCTCCGCCGCGACCCGGTTGGTGCTCTGCTCGTCCTGGGCCATCGCGCCGGCGGGCGCCAAAAGGGCCAGCGCGCCGACGACGCCCAGCGCGATCCGTGACATCATGCCTCCAGCCTCCATGCCGTCCTTGCCTCGATACCGCCTGCCGCGCTAGCCGTTGGCCGGCTCTGTTGCGGGCGCGCGGGCGGTCACATGCCTATGTGGCATGGCGCAATCTAGCGTCAAAGCCCCGGCGCGCGAAAGAGCGGTTGGCGGAAAATCGCCGTTTCGTGAGGGGAAAACCGGATGCCGGACGCGACGCTGATGACAGAGGTCCACCGCGGCCCGTTCCTGGAAAGCCGGCACGCCGGCCACGCGGTCATCGCGGACCTTTCCGGGGTGCTGGAGGCCTGGGGTGATCCCGATGCCGTGATCCTGCCGCGCTCGTCGGTGAAGATGATCCAGGCGCTTCCGCTCGTCGCCTCGGGCGCGGCGCGCGAGGCGGGACTCGGGAGCGAGCAGCTCGCGCTGGCCTGCGCCTCCCACAACGGCGCGGCGATCCACACCGGGCGGGTCGCGGCGTGGCTCGACAGCCTCGGCATGGGCGAGGCGGAGCTGCGCTGCGGGCCGCAGATGCCCGATGACAGGGAGGCGAAATTCGCCCTGATCCGCGCCCATGAGCAGCCCTCGCAGATCCACAACAACTGCTCGGGCAAGCATGCGGGGATGCTGACGCTGGCCCGCCACCTGGGGGCAGGACCGGACTACGTCGCCCCCGATCATCCCGTGCAGCGCGCCTGCCGGTCCGCCTTCGAGGATGTGACCGGCGAGCCGAGCCCCGGCTACGGCATCGATGGCTGTTCGGCCCCGAACTTCGCGACCCGGCTTTCGGCGCTCGCGCGGGCGATGGCGTGGTTCGCCACGGCGGGGCAGCGGGCCGACACCTCCAGCCGCGCCGCGGCGGAGCTCGTGGCGGCGATGACGGCGCATCCGGATCTCGTGGCCGGAGAGGGCCGCGCCTGCACCGAGCTCATGCGCGCCGCCGGCGGTCGCGCCGCGATCAAGACCGGGGCCGAGGGCGTCTTTACCGCGATCCTGCCCGAGATGGGCCTCGGCATCGCGCTCAAGATCGCCGACGGCGCGACGCGCGCCTCGGAATGCGCGATGGCCGCACTGCTCGTGCGGCTCGGCGTGCTCGAGGCCGGCGACCCGGCGGTGCGGCGGCGGATGGACGCGCCGATCCGGAACCGGCGCGGCATCGAGACGGGATCGATCCGGCCCGCCGACGCGCTGCGGGCCCCCGCCACGTCGCGCAGCGCCGCCCCGTGACCGCGCGCGCCCCGCGGCCGCGTCCACCATCCGCTAGCGGCCGGCCGCGGTGAACTCCGACCGCGCGTATCCCTGCAGATAAAGCAGCGCCGTCAGGTCGCCGTGGTTCACCCGGACCTCGCAAAGCGCCTGCACGGCGGGTTTGGCATGAAGCGCGACCCCGAGGCCCGCCCGCTCCAACATTCCGAGATCGTTCGCGCCATCGCCCACGGCCAGCACTTCGGAGTCCGTGATCCCGAGGCGCGCCGCGGTCTCCTCCAGGGCGCGCACCTTGGCGTCACGTCCCAGGATGGGCCGCGCGACCGTGCCCGTGAGCCTGCCGTCCACGCTTTCCAGCAGGTTCGCGCGCGCCTCGTTAAAGCCGATCGCCTCGGCCACCGGCCCGGCGAAGGCCGTGAAGCCCCCCGAGACGAGAAGCGTGTGCGCGCCGGCCGCGCGCATCGTCGCCACCAGCGCAGCGCCTCCCGGCATGGGGGTGATGCGCGAGGCGAGCACCTCCTGGATCACCGCTTCGTCGAGCCCCTCGAGCAGGGCCACGCGCTCGTTGAGCGCGCCCTCGAAATCCAGCTCGCCGTTCATCGCCCGCGCGGTGATCTCGCGGACATGCGCGCCCACGCCCGCGACCTCGGCCAGCTCGTCGATGCATTCCTGCCGGATCATGGTGCTGTCCATGTCCGCCACCAGCAGCTTCTTGCGCCGATCGCCCGCTTGCTGCACCGCGAGGTCCACGACGAGGCGCTGAAGCTCCTCCCAGACCTCCCGGAGGTGGCCGGGCGGCGCGGGCACCTCGAACTCCGCCGCCTCGCCGGGCGAAAGCCAGCGCGCGACCCCTCCGCCCCAGGCGTTTCGAAGGCTCTCAACGAGCGCGGTCTCCAGCGTCGGGCGGGCGGGGTCGGTCAGAAGCGTGACGGTCTGCATGGGGGCGGGGCGTTTCCTATCGTGGGCGCGCATCGAGCCGATGCGCCGCTTTCGCGCGATCTAGCGACATTTTCCATCTTGTGAAAGGCGCGAAACGGTCCTAACCCCGTTCGCGGGACACCCCTCCCCAACGAGGGGCGAATATCTGGAAGGATATCGACATGACGGCTTCGACCAAACCGGAGACGCGGCCGGGCAATCCGCGTTTTTCCTCCGGCCCCTGCGCCAAACCCCCCGTCTTTACCCTCGACAGGCTGGCCGACGCGCCGCTCCGGCGCTCCCATCGCGCCGCCGTGGGCAAGGAGAAGCTCAAGGCCGCGATCGAGGGCACGCGCGAAATCCTCGGCGTGCCCGACGACTACCGCATCGGGATCGTGCCCGCCTCCGACACCGGGGCGGTCGAGATGGCGATGTGGTCGCTTCTCGGCGCGCGGACATGCGAGATGCTCGCCTGGGAAAGCTTCGGCGCGGGCTGGGTCACGGACGCCGTCAAGCAGCTGAAACTCGACGCCACCGTGCGCGAGGCCGACTACGGCGAGATCGTGGACCTTTCGCAGGTCGATTTCGACGCCGACGTGGTCTTCACCTGGAACGGGACGACAAGCGGCGTGCGCGTGCCCGACGGCGCCGCGATCCCGGACGACCGCGCCGGCCTGACGATCTGCGACGCGACCTCCGCCGCCTTCGCGCAGGACCTGCCATGGGAGAAGCTCGACGTCGTCACCTTCTCCTGGCAGAAGGTGATGGGCGGCGAGGCGGCGCACGGGATGCTGATCCTCTCCCCCCGCGCGGTCGAGCGGCTCGAAAGCTACACGCCGCCCTGGCCGCTGCCGAAGATCTTCCGCATGACGAAGGGCGGCAAGCTCAACGAGGGGCTGTTCGAGGGCGCGACGATCAACACGCCCTCGATGCTCTGCGTGGAGGACTACCTTCTCGCGCTCGACTGGGCGCGCGAGATCGGCGGGCTCGAGGGGCTGAAGGCCAGGGCCGACGCCAACGCGAAGGCCGTCTGGGAGTTCTGCGAGGCCCGCGACTGGATCGAGAACCTCGCCAAGGATCCGGCGACACGGTCGAACACCTCCGTCTGCCTGAAGTTCACCGACGCGCGGATCGCCGATGGCGCCGCCTTCGCCAAGGCGGTGGCCAAGCGGCTGGAGGCCGAGGGCGTGGCGCTCGACGTGGGCGCCTACCGCGACGCGCCCCCGGGGCTGCGCATCTGGTGCGGCGCCACGGTGGAGCTTGCCGACATCGAGGCGATGCTGCCCTGGCTCGACTGGGCGTTCGAGACCCAGATCGCCGAGCAGGCCCAGGCCGCGTGATCCCGAAGGTGCGTGCCTGGCACGCGCCCCACCCCCGATATCCCGCCCGGCGCGTCGTGAAGGGCGCCGGGACCAGCAACCCAACAGCAGGGTGCGTGCCCGGCACGCGCCGTTCTTCGAGGAAAACAAAAATGGCTCCCAAGGTTCTCGTTTCCGACAAGCTGTCGGACACCGCCGTGCAGATCTTCCGCGACCGGGGGATCGAGGTGGATTTCATGCCCGAGGTGGGCAAGGACAAGGAAAAGCTGCAGGAGATCATCGGCGGCTATGACGGGCTCGCGATCCGCTCGGCGACGAAGGTGACCGCGAAGCTCCTGGAGGCGGCGGACAACCTGAAGGTCATCGGCCGCGCCGGCATCGGCGTGGACAACGTGGACCGCGAGGCGGCCTCCAAGAAGGGCGTGATCGTGATGAACACGCCCTTCGGCAACTCGATCACCACCGCCGAGCACGCCATCGCGCTGATGTTCGCCGTCGCCCGCCAGATCCCCGAGGCCAGCGCCTCGACCCATGCCGGCAAGTGGGAGAAATCGCGCTTCATGGGCGTGGAGCTTACCGCCAAGACGCTGGGCGTGATCGGGGCGGGGAACATCGGCTCCATCGTGTGCGATCGCGCCCGCGGCCTGCGGATGAAGGTCGTGGCCTACGATCCCTTCCTCAGCCAGGAGAAGGCCGACAGGATGGGCGTCGAGAAGGTCGAGCTCGACGAGCTGCTCGGCCGGGCCGACTTCATCACGCTGCACGTGCCGCTGACCGACCAGACGAAGAACATCCTGAGCCGTGAGAACCTGGAAAAGACGAAGACGGGCGTGCGGATCGTCAACTGCGCCCGCGGCGGGCTGGTGGACGAGGCGGCGCTGGCCGAGCTGGTGAAATCCGGCCATGTCGCGGGCGCGGGCATCGACGTCTTCGAGGTCGAGCCCGCCACCGAGAACGCGCTTTTCGGCCTGCCGGGCGTGGTCTGCACGCCGCATCTGGGCGCGGCCACCACCGAGGCGCAGGAGAACGTCGCGCTCCAGGTGGCCGAGCAGATGTCGGACTACCTGCTGACGGGGGCGGTGACGAATGCGCTCAACATGCCGTCGGTCACCGCGGAGGAGGCCAAGGTGATGGGCCCCTGGCTCAAGCTGGCCGATCATCTGGGCAGCTTCATCGGCCAGATGACCGACGAGCCGATCCAGGCCATCAACATCCTCTATGACGGCTCGGTCTCCGAGATGAACCTGGAGGCGCTCAACTGCTCGGTCATCGCCGGGATCATGAAGCGCGCCAATCCCGACGTGAACATGGTCTCCGCGCCCCTCATCGCGCAGGAGCGGGGCATCAAGACCTCGACGACCAACCAGGCGAAATCGGGCGTATTCGAAGGCTACGGCAAGGTGACCGTGGTGACCGGCAAGCGCGAACGCTCGATCGCCGGGACCGTGTTTTCCGACGGCAAGCCGCGTTTCATCCAGATCAAGGGCATCAACATCGACGCCGAGATCGGGCGGCACATGGTCTATACCACCAACGAGGACGTGCCCGGCATCATCGGCACGCTCGGCCAGACCATGGGCAAGAACGGCGTGAACATCGCCAACTTCACCCTGGGGCGGAAAGCCGCGAAGGGCGAGGCCATCGCGCTTCTCTATGTCGACGCGCCGATCCCGGCCCCGGCGGTCGAGGAGTTGCGGGCGACCGGTCTTTTCGGTCAGGTGAAGCCGCTGGAGTTCGACGTGGCGTGACCGCCCCCGCGCGGCGCGGGCTGGCCGGGTCCGGCTTGAATGGGAATGGCTCATGACGATCTACGCCGTCGGCGACATCCACGGCTACCGTGACGCGCTGGAAGAGGCGCTGGCCCGCATCGACGACGACCCCGGCGCGCCGGACGCGCCGGTGGTCTTCCTGGGCGACCTCGTCGCCCGCGGCCCCGACAGCCGCGGCGTCATCGACCTGCTGATCCGGGGCCTTGCCGAGGGGCGGCCCTGGATCGTCCTGAAGGGCAACCATGACCGGCTGTTCGAACGGTTCCTCGATCACGGCGCCGAGCACGATCCGCGCATCCTGTCGGGGCGCGGCTGGCTGACCCCCCAGCTTGGCGGGCCGGCGACGCTTGCCTCCTACGGGGTGGAGGCCGACGACCGCCCCCCGCTGGAGGTGCTGGCCGAGGCGCGCGACGTGGTGCCGGCGTCGCATCTGCAATTCCTGCGCGCCCGCCCGCTCTGGCACATGGCCGGCGGGTTGCTTTTCGTCCACGCCGGTATCCGGCCCGGCGTGCCACTCGAGGAGCCGACGGAGGACGATCTTCTCTGGATCCGCGACCCGTTCCTGGACCCCGCCCGCGCGTTCCCCTGGCTCGTGGTGCACGGGCATACCGCGATCGAGTATCCGCGCCATTACGGCAACCGCGTCAATCTGGACGGTGGCGCGGGATGGGGCCGAGACCTCGTGCCCGCGGTTTTCGAAGGCGACGACGCCTTCCTTCTGGGGCCGCGCGGGCGCGTCCCGATGTGAGCCGGGCCGCGCCGGACGGGTCAGAGCCCGGCGGCGATGATCGCCTCGGCCAGCTTCGGCACCGACTCGCGGTTCAGCCCCGCGATGTTCATGCGCGAATCGCCCACCATGTAGATGCCGTGATCGGCGCGCAGCGTCTCGACCTTGTTGGGATCCGCGCCCAGCCGCGAGAACATGCCCCGATGCTGAGCGAGAAAGCCGAAGCGATCCGAGCCGGAGCGCTGCCGAAGCTCGCCCGCCAGTTGCTCGCGCAACTCCAGCATTCCGGTGCGCATCTCCTCGAGCTCGGCCTCCCAGTCGGCGCGAAGCTCCGGGTCGGTCAGCACTTCGGTCACGATCCGTGCGCCGTGATCGGGCGGGAAGGAGAAGTTCTGGCGATTGAGATACGCCATCGTGTCCTGCAGCAGCCCCGGATCCGCCGCCGTGCCCATCAGGATGCCGGTGCGCTCGCGGTAGACGCCGAAATTCTTCGAGCAGCTCGCCGCGACGAGCGTCTCCGGCATCGACGCGACGACCTGGCGCGTGGGCGCCGCGTCCGCCTCCAGCCCGTCGCCGAAACCCTGATAGGCCAGGTCGATCATTGGCGTCGCGCCGGTGGCCTGAAGCGCGGCGATCACCTCGGCCCATTGGGTGCCGTTGAGGTTCGCGCCGGTGGGGTTGTGGCAGCAGCCGTGCAGCAGCACCACGTCGCCCGGCCGCGCCGCGCCGATATCCGCAAGCACGCCCGCAAAATCGACCCCGCCGGTCTCGGCGTCGAAGTAGCGGTAGGGCACCATCTCGATGCCGAGATATTTCAGGATCGAGACGTGGTTGGGCCAGGTCGGGTCGGAGACGAAGACGCGCAACCCGGGATTGGCCATCCGCGCAAGCTCGAACGCCTGGCGCACCGCGCCGGTGCCGCCCGGCGTCGCCACCGCCGCCATCCGCTCGCGCGGGACTGCGCCGCCGAGAACGAGGTCGACCATCGCGTCGCCGAATGCCGGATCGCCCGCGAGCCCCGTGTAGGCCTTGGTGGTCTGCGCCTCCCAGATCCGCTTCTCGGCGGCCTTCCCCGCGCGCATCACCGGGGTGACGCCCTCGGCGTTGCGGTAGACGCCGACGCCAAGGTCGATCTTGTCGTCGCGCGGGTCCTCGCGGAACGCCTTCATCAGGGCGAGGATCTTGTCGGCGGGTAGCGCCTTGAGCTCTTCGAACATCAGTCTTCTCCGGTGGCCACGGGCAGCGTGGCGAACTGGCCCCACTCGGCCCAGGAGCCGTCATAGAGCGCGTGATCGGTCTTGCCGAGCCGTTCCAGGGCGAGGTTCAGGATCGCCGCGGTCACCCCGGAACCGCAGGTGGTGATCGCGGGCCGGGACAGGTCCACCCCGGCGGCCTCGAAGGCGGCACGCAGGCCGGGCGCGTCCTTCATCGTGCCGTCCCCGTTCAGAAGCGCCTGGAACGGCACGTTGCGGGAGCCGGGAACATGCCCCGCGCGCAGGCCGGGGCGCGGTTCCTCCGCCTCGCCGCGGAACCGTTCGGGCGGGCGCGCGTCGAGGATTTCCGTGTCGCCCAGTTTCGCGGCCGCGGCCACCTGCGTCACGTCCTTGACGAGGTAGTTCTGGCGGCGCGCGGTCATATGCCGGTCGCGCGGGACCGGCGGCAGGTCCTCCACCGGCCGCGCCTCGGCCTGCCATTTCGGAAAGCCCCCGTCGAGCACGGCCACGTCGTCCTTGCCCATCAGCCGGAAAAGCCACCAGACCCGGGCCGCCGAATAGAGGCCGGCGGTGTCGTAGACGACGACCTGGTGGCCGTCGCCCACGCCCATGGCGCGCATCCGGCTCATGAACTTCTCGACGGGCGGCGCCATGTGCGGCAGCTCGGACCGCGCGTCCGAGATATCGTCGAGGTCGAAGAAGCGCGCGCCGGGGATGTGGGCCGCGTCGTACTCCGCCCGCGGGTCGCGGCCCTTGTCGGGCAGGTACCAGGACGCGTCGAGCACCCGCATGTCGGGATCGTCGAGGTGTCTGGCAAGCCAGCCCGTGGAAACCAGCGTCTTCGGATCGTCCTGCACCGCCTTCACCCGTCGTTCAGCCGCGTCGCGCATTGCCTACTACCCGGGGCACGCAAGAGCAAGGTTGGGGCCGGCTGGCGGCCTGCGGCGGGGCTCAGCCGTGCTCCTTGAGCAGCCGCGCCTTCTGGCGCTGCCAGTCGCGCTTGGCCTGCGTCTCGCGCTTGTCGGCGAGCTTCTTGCCTTTCGCGATGCCGATCTTCAGCTTCGCGACGCCCTTGTGGTTGAAGTAGAGCACAAGCGGCACCAGCGTCATGCCCTTCCTCTGGGTCTCGGACCACAGCCGCGCGAGTTCGCGCCTGTTGACGAGAAGCTTGCGCCGCCGCCGCTCCTCGTGGCCGAAGGTCTTGGCCTGGGCATAGGGCGCGATGGAAGTGTTGACGAGCCAGAGCTCCCCGTCGTCCACCGTTGCGTAGCTCTCGGCGATGTTGGCGCCGCCCTGGCGGAGCGATTTCACCTCGGAGCCTTCGAGCACGATCCCGCATTCGAGATCCTCCTCGATCGCATAATCGAAGCGGGCGCGCCGGTTCTCCGCCACGACCCTGTAATTGCCGTCGTCCTTTTTCGCGTTCGTCTTCGCCATGACCGGCGTGTCCTACATGTGCGGGCGCGCGCTGTCCATCTTCCGCCGCGCGGGCTGGACGTTGCCGCAGGGACTGGTAGGATTTGATCAAATCATGACAGCGAGGTCCGCCATGAAGGACGACAACTTCCTGAAGGAAAACAACGCCCGCCATCTCTGGCACCCGATGGGCCATCCGGGCGCGGCGCAGACCGATGCGCCGAAGATCATCCGCAAGGCGCAGGGCGTGCGCATCACCGACATCGACGGCCACGAGGCGGTGGACGCCGTGGGCGGGCTCTGGTGCGTCAATCTCGGCTACTCCAACGACAAGGTGAAGGAGGCGATCGCCCGCCAGCTGCAGGAACTGCCCTACTACTCCGCCTTCGCCGGCACCTCGAACCCGCCGGCGATCGAGGCCTCCTGGATGGTGCGCGAGGTCTTCGCGGAAGACGGCATGGCGCGGGTCTTCTTCACTTCGGGCGGCTCCGATTCGGTGGACACCTGCCTGCGGCTCGCGCGTCAGTACCACAAGCTTCGCGGAGAGCCTGGCCGCACCAAGTTCCTGTCGCTCAAGAAGGGCTATCACGGCACCCATTGGGGCGGGGCGAGCGTGAACGGCAACAACCGCTTCCGCATCAACTACGAGCCGCTGCTGCCCGGCTGCTTCCACCTGCCCGCGCCCTACACCTACCGCAATCCCTTCGACGAGATCGACCCGGCGCGGCTCGCGCAGAAGATCGCCGCGATCGCCGAGGACGAGATCGCCTTCCAGGGGCCGGGCACCATCGCCGCCTTCATCATGGAACCGATCCAGGGCGCCGGCGGCGTCATCGTGCCGCACGAGACGCTCATGCCGCTCATGCGCGACATCTGCGACCGTCACGGAATCCTGATGATCTCGGACGAGGTGATCACCGGCTTCGGGCGCACCGGCGACTGGTCGGGCGCGCGGCACTGGGGGGTGAAGCCCGACCTCATGAGCGTCGCCAAGGGCATCACCTCGGGCTACTTCCCGGTGGGCGCCGCGCTCGTCAACGAGAAGGTGGCCGAGGTCTTCGAAACCGCCGACGCCGAGGGCGCGATCTTCCACGGCTACACCTACTCCGCCCACCCGGTGGGCGCGGCGGCGGTGGTGGCCTGCCTCGAGGAGACGCTGCGCCTCGACACGCGCTCGAACGCCGGCCCGCGCGGCACGCAGCTCTACGAGGGGGCGAAGCGGCTTGCCGAGAAGCACGACATCGTGGGCGACGTGCGCGGCGGGCACGGGCTGATGACCGGCATCGAGATCGTGTCGGACCGCGCCGCCCGGACGCCGATGGATGCGGTCACCATGAAGCGCATCCACCAGGCCACCTACGAGGCGGGGGCCATGGTCCGGCTCGGCATGCACAACATCCTGATGTCGCCGCCGCTGACCATCACCGAGGCGGAGGTCGACACGATTCTCGACGCGCTCGAAAAGGGGTTCTCGGCGGCCTGACGCGGGGGCGGCGCGACCCGCGCTGCTTCTTCTTGGTGGAAATACTCTCGGGGGGGGTGAGGCCCGGAACGGGCCGAGGGGGGCGGACAGCCCCCCTTTTGCGTTTCGGCTCAGACCGGCAGCCCGGCCTCGGCGAACAGCGCCTTCAGCTCCGTCTCCGGGCGCGCGCCGTAATGCGAGATCACCTCCCCGGCCGCCACCACGCCCATGCGGCCCGCGATCTCCAGCGACTGGTTGCCGGCAAGGCCGTAGAGGAACCCGGCCGCGAACTGGTCGCCCGCGCCGGTGGCGTCCACGGGGGTGACACGCTCCACCGGCACCACTGCCTCCTCCTCGCCGCGCACCAGCACCACGTCGTGGCCCGAGCGGGCGCACACCACCAGCCCGCTCTCCGCCGCGGCCCGCTCGAGCGCCGCAGAGAGATCGGTTTCGTAAAGCGATTCCCATTCGTGCTCGTTGCCGATGACGAAATCGCGCTCGCGCACGAGCTGGCGGAAGTCCTCACGATGGCGATCCACGCAGAAGGAGTCCGACAGGGTGATGCCCGCCATGCCGCCCGCGGCGCGGCAGGCGCGCGCCGCGGCGGTGAAGGCCGCCTTTCCCGCGGGCTTGTCGTAGAGATAGCCCTCGAGGAACAGGATCTCGGCGTCGCCCGCCACGCCCTCGTCGACGTCGCCGGGCCCAAGCTCGGCCGAGATGCCGAGATAGGTGTTCATCGACCGCTCGCCATCCGGCGAGACGAAGATCATCGACCGCGAGGTGGGCAGCTGCCCCTCTGCCACGGGCGGGTTCGGAAAGGCGGTGCCGTCCCGCGCCATGCCCTCGGCGTAGAAGCGGCCGAGCGCATCGTCGCGCACGCGCCCGATGAAGGCGGTGCGCAGCCCCAGATTGCCGAGCCCCGCGAGGGTATTGGCGACCGAACCGCCCGCCGCCTGCCAGCGGTTCTCCATCGCGCCGTAGAGCAGCTCGGCGCGGTCGCGCTCGATCAGCTGCATGATCCCCTTCTCGATTCCCATGCGCGAAAGGAAACCGTCGTCGCAGTTGCTGATCACGTCGACGATGGCGTTGCCGATGCCGACCACCTGGTAGCGTTTCACAGGGTCTTCTCCTCGTAGGCGCAGAGATCGCGGATGAGGCAGGCCGCGCAGGCGGGCTTGCGCGCCTTGCAGACGTAGCGGCCGTGCAGGATCATCCAGTGATGGGCGTGGAGCTGGAATTCGGCGGGCACGTTGTCCTCGATGGCGCGCTCCACGGCGACCACGTCCTTGCCCACCGCGAGGCCCGACCGGTTGCCGAGCCGGAAGATGTGGGTGTCCACCGCCTGCGCGGGATGGCGCCACCACATGTTCAGAACCACGTTCGCCGTCTTGCGGCCCACCCCCGGCAAGGACTGGAGCGCCGCGCGCGAGGACGGGACCTCTCCCCCGAACGCCTCGACGAGAATGCGCGAGAGCTTCAGGACGTTCTTCGCCTTGTTGCGGTAAAGGCCGATCGTCCGGATGTGCTCGATCAGGCCCTCCTCGCCCAGCTCCAGCATCTTCTGCGGCGTGTCGGCCACCTCGAAGAGCTTGCGGGTCGCCTTGTTCACGCCCGCGTCGGTGGCCTGCGCCGAGAGCGCCACCGCGACGAGCAGCGTGAAGGCGTTGGTGTGCTCGAGTTCGCCCTCCGGCTCGGGCTCGGCCGCGCGAAAGCGGGTGAAGATCTCCCGGATGCTGTGGTAGTCGAGTTGCGCGGCCATGGCGCTCCTCATGCCCCGCCGGGGCGGGATGCGCAACAACCGGGTCGCGCGGGCGCGCGTCCGGGCTTAGCCCTGTCGCCATCAGGACACCGGTCGCGGGAGGACGGCATGGACGGCAACGCGGAAACCGGCGGCACCGCGGACCCCGGGGCGGGGGCGGGCTATCACTACCAGCTGGTGCGCCGCGCCATCGCCGAGATCGACGCGGCGGAGACGCCGCTGTCGCTCGACGAACTCGCGGCCCGGATGCACATGAGCCCGGCCCATTTCCAGCGCGTCTTCTCGCGCTGGGCGGGCGTCTCGCCCAAGCGCTTCCAGCAATACCTCGCGCTCGGCCACGCCAAGACGCTTCTGCGCGAGCGTTTCACCACGCTCGACGCCGCCCATGCCGCGGGGCTTTCAGGTGGCGGGCGTCTCCATGACCTGTTCCTGCGCTGGGAGGCGATGCGGCCGGGCGACTACGCGCGACGGGGTGCGGGTCTTTCGATCCGCTGGGGGTGTTTCGACAGCCCTTTCGGCGAGGTGCTCGCCATGGGCACCGCGCACGGCCTCTGCGGGCTGGCCTTCACCGATGAGACGGGGCGCGAGGCGGCTTTCGAGGATCTCTCGTCCCGCTGGCCCGCCGCGCGCTTCGCCGAGGATGCGGACCCGCTCCGCGCCTCGGTGGAGGCCGCCTTCGGCGGCGGCGGGCGCGCGGCGCTGCACGTCCTGGGCGCGCCCTTCCAGATCAAGGTCTGGGAGGCGCTGCTCGCCGTGCCCTCGGGCCACGTGACGACCTACGCCGAGATTGCGCGCGCCATCGGCAGCCCGCGTGCCGTGCGCGCGGTGGGCGCGGCGGTGGGGCGCAACCCGGTCGGCTGGCTCATCCCCTGCCATCGCGTGATCGCGGGGTCCGGCAAGCTTGCGGGATATCATTGGGGCCTGCCGGTCAAGCGTGCCATACTCGCCTGGGAATCGGCCCGGGCAGAGGCGTGACCGGCGCATGCCGACCGGCGAAGAACCGCCCAGACTCGTGGAAAACCGGTGTCGGAGGCGCCGGGCTCTTGGCATACTGTGTCGGAACCGGGCCGACACGGACCCAGAAAGACGAGGCACAGACATGACTTCACTGAAGCGTTCCCTGATTTTGGCCACCGCGTCGGCGATGGCTCTCGGGGCCTGCACCACGGACCCCAACGATCCCAACCGCAACACCCAGCAGGGCCTTCTGCTCGGCGGCGCGCTGGGCGCGGCAGCGGGCGCGATCGCGGGCAACAACCCCGAGGAGCGCCGGCGGAACGCGGTCGCGGGCGCGATCATCGGCGGCGCCGCGGGCGGTAGCACCGGCAGCATCCTCGACCGACAGGAAAGGGAGCTCCGCCAGCAATTCGACGACGATCGCATCAGCATCACGAACACGGGCGACCGCCTGATTGTGACGATGCCCAACGGCATCCTCTTCGACACCGACAGCGCGGCGGTCCGCACCGGCCTGCGCGGCGACCTTTCGGTGCTGGCCCAGAGCCTGCAACGCTACCCCGACAGCGCCGTCCAGGTGATCGGTCATACCGACAATACCGGCGAGGCGGCCTACAACCAGCGCCTGTCCGAGCGCCGGGCGGAGGCGGTGGCCTCGACCCTCGTGACGGACGGCGTGCGGCCCCAGCGCCTGCGCATCATCGGTCGCGGCGAGGACCAGCCCGTGGCGAGCAACCTGACGCCCGAGGGGCGCCAGCAGAACCGCCGCGTCGAGGTGGTGATCATCCCGACCACCTGATCGGGACGGCACGCGCGGCGGGGATCGCCCGTCGCGCGCTTTGGCTGCCGGGGCGCCGGTGACGGTCAGGGCGCCCGGAGAAGCGTGACGGTCGTGTCGCCGTACCGCCGCGCTTCGAGCGTTTCGAAACCCTCGGGCGGCACCACCGCCCCGCCTTCCTCCCAAACCACGAGCGCGCCGGGCGCGAGCCAGCCGCCGCGCCGTGCGCCTTCCAGCGCGGCCCCGCCCAGGGCCTTGCCGTAGGGCGGATCGAGGAAGACGAGGTCGAAGGGCTCCCCCGGGTTCTCTCCGAGCCGCGTGGCGTCGCGCCGCCAGATCCGCGTCACTCCGCCCGCGCCGCAGATCTCGACGTTGCGGCGCAAGAGCGCGCGCGCCTTGGCGCCCTCGTCCACGAATGTCGCGCGGGCGGCCCCGCGCGACAGCGCCTCGAGCCCGAGCGCCCCGGTGCCGGCGAAGAGGTCGAGCACCCGCGCCCCGGTGACCGGATCGCCGAAGCGACCGCCGTCCAGCACGTTGAAAAGGCTTTCGCGCACACGGTCCTGCGTCGGGCGCAGATGCGCGCCCGCATCCCCCGCGCCGAGCCCCGCAAGCGCCCGGCCCCGCCACCGTCCGCCGACGATCCTCACGCCGCGAGCAGCGCCTTGAGGTCGGTCCCGGGATCGGCGAGGGCGGCCCGGTCGGGCGAGCGGCCCGCCTCCAGCAGCCGCTTGCCGACCATGTAGTCGCGGGGCGCGTTCATCGCGTCCACGGCGAGCAGCGTATCGTCCGCGAAATACCAGTGCGACACCGATCCCGTGGTCGTCCCGGGGCGCACCACCACGCGGTCATGCCCCTGGCCCAGCCCCGCGATCTGGAGCTTGACGTCGTACTGGTCGGACCAGAACCAGGGCGTGGGATCGTAGGCCACGCCCGCGCCCAGCATGTTCCGCGCCACGGTTTCTGCCATGTCGATCGCGTTCTGCACGCTTTCCAGCCGAAGGCGTCCGCCGCGCCAGGGAAACGAGGCGCAATCCCCCGCTGCCCAGATCGCCGGGTCGGAGCTGCGCCCCTCCGCGTCGGTGCGGATGCCGTTCTCGATGGCGAGCCCCGCCGCCTCGGCCAGCGCGGTCGCGGGCGTGATGCCGATCCCCACGATCACCATGTCGAGGGCAAGCTCGGTGCCATCGGAGAGCGCGGCGCCCGTCACCCGGTCCTCGCCCACCAGGCGTTCGAGCCCGGTGCCTTCGCGCAGGTCCACGCCGCGGGCGCGGTGCAGCGCGCGGAAGTAGTCGGCCGTCTCGGAACAGGCGACGCGGCCCAGGATGCGGGGGGCCGCTTCCACCAGAGTGACCTCCATGCCCGCCTTCGCGCAGACCGCCGCGGCCTCGAGCCCGATATAGCCGCCGCCCACCACGAGGGCGCGCCCGCCCGCCCGGATCGCCGGGGCCATGGTGTCCACGTCCCTGAGGTCGCGCACGACATGGACGCCCGCGAGTTCCCCGCCGATCGCGCCGGGCAGCCGCCGCGGCACCGCGCCGGTGCAGAGCGCGAGCGTGTCGTAGGGATGGGTGTGGCCGCCCGCGATCACCGTCCGGTCGGCGCGGTCGATCGCCACCGCGGTTTCGCTCAGGTGCAGGTCGATTCCGTTTTCCGCGTAGAAGCTTTCGGGCCGCAGGAAGAGCCGCTCTAGCGCCATCTCGCCCATGAGATACTGCTTGGACAGCGGCGGGCGCTGGTAGGGCGGCACGGGCTCTTCGCCGATCATGGTGATCGCGCCCTCATGTCCCTCGGCCCTGAGCCGCGCGGCGAGCGACGCACCCGCCTGCCCCGCGCCGACGATGACGATCCGCTTCATCCCGCATCCCTTCCCGTTTGCCGTGGTCCTGCCCCGCGCCGGAGCCTATATCGCGTCTGGAGACAGGTGCAACGAAACTGGAGAGAGGGACAGACATGACCATTTCCACAGGCGAGAAGCTGCCCGCCGCGACGCTGATGCGCATGGGCGCGGATGGCCCCGAGGCGGTGGCGCTCGAGGATATCACGGCGGGCCGCAAGGTCGTGATCTTTGCCGTGCCCGGCGCCTTCACCCCCACCTGCCATTCGGCCCATGTGCCGAGCTTCGTGCGCACGAAGGACGGGTTCGCGGGCAAGGGCGTGGACGAGATCGTCTGCGTCGCGGTGAACGACCCGTTCGTGATGGGCGCGTGGGGCGAGGCCACCGGCGCGAGCGCGGCGGGTCTTTCCATGCTGGGCGATCCCGACGCCGCCTTCACCAGGGCGATCGGCATGGACTTCGACGCGCCGCCCGCGGGGCTGCACGCGCGTTCCAAGCGCTACGCCATGCTGGTCGAGGACGGCGAGGTGAAGCTCTTGCATGTCGAAGACAATCCCGGCGCCTGCGAAAGCTCCGCGGGCGAGGCGCCTCTCGCCGCGATGTGAAGGGCGCGGGGCCGCGGGCTCAGCCGCGGCCCCGTGACCCTGCGAGGAGCGGCGCTGCGAGAAGCGCCAGAAACAGGATCGCCGAAAGGCCGCTGCCCGCCCCGCGCCCGCCCAGGAGAGCGGTGCCGGCCCAGACAGCCAGAAGCGCGCCGGACAGAAGGACGACCCGGGCCGCCGGCCGTCGCGCCCGCAGCGCCGCGATCTGTACGGCGGCGATCAACGCGCCCGCGCCCGCCGTGGCGGCCGCGGATGCGGCGGCGGGGGGCAGGTCGGCGCCCACCAGCACCGCATGGGCCGCCGCCGGGAAGAACACCAGCGCGAGATGCGACGGGTCGGCGCGCGCCGCCATCGCCGCCGGGCGCGCCCTGGGCCAGCGATGGCCGACGGCCACCAGCCCGGCACCGAGCGCGAGGGGCAGGCCTGCGAGAAAAAGCGCCGACGCCAGCCAGCCCATCGGCTCCAGCCCCGGCAGGCGTTTCAGCGTGAGGATCAGCCCGCCCACCGCTGCGAGGATCACCGGATAACCGAGATAGCCGAGTGCCCAGCGCGGGACGCCGACCCAAAGCCCGGCAAGGCCGAGCGCGGCGACGATGGCAGGCAGCGCACGGGCGAGCGGGCCGGGCAGCTCCGTTCCGGTCGCGAGCACCCAGAGCCCGGGCAGGGCCACCAGCGCCATGGCGGGCAGCGCGGCGAGCACCGCCTCGCCCGTCGATCTCTCGGCCGGGCGCAGCCGCGTGCCCTGTCCGAAGGGGGCCGGCCCGTGCGTCTCGCTCACCCGAGGCCGGCGAGCTGGTCGAACTTGCGCGCGAGCTTGGCGTCGAGCGACGACAGCCCGTCCACGTCATGGGTCGTCAGGGTGACGGTGACGGTCTTGTAGACGTTGGACCATTCCGGGTGATGGTCCCACTTCTCCGCCCAGAAGGCCGCGCGGGTCATCCAGCCGAAGGCTTCGACGAAATTGTCGAACTGGTAGGTGCGGGTGATCGCGTCGCGCCCGTCCACCATCTGCCAGCCGGCGTCCAGGAGCGGCTGCAACACGGTCTTGCGTGCGGTATCGCTGAGCTTCTCGGTCATTCGGGTTCCTCCACATCTGCCTTTCGGAATGGCCCGTAGGCCGTGAGCACCTCTATGTCCTGCGTCACCGCGCGCCGCTCGGCCTCGAGGTAGCGCGCGACCGCGTCGGCGAAGCCCGGATCGGCGATCCAGTGCAGGGAATGCACCTCGCATGGCAGGTAGCCGCGGGCAAGCTTGTGTTCCCCCTGCGCGCCGGCCTCGACGCGGGAAAGACCCTCCGCGATGGCGAAGTCGATCGCGCGATAGTAGCAGGCCTCGAAATGAAGGCAGGGGTGATGCTCCACGCAGCCCCAGTAACGGCCGAAAAGCGTGTCGCGCCCGATCAGGTTCATGGCGCCCGCGACATGGCCGCCCTCGCGGCGGGCCATCACCAGGAGGATGTCGTCGCGAAGCCGCTCCTGCGCGAGGTCGAAGAAGGCGCGTGTCAGGTAGGGGCGGCCCCATTTGCGCGCGCCGGTATCCTGGTAGAAGCGCCAGAAGGCGTCCCAGTGCCCGGGCCGGATCGCGTCGCCCGTCAACGTCTCGATCTCGCCGCCGAACTCGTTGGCCTGTCGGCGCTCCTTGCGGATCGTCTTGCGCTTGCGCGAGGAGAGGTCCGCGAGGAAGGCGTCGAAATCCGCGTAACCGCGGTTCTGCCAGTGGAACTGCTCGGTCACGCGGCGCATCAGCCCCATCTTCTCGCCCGCCGCTGCCTCCTCTTCCGTGCAGAAGGTGACGTGGACCGAGGAGAGCCCGTTGTCGGCGGCAAGCTGCACCGCCCCCTGCACCAGCGCCGTGCGGCCCCGGAGTTCTTCACCGGGGCGGACCAGAAGACGCCGCCCGGTGGCGGGCGTGAACGGTACCGCGATCTGGAACTTCGGGTAGTAGCGCCCGCCGGCGCGCTCGTAGGCGTGCGCCCAGTTGTGGTCGAAGATGTATTCGCCCTGGCTGTGGCCCTTGGCGTAAAGCGGTGCCACCGCGATGACGCGCCCGCCGGCGCGCGCCACGAGGTAGCGCGGCTCCCAGCCGGTGCCGGGCCCGACCGATCCGCTTTCCTCCAGCGCGGAAAGGAAGCGGTGGGTCGTGAAGGGGTCGATCGGCCGACCGCCGCTGGCGGCCTCGGGGCAGGCGCAGGCATCCCAGTCCTCCGCCGCAATGTCGGCGAGGCTTGCATGGGCCGTGACCTCGATCGGCTCGTCCTGTGCACCGTCGTCCATCATGCGGGAAACTGGGCCGCGACGGTCCGCGATCAAGCCGGAACCGCCGCGCGGTAGCATTCGAAGGTCACGTTCTGCGCCAGCCGGCGCGCCGCGCGTTCCTCGGCCTCCGACCGGATCGTCCAGGACAGCACCGGAACGCCGGTCGCGCGGATATCGGCCACGCGCGGGCGATCGAGGTCGGTATGCTCGTGGCTGATGAACATCGCGCCGCTGCGCTCGAATTCGGGCGCCTCGCGCAGTCGGGCGCGAAGTTCCTCGGGCATGTGCGGCCAGAGCGCCTCATCGAAGGCGCTGGTGGTGAGGCCGCGCGGGATGTCGGGCCGAAGCGCGCCCATGCGCGCGACGGCGTGACCGTTGAAGGACATCACCGCCAGCGGCCCCGTGTAACCGGCAAGTGCGCGCGCGGCCGCGGCCTCCAGTGCGCCATCCGTCGGTCCCATGCGGCCGTGCTGGTCCTTGAGCTCGACCAGCAGCGGCACGCGGCCGCCCACGATAGCGAGGATCTCGCGCAGCGTGGGGATGCCCTCGCCGTCGCCGCCCGACAGCGCGATGCGCCCGAGTTCCGCCGCGTCGCGCTTGCGGATCACGCCGGTTTCGCCGGTCAGCCGCCGCAGGTCGTAGTCGTGAAACACCATCGCCTCGCCGTCGGCCGAGGGCTGCAGGTCGATCTCGATGCCGTAGCCCGCCGCGACGGCGGCGCGCACCGCCGCGCGGCTGTTCTCGGGCCGGCCCTCGCCGTGAAGCGCGCGGTGGGCGATGGGCGTTTTCAGGAAGACTGGGTCGAGCGCCGTCATGCGATCTCGAAGATCCCCTCGATCTCGACGGCGACGCCCAGCGGCAGCGACGCCGCCGAGACGGCCGAGCGCGCGTGCCGGCCGGCATCGCCCAACGCCTCGACGAGAAAGTCCGACGCGCCGTTCACCACCTTGGGCTGCTCGGTGAAGTCGGCGGTGGAGTTGACGAAGCCGGTCAGCTTCACCACCCGCGTCAGCCGGTCCATATCGCCGCCGCAGGCCGCGCGCAGCTGCGCCAGAAGCGACAGCGCGCAGCGCCGCGCCGCGGCCGCGCCGGCCTCGGTGGACAGCTCCGCGCCGAGTTTGCCCGTGATGAGCGCGCCGCCCTCGTCCATGGAAATCTGGCCCGATACGTGCACCAGGTTCCCGGTCTGCACGTAAGGCACGTAATTCGCCGCCGGGGCCGGCGCGTCGGGCAGCGTCACCCCAAGCTCCGCCAGCCGTGCCTCGATCTTTCCGCTCATGCTGTCCTCCCGTGTTCCTCCAGAGTCGTGGCGGACGCTACAGTCTGGCGGCGGCCGGGAAAAGCGCCAATCGGGCCGGGCGCGGGGCGTTCGGCGCGGCCCGCTCAGCGTTCGCGGAACGCCTTCGAGAAATAGTCCGTGAGCGGCTTCAGCAGATAGGCGATGGGGGTGCGGTCATCGGTCCGGATGAAGGCCTCGACCGGCATGCCGGGCACGAGCACCAGGTCGTCTGGCAATCGGTCCTGTTCGGCTTCCGACAGCGTGATCTCGGCCCGGTAGTAGGCGTTCTGCGTGGCCTCGTCGGTAAAGATGTCGGCCGAGACCTGCGTCACCTGCCCGAAGAGTTCCGGCGTGCTGCGCTGATCGAAGGCGGAAAAGCGCAACGTCACGTCCTGCCCGGGATAAACCTGGTCGATGTGGATGGGCGCCACGCGCGCCGCGATCACGAGCGGGCGATCCTGCGGCACGATGTAGAGCAGAGGGTCCGCCGGGCGGATCACCGAGCGCGGCGCGAAGACCTGAAGCCCGTAGATGATGCCCGCGACCGGTGCGCGCACTTCCATCCGGCGAAGCCGCTCGACGAGGGTGCGGCGGCGCTCGGACAGTTCGAGTTCGCGGAACTGCAGGTCGCGCAACCGGGTGATCGCCTCTTCGCGTCGCCGCGAGCGCAGGTTCAGGATCTCGATCTCGATCTCGGTGATGCGCCCCTGCGCCTCCGCCCGCTGGGCGGTCAGCTCGCCCACCAGCCCGCTGAGCCGGGCTTCCTCACGCTGCAACGAGAGGACGCGCGAAGTCTGCGCGAGGCCGCGATCGAGAAGCGATTGCTGGTCGGAAAGCTCTTCCTCGATCAGGCTCAGCTGCCGCGTCAGCGCCGTCTGCTGCGCGTCGATCCCCTCGATCTGGTTGCCGATCTGCGCTGCGCGGCGGCGCAGCTGTCCGGCTTCGGTCTCGGCGGATTCGCGCCGCGCCTCGAAGAGCCGCAGTTGCCCGTCGATGAGGCCGCGCACCTCGGCGCTGATGTCGGCCCGTTCCACGAGCAGACTGTCGAAGACCGGCGCATCCGCCTCGTCGCGTTCGGCCTCGAGCCTGCCGCGACGGGCCATCAGTTCGAAAAGCTGGCCTTCGACGATGGCAAGTTCCGAGCGCATTTCGCCGGCATCGAGGCGGATCAGCACCTGGTCGGCCCGAACCGTGTCGCCCTCGTCGACCAGGATGCCCTCCACCACGCCGCCGTCCGGGTGCTGGACCACCTGCCGGTTGCGCTCGACCTCGATCTGGCCGGAGGCGACGACGGCGCCCGAGATCTCGGTCATCGCCGACCATGTTCCGAAGCCGCCCACCAGCGTGACCAGCGCGACGAGTCCCACGGCCATGGGCATCCGCATCCGGAAGCGCGGAGAGGTCGCCTCGTCGCTCATCGCATGCCTCCCGGCGTCGCGGATTTCAGGATCTGCTGATGGTTCTTGACCTGGCTTTGAAGCACTTCGTCCTTGGGGCCGAAGGCGACCCGGTTGCCCTGGTCGAGCATCAGAAGCATGTCGCATTCCACGATCGCCGCCGGGCGATGCGCCATGATGAGCACCGCGCCGCCCCGCGCCTTGACGCCGCGGATGGCCGCGTTGAGCGCGAGGCTCCCCTCGTTGTCGAGATTGGAGTTCGGCTCATCGAGCACGAGCAGGACCGGATCGCCGTAAAGCGCGCGGGCGAGGCCGATCCGCTGGGTCTGGCCGCCCGAAAGCCGCCCGCCGATGTTGCGCAGCTTGGTGTCGTAGCCATCGGGAAGTTTCAGGATCATCTCGTGGGCGTCGGCGAGCTTGGCGGCCTTCACCACCGCGTCCGGATCCGGGGTCAGGGACAGGCGGGCGATGTTCTCGGCGACCGTCCCGTCGAAAAGCTCCACGCTCTGCGGCAGGTAGCCCACATGGCGCCCGAGCACTTCCGGCACGTACTGGTCCAGCGTCGCGCCGTCGAGGCGCACCTTGCCGCCTGCCGGCCGCCAGAGCCCCGTAAGCGCGCGCGCGAGCGTGGACTTGCCCGCGCCCGACGGCCCGATGACCCCGAGCGCCTCGCCGGGGTTCCCCGCGAAGCTGACGATCCGGAGCGCCGCCTGCGTCTGGCCGGGTGGCACGACGGTCAGTTGCTGCACGTCGAGCTTCGCGCGCGGCGCGGGCAGGCTGGTGCGCGCCGTCTCGGGGGGCACCTCGGACAGGAGTTCGGCAAGCGAGGCCCAGCCGCGCCGGGCGGCCTGCATCAGCGGCCAGTTCCCGATGGCAAGCTCGATCGGCGCGAGCGCCCGGCCAAGCAGGATGGAGCCCGCGATCATCGCGCCGGGCGTCAGCTCCCCGCGCAGCACCAGCCAGGCGCCGAGGCCCAGCATCGCCGATTGCAGCATCAGCCGGAAGGTCTTGGTCAGCGAGGTGAAGGTCCCGGCCACGTCGGAGGCGCCGACCTGGTTGTCGAGCGCCTCGTCGCGCGCCTGCCGCCAGCGATCGAAGGCCGCGCCGCGCATTCCGAGGCTCTGCACCGTCTCCGCCTCGTCGCGGATCTGGTTCGCCATGGTCTCGGCGCGGTAGACGGCGGCGTTGCCCTTGTCGAGCGGGCGGCGCGAGAGCCACTGGTTGATCGCCGTGAAGGCGATGAGCAGCGTGCCGCCGGCCACGGCCAGGATGCCCAGCCAGGGATGGAAGAGCGCGATGCCGAAAAGGAAGAAGGGGGTCCACGGGATGTCGAAGAAGGCCATGAGCCCCGGCGACGTCAGCAGGCGCTGCACCGATTCGAGAGCGCGCAGCCCGGTGCCGGAGCGCTGGTCGGGCGCGATGGCCGACTTGCGCATCACCGCGTCGAAGACCCGCCTGTCGAGCCGCGACTGGAAGCGCGCACCGACGCGCGCCATGATCCTCGAGCGGGCGTAATCCAGAAAGCCCATCATGCCGTAGAGAAAGACAACGAGGATCGAGAGCGCGACGAGCGTCGCCTCGGACCGCGAACTCAGGACACGGTCGTAAAGCTGGAGCATGTAAAGCGGCCCCGTCAGCATCAACAGGTTCACGAAGAAGCTGAAAACGCCCACGAACCAGAAATAGCCGCGGTTCTCGCGACGCGCCGCCCGAAGCTCTTCCAGCCCGGGCGAAGGATCGATCTTTCTCATACGCGTCGTTCCGCCCTGCGCTCTTGTCCGCTCAGCGTGCTTTTGCCAGAGTTTGCAGGGCGGGTCCACTTGTCGCGCATCCGCCACAGCGCGGCGAAGACGGCGCGGAGGGTGATGGGCATTCCGCTCGCTTGTCCTCATGAAAGCGCCTAGTCTGCGCCGGGCGGGTCTCTTCCGCGCTTAGATGATCCTTGAAGGAAATCCATGGTGTCCCCTTTGCGCCTTCGCCGCCTCGTGATGCTTCTGGCATTGCCGCTTCTGGCCGCGTGTTCCGTGCCCGAGCCCGGAAACGAGGGCGGGATCCACGATCCCTACGAGCCGGCGAACCGGCGCGTTCACGAGTTCAACAAGAGCCTCGACCGCTCCGTGGTCCGGCCGCTGGCGCGGGGCTACACCCGGGCCGTGCCCGACGGGATCGAGGACAGCATCGTTCAGTTCGGCGACACGTTCTCGACCCCGGGCTATGCCGTGAACCGCCTTCTGCAGGGGGATCTCAGGGGCGCCGGGCTCAACACCGTGCGGTTCGCGACGAATGCGGTTCTCGGGTTCGGGGGCATCTTCGATGTCGCCAAGGAGTTCGGGCTGCCGGCCGACGAGACCGATTTCGGCGAGACGCTGGCGGTCTGGGGCGTTCCGGAGGGCGCCTATCGCGTGTCGCCCGTTTTCGGGCCCTCCACCGAACGCGATTCGGCGGGCCGCCTCGTGGGCTGGTTCCTCAACCCGCTCGACATCGCTCTGCCGCGGCCCGAACGGTATTCGGGGCTCGTGGCGCGGGGCCTCGGCGGGCTGACGGAGCGCGGGCGCTTCTCGGACACCTACGATTCCGTTCTGCATGAAAGTGCCGACAGCTATGCGCAGACGCGCCTGATCTATCTCCAGAACCGGCGCTTCGAGCTGGGCGCGCGCAGCGGCGGCGCGCCGGCCGAGGAGACCTTCACCGATCCCTACGAGGAACTCTATGGCGACTGACATCTCCCGCCGCGGCTTCCTTGCCGGCGCTGCTACCGCCGCCGTCCTCGCGCCGCGCCCCGCTTTCGCGCTGACGGAGGGCCGGGCGCGCGGCCTCGTCGACAGCCTCGTCGAAGAGATCAACGCGGTCATCTCGTCCGGACGGTCGGAACGGCAGATGTACCCAGAATTCGAGCGCATCTTCCGGCGCTACGCCGACGTGCCGACCATCGCGGCCTACGCCCTCGGCGTGGACCGGCGCCGGGCGAGCGAGGCGCAGATGCGCGCCTTCACCGAGGCGTTCACCGGTTACATCTCGCGCAAGTACGGCAAGCGGTTCCGGGAGTTTTCCGGCGGGCGGCTCGAGGTCGAGACCGTGAGCCGGGTGAAGAACTATTACCAGGTCCGCACCACCGCCTACCTGCCGGGCCAGTCCCCCTTCATCGTGGATTTCCACGTCTCGGATCGGTCGGGCCGCGATCTCTTCTTCAACATGTTCATCGAAGGCGTGAACATGCTCCTGACGGAGCGCGAAGAGATCGGCGCCATGCTCGACCGGCGGGGCGGCGACATCGACCGGCTCATCGCGGAGCTGCGCGGCGCGGGCTGAGCGCCGGGCCGGTCAATTGGCGCCGAAAAGATCGCGCAGCACCTGCTCCAGCACCGAATCGGCGACATCGTCACGGCCGCGCCGCTCCGCGGCGGGCCCGTCGCGCGATGCCGCGGGCGCGCGTTCCGCCGGGCGCAGCATCGGCAGGGGCCGCGGCGGCAGATCCGCGTGCACGCGGCGCATGGTTTCATGCCAGATCTCGGCGGGCAGCCCGCCGCCGGTGACGCCTGAGAGCGGGGTGTTGTCGTCGTATCCCATCCCGACGCCCGCGACGTAATCGGCGGTGAAGCCCACGAACCAGGCGTCGCGCGCGGCCTGCGTGGTGCCCGTCTTGCCCGCGGCCTCGCGATCGGGCAGGGCGGCGCGGCGGCCCGTGCCCTCGCTCACCACCTTCTCCATCATGTAGATCAATTCGCGCGCGGCCTCCTCGCGGATCACGCGTTCGCCGATGCCGCCTTCCGAATTGTCGATGAGCGCCCCCGCGTCGCCTTTCAGCCGCAGCTCCATCAGGCCGTAGGGCGATACCGAGGATCCGCCGTTCAGGATCCCGGCATAGGCGGCCGTCATCTCCAGCAGCGTCGACTCCGACGCCCCGAGCGCCAGCGCGGGGCCGGCGGCGAGATCGCTTTCGATACCGAAATCGGCGGCCACGCGCCGCACGTTCTCGCGCCCCACATGTTCGGAGATCTTCACCGCCGGGATGTTCAGCGAGCGCTTGAACGCCTCGGTGAGCGTCACGAGCCCCGCGTAGTCGTTGGTGTAGTTCTCGGGCGACCAGGGGCCCGAGCCGGGAATGTCGATGGTCAGCGGCTCGTCGCGGATCATGTCGTTGGGGTGGTAGCCGAGTTCGAGCGCGGTGGCGTAGACGAAGGGCTTGAAGGCCGATCCGGTCTGGCGCTTGGCTTGCGTCGCGCGGTTGAACACGCCCGAGACGCGGGTCTTTCGGCCGCCCACCATGGCGCGCACCGCGCCGTCGGCCGACATCACGACGATGGCGGCCTGCGCCTCCGAGCCCTCGCGCACCTTGGTTTCGAAGATGTGCAGCAGCGCCTCTTCGGCGGCGCGCTGCATGGCCCGGTCGAGCGTGGTCGTGATGACCACGTCCTCGGTGGTGTCGCGCGTGAAGTATTCCGGCGTCGAGGACATCACCCAGTCCGCGAAATACCCCCCCGCCTTGGCCTCCGCGGTCTCGGAGAGCGCGGCCGGCTGCGCGAGCGCGGCCGCGGCCTCCGCCTCCGTCAGGTAGCCCTGCTCTTCCATCAGCCGGATCACCGTGGCCGCGCGTTTGCGGGAGCGTTCGAGGTTGTTGGTGGGTGCGAGCGCGGTGGGCGCGGTCAGCAGCCCCGCGAGCATCGCGCCCTCGGACGGCGCGAGGTTCCGCGCAGGCTTGCCGAAGAAGCGCTGCGCCGCGGCCTCGGCGCCGTGCGCGCCGCCGCCCATGTAGGCGCGATTGAGGTAGATCGAGAGGATCTCGTCCTTGGAGTACTTGGCCTCCATCGCCATGGCGTAAAGCGCCTCGCGCAGTTTCCGCCAGAGCGTGGTCTGCCGGCAGTCGGCCTCGTAGGCGGCCTGAGTTTCCCACGCGGCGGGGTCGTATCGCACGCCGAGGCAGAGCAGCTTCGCGGTCTGCTGGGTGATCGTGGAGCCGCCATGACCCTGAAGCGGCCCGCGCCCTTCCGACAGGTTGATGCGGATGGCGCCCGCGATGCCGATCGGGTCCACCCCGGGATGCAGGCGGAAGCGCTTGTCCTCGGTGGCGATCACGGCGTTCTTGAGATGCGGCGACACGGTATCGGCCGTCACGACGCCGCCGAAGACCTCGCCGCGCCAGGCGAACACCTCGCCCTGCCGGTCGAGCAGGGTGACCGAGCCGCGCGCCCGCCCGTCCAGGATCTGCTCGTAGGGAGGCAGGGTGGCGTAATAATAGGCGACGCCGCCGCCGATCAGCAGCGCGACGATGAGGGTGACGCGCCAGGTCAGCCCCCAGAGCATCCGCGTGACGAAGGCGAAAAGGCCCGTGACGGCCGCCACGACGGGATTGCGCGGCGCCTTGCGCCGGCTGCCAGTCCTGCGTTTGCGCCGCGCGGGTTTGCGCGCGGCGGTCCTGGAGGGGGGGTTCCCGCGGCCCTTGCCCCGGCGATCCGCCACCAGCCGGGGCGGCCTGCGGCCTGAATCACTCATTATGCTTCTCTCGGCGCCTGCTCTGGGGGCGAGCATATCCTTTAAACGGCGCGATGTTTAGGGCGTCCGTGCCGCGGTGCAGCTTCACGTGTAGATTAAAAATAAGGCATATTTTTATTAATGCTCAAAAATTACGCATATGTTCGCGCCTTGCCGTCCCCGAGCGGGGGCAAATCTTTGCACCGCCTCCCCTGACCGATTTTCTGCATCTGCACAGGAGCAGCGGCAGCTGCCTAAGCGAAGGGGATGACGTTGAAACTGATCATAGCAACGATCAAGCCGTTCAAGCTCGAGGAGGTGCGCGAGGCGCTCACCTCCGTCGGCGTCCGCGGCATGATGGTCACGGAAATCAAGGGGTTCGGGTCGCAGTCCGGCCATACGGAGATCTATCGCGGCGCGGAATACGCCGTGAACTTCGTGCCCAAGGTCAAGCTCGAGATCGCGGTGGACGACGGCATGGTCGACCAGGTGGTCGAGACCATCGCCAAGACCGCGCGCACCGGAAAGATCGGCGACGGGAAGATCTTCGTCCTGGATCTTGCGCAGGCCGTTCGGGTGCGCACGGGCGAAACCAACGCGGACGCGCTTTGACGCGGGTCACAGGATGAAAGAGGGGAAAAACCTATGAAACTCACGAGAACTCTTGCCCTGGCCGGCGTGCTGGCGGCGCTGCCCGCGCTCGCCATGGCGCAGGACGAGGCGCCGGCGCCGCTGGCGACGGACGAATTCGTCTGGATCATGAACTCGCTGCTGTTCCTGATCGGCGGCTTCCTGGTGTTCTTCATGGCCGCCGGCTTCGCCATGCTCGAGGGCGGGCTCGTCCGCTCTAAGAACGTGACAATGCAGATGACGAAGAACGTCGGGCTCTTCTCGCTCGCGGCGATCTTCTACTGGCTGATCGGCTACAACCTGATGTATCCGCTGGGCGACTGGGCGATCGAGGGCTGGTTCTCGGGCCTCTTCCCGGCCTGGGCGGTGCTCGAGCCCGTGGGCGTGACGCTCGCGGACGCCGATGATGCCTCCTACGCCTCGACCGGATCGGACTACATCTTCCAGCTGATGTTCTGCGCGGCGACCGCTTCGATCGTCTCGGGCGCGCTCGCCGAGCGGATCAAGCTCTGGCCGTTCCTGATCTTCACGATCGTCCTGACGGGCTTCATCTACCCGCTCACGGCGTCCTGGCAGTGGGGCGGCGGCTGGCTGTCCGAGGCCGGGTTCTCCGACTTTGCCGGCTCGACCGTCGTGCATGCCTGCGGCGCGGCCGCGGCGCTTGCCGGCGCAATCGTGCTCGGCCCGCGCAAGGGCAAGTACGACAAGGACGGCAAGGTGCACCCGATGCCGGGCTCCAACCTGGCGCTGGCGACGCTCGGGATGTTCATCCTGTGGCTCGGCTGGTTCGGCTTCAACGGCGGCTCGCAGCTCGCCATGGGGTCGGTCGGCGACGTGGCGGATGTCTCCCGCATCTTCTCCAACACCAACATGGCCGCGGCATCGGGCGCCGTCACCGCGCTGATCCTGACGCAAGTGCTCTACGGCAAGCCCGACCTGACCATGGTGCTCAACGGCGCGCTGGCGGGCCTCGTCTCGATCACCGCGGAGCCGCTCGCGCCCTCGCTTCTGCTCGCGGGCATCATCGGCGCCGTGGGCGGGGTGATCGTGGTGCTGACCGTCCCGATGCTGGACAAGTTCAAGATCGACGACGTGGTCGGCGCCATCCCGGTGCACGGTTTCGCCGGGATCTGGGGCACCTTCGCGGTCGTGCTGACCGGCACCTCCACGATCGGCCCGCAGATCCTCGGCATGGTCGGCATCATCGGCGCGACCTTCGTCCTGTCGCTGATCGTCTGGCTGATCCTCAAGGCCGTGATCGGCATCCGCGTCGACGAGGAGGCGGAGATCAACGGCCTGGACGTGTCCGAGCTGGGCATGGAGGCCTACCCCGAGTTCTCCAAGGGCGGATCTTCCTGAGCCGATCCCGAGAGAACCTTAAAAGAGGCCCGGGCATGGTCGTGCCCGGGCCTTCCTCGTTTCCGTCGGTCATGCGGGGCTCAGGGCTCGACCTTCTGCGGCGCGCCGCTTGCCATGTTCGTGCCGACATAGGGAAGTTTCGCGGTCTTCCATCCGGCGAACCCTCCTTCCATGTGCGCGATCCGGTCGAAACCCGCCTCGATCGCGGCGCGCGCGGTCTTCTCGGAGCGCACGCCGGAGCCGCAGTGGAACACGAGCCGCTTCTCGGACTGGCCGGGCAGGGATTTCGCGTCGAAGAAGGCGAGCGGCATCAGAAGCGCGCCCTCGATGTGCTCGAACATGTATTCCTGGGGCGTGCGCACGTCGATCAGCACGATCTCGCCTGCCCGGGCGGCGCGGGACACCTCCTCGGGGCTCCAGGTCTCGAGCTTGGCGTCGCCGACGGTCTCGGTCTTCATGAACGTCTCCTTGGCTGCATGGTCGGTCGGGGTCCGAAGGCTGCCCCGCGCGCCCAAGACTAGCGGTTCGCCGCGCCGCCGCACAGAGGGCGGCGACGCGGCCGTGCCGGGTGGTCGAATCGTGCATGGGCGTGCTAGGTCTTGTTGAATGAACGAGTTCAGCCACAAGATAACCGCGTCGCGCCCGGTCATTCGTGCGCTCGACGAGGCCGCCATCAACCGCATCGCCGCCGGCGAGGTCGTGGAGCGGCCCGCCTCGGCGGTGAAGGAGCTTGTGGAGAACGCGATCGATTCCGGCGCCGGGCGGATCGAGATCGCCCAGGCCGGCGGCGGCAAGACGCTGATCCGTGTCCGCGACGACGGCTGCGGCATGACGGCGGACGACCTTCCCTTCGCGGTGGCGCGTCATGCCACCTCCAAGATCGACGGGTCGGACCTTCTCGATATCCGCAGCTTCGGGTTCCGCGGCGAGGCGCTGGCCTCGCTCGGCGCGGTTGGCCGGCTGACGCTCACCAGCCGGGCGCAGGGCGCGGAGGCCGCGTCGCTGACCGTCACGGGCGGCGACATGGGCCCGGTGCGGCCCGCCGCGCTCGACCGCGGCACGGTGGTGGAACTGCGCGACCTCTTCCGTGCGACGCCCGCGCGGCTGAAGTTCCTGCGCACCGACCGCGCAGAGGCGCAGGCCATCGCCGACGCCGTGCGCCGCCTCTCCATGGCCAAACCCTTCGTGGGCTTCACGCTGCGCGACGTGACGGGTGGCGGCGAAGGGCGGGTCAGCTTCCGCGCCGACGCGGAGACCGGCGATCTTTTTGACGCGCTTGCCGGGCGGCTTGCATCGGTCCTCGGAGAGGATTTCCTGCGAAACGCGCTTCCCATCGAGGCCGAGCGCGAGGGGCTGCGGCTGCGCGGCTACGCGGCGCTTCCCACCTACTCGCGCGGGGCGGCGGTGGCGCAGTATCTTTTCGTGAACGGCCGCCCGGTGCGCGACCGGATGCTGGTGGGCGCGCTGCGTGCCGCCTACATGGACGTGCTGCCGCGCGACCGCCACGCGGTGGCCGCGCTTTACATCGACTGCGATCCGCGGCTCGTGGACGTGAACGTGCATCCCGCCAAGACGGAGGTGCGCTTTCGCGACCCGGGCGTGGCCCGCGGGCTGATCGTCTCGGCGCTTCGTCATGCGCTGGCCGAGGCCGGGCACCGGGCGTCCACCACCGTGGCGGGGGCGGCGCTCGGCGCGGCCCGGCCGGAAGCGCCGGCCGCGCCCCGCTACCAGATGGACCGGCCCTCCGCCGGGGCGCGGGCCGCCTCCTACATGGCCCAGTCACCGGGCTTCGCCGAGATGGCGGACGACTGGAGCGCGCGGATCGACGCGCCGCAGGACGTGGCCGAGGACGCGCCAACCGCGCAGGCGGCGCCGGCGGAGCGGCTGCCGCTCGGCGCCGCGCGCGCGCAGCTTCACGAGACCTACATCGTCGCGCAGACGGAAGACGGCGTGGTGATCGTGGATCAGCACGCGGCGCATGAGCGGCTGGTCTACGAGCGGCTGAAGCGCCAGCTCGCCGAGGCGGATGTCGCGTCGCAGGCCCTGCTCATTCCCGAGATCGTGTCGCTGGCCGGCCCGGACCGGGCGCGCCTTCTGGACGCGGCGA
Organism: Rhodosalinus sp. FB01; assembly: GCF_041365715.1. Lineage (NCBI taxonomy): Bacteria > Pseudomonadati > Pseudomonadota > Alphaproteobacteria > Rhodobacterales > Paracoccaceae > Rhodosalinus > Rhodosalinus sp. FB01. The sequence goes on along the minus strand of NZ_JBGFSH010000013.1, from coordinate 34,165 downwards.
AGGATCTGTCCCGTCTCGGGCTGGCGCTCGAGCCTTTCGGCGGCGACGCCATCGCGGTGCGCGCGACCCCGGCCGCGCTGGGCGCGGTGGATGCGCGCGCGCTCGTGCGCGACGTGGCCGACGAACTGGCCGACGAGGGCGAAAGCCAGGCGGTCGAGACGCGGCTGCTCTCGGTGCTGAGCCGCGCCGCCTGCCACGGCTCCATCCGTGCGGGACGGCGGATGCGGGCCGAGGAGATGAACGCCCTGCTGCGCGAGATGGAGGCGACGCCGCTTTCGGGCCAGTGCAACCACGGGCGGCCCACTTACGTCGAGTTGAAGCTTGCCGACATCGAGCGGCTTTTCGGACGGCGATGATCGCGTTCGGCGACCGTGCCGTGGCGCTTGACGATCCCCTCGCCCTCGCGCTCATCGGCGGGGCGGCGCTTCTCCTGCTCGCGCTGTGGCTGCTGATTGCGACCGCGCGCGCCGCGGGCCGGGCGGCGCGGACGGTCGAGCCGCTTCAACGGCAACTTGGCGCGCTCGGCCAGCGGGTGCGCGAACTGGGCGACGGGCAGCACCGGCTTTCGGGCGGGCTGACCCACGTCGCCGAGGCGCAGGCCCGCTCGCAGACGGAGACGCTGCGCCTGATGGAAGAGCGCCTCGCGCAGGTGAACGAGCGGATCGGCGAGAGCCTCTCGGGCAGCGCGCGGCGCACCGCCCATTCGCTGGGCGAGCTTCAGGAGCGTCTGAAGACCATCGACCGCGCGCAGGAGAAGATCGCCCAGCTTTCCGGCGATGTGCTCGGCCTGCAGGACATCCTGTCCAACAAGCAGACGCGCGGGGCGTTCGGCGAGATCCAGCTTTACGACATCCTCGCCAAGGCGCTGCCGCGCGACAGCTATTCGGTGCAGGGCAAGCTTGCCTCGGGCGCGCGCCCCGATGCGCTCGTGCATCTGCCGCACCCGCCCGGGCCCATCGTCATCGACAGCAAGTTCCCGCTCGAGGCGTACGAGGCGCTGCGGCGCGCGGAAACGCGCGAGGCGGCGCAGCGCGCGGCGCAAGCGTTCCGGCAGGCCGTGCGCACCCATGTCCGCACGATCGCGGAGAAATACATCGTCGAGGGTGAAACGGCCGACGGCGCGCTGATGTTCCTGCCGTCCGAGGCCGTCTACGCGGAGCTTCACGGCAACTTCCCGGACCTCGTGCGGGAGGGCTTCGCGGCGCATGTCTGGATCGTGTCGCCCACCACCTGCATGGCCACGCTCAATCCCATGCGCGCGGTCCTGAAGGACGCGCGGCTGCGCGCCGAGGCCGCGCGGATCCGCCGGGAACTGTCGCTGCTGGGGTCGGACATGGCCCGGCTCGGGCAGCGCGTGGAGAATCTCGAGCGCCACTTCGGGCAGGCGGCGCGGGACGTCGCCGAGATCAGGCTGAGCGCGGAGAAGGCGGCCGCGCGGGCGCACCGGCTCGACCGGTTCGAGTTCGACGACCCGATCGATGAGGCGGCGGCTGGACCGCCGTCCCCCGACGCGGCGGAGTGAGCGGCCCGCCGGCCGGGATCAGATTTGCAGGAAGGGCTGGGCGAGCCGCGGCACGAGGCCCGAGAACCGCAAGGGGGCGTCGGTGACCGCGAGGCAGATGCAATCCTCGCCCTCTTCGGCGACGGGGCTGTGGTGCAGCTTCTCGTCGGCGATCTCGACGTCGCCCGGCCCGAAGCGATCGGTCTCGTCACTGAATGCGCCGCGCAGGACGAGCGTGACCTCGGCACCGCTGTTCCCGTGATCCGGAACCGCCATGCCTGCGGGGATGTAGAGAAGCCGCGCGCGCGCCTCTCCGGTCATCGGCAGGAGGGCCTGCCTTACGCCGCGGCCGATGTTCTGCCAGCGCACGTCTTCGAGCCCCCCGCCGACATAGACCCGAACGGGCGCGGGCAACGCCTCGCCGGGCGCGGCGGCCGGAACGGCCGCCTCGGCCGGTTCGGGAAGACCCGTCTCGATCAGGCGCAGCGTCGCGGCGAGGCTGTCCTCGTCGAGCGCCACCGCGTCCTCGTTTTCGAGCACGGCGCCACCCAGGGTTTCGTAGCTCGCGGCCTCGGCACGGCAGGCGTCGCACAGGGACAGGTGCGACGCCACCACGAGATCGAAGGCCTCGGGCAGGGCGCCTGCGGCGTAAGCCATCAGCAGTTGCGGACTCAGGTGATGCTTGATCTTGGCAGTCATCGGCATGGTCACTTCATTTCGTGGCGCAGGCGCTCCAGCGCCAGGCGAATTCTCGATTTTATGGTGCCGAGCGGCAGGCCCGTCTCGGCGGCGATCTCGGTGTGACTGAGTTCCCCGAAATACGCGCGCTCGATCAGGTATCTCTGCTTGTCCGGCAGCGCGCGCAGCGCCTCGGCCAGGCGGTCCGTCTCCTGCTGGAGCGTCACCACCTCTTCCTGGTCGGGGTCCGCCTCGGGCCCCCAGGGAAGATCCTCGGGCTCGGGGCGGCGCTGGCGGCGCAGCGCGTCGATCCGGCGGTTTCGCGCGATCGTGAACACCCAGGTGGCGACGCTGGCGCGGGCCGGGTCGAACTGGTGCGCCTTCTGCCAGAGCGTCGCCATCACTTCCTGCGTGCATTCCTCGGCAAGGCCGGCATCCGCGCCCGACCGGATCAGGAACGCCTTCACGCGCGGGGCGAAATGTCCGAAAAGCTCGGCGAAGGCGCCCTGATCGCGCGTGTCCCGGATGCGATGGACATGCGCGGTCCAGTCGCAGGCGGCATCGCTCTTGGCGTCTCCCGCACCCGTCACGATCGCGGCCCGCGCTGCATGAGCGCGCCCGCCCGGAAAGCTGGAAAGCACAGGCGCCGGAGGCGGCGTGAATGCGTGGTCGAGTGTGTCGACATCCGTAAACATACCTTTATTACGGGTCGCCGAAAGCGGTGGATCACCCGGGCCGAAAGATTCCTTGTCATCGGCCCGGCCAAGATCACCGTAATGAAGTGCACAAGACAACCCAAGAGACGGAGTCCGCCCCCCATGCCATTCGAGCAGCCCCCCACCACCCCCCGCAGGATCGCCGTGATCGGCGGAGGCATTTCCGGCATGGGCGCGGCGCATTACCTGGCGGACGCGCACCGCGTGACGCTCTTCGAGGCGGAGCCGCGGCTGGGCGGTCATGCGCGCACGGTGCTCGCGGGCAAGCACGGCGACCAGCCGGTGGACATGGGCTTCATCGTCTTCAACAACGCCAATTACCCGCTGCTCACCCGGCTGTTCGACGAGCTCGACGTCCCCGTGACGGAAAGCCGCATGAGCTTCGGCGTCTCGATCGACGGGGGGCGCTTCGAATACGGTCTTTCCAGTCTCGGGTCGGTTTTCGCGCAGCGCCGCAATCTCGCAGACCCGCGCTACTGGCGGCTCATCCACGACGTGCTGCGCTTCAACGCGCGGGGGTACGACACCGCGCAGGAGGCCGGGCTGACCGTGGGCGGCCTGCTCGACCGGCTGCGCTCGGGCCGCTGGTTCCGCGACTACTACCTGCTGCCCTTCTCGGGCGCGATCTGGTCGGTGCCCAAGGCGCAGATACTGGAATTCCCGGCCCGCGCGATGCTGGAATTCTTCCGCAACCACCACCTGCTCGGGATCACCGGACAGCACCAGTGGTACACCGTGGCCGGCGGCTCGATCGCGTATGTCCGCCGCCTCGAGGCGGCGCTCGGCGGCCAGGGAGTGGACATCCGCAAGTGCTGCGCGGTGCGTTCCGTGCGCCGGGATGCCGGCGGCGTGGAGGTGGCGGTGCCCGGCGGCCCACCCGAGCGGTTCGACGAAGTGGTGTTCGCCACCCATTCGGACCAGGCGATGCGGCTTCTGTCGGATCCGACCGCCGAGGAGCGCGCCACGGTCGGGCGCATCGGCTACCAGCCCAACCGCGTGGTGCTGCATTCCGACACCGGCGTGATGCCGCGCCGGCGGCTCGCCTGGTCGTCGTGGAACTACACCGAGGACCCTGGCGGGCCGCAGGGGCGGATCGGGGTGAGCTACTGGATGAACTCGCTTCAGCCGATCCCCGAGGACGATCCGCTTTTCGTGACGCTGAACGACGCGCGCCCCATCCGCGAGGAGCTCATCCACGAAGAGACCACCTTCGCGCACCCGGTCTACGACACCGCGGCGCTCGAGGCGCAGGCGCGGTTGCCCGAACTCCAGGGCGCCAACGGCACATGGTTCTGCGGCGCCTGGGTCAAGAACGGGTTCCACGAGGACGGCCTGTCGAGCGCCCATGACGTGGCGCGGACGATCCTTGCCCGCGACGCCGGGATCGCGGCGGCGTGACCGCGCGGATCGAGCATATCGCCGGGCAGACCTTCCACGGGCGGAAGGGCGAGGTCCGCAACGCGTTCCGCTACGGCGTGGATTACCTTCTGCTCGACGCGGAGGCGGAGGTTGCCGCGCCGCGGCTCTTTTCCCGCAACGCGCGGAACCTCGTCTCGCTCTGGGACGTGGATCACGGCGGGGCGCGGGGCGCGGGGCGCGGGGCGGCCTGGGTGCGCGACGTGCTTGCCGCCCACGGGCTCGATCTGCCGGGACCGGTGCTGCTGCTCGCGCAGCCGCGGATACTGGGCCACGTCTTCAACCCGGTCAGCTTCTGGCTGTGCCATGACGCGGAGGCGCGGCTTTGCGCGGTGATCGCGGAGGTCAACAACACCTTCGGCGACCGTCACTCCTATCTCGTGCATCACGACGACCTGCGCCCGATCGCGGCCGAGGACCGGCTGACCTCGCGCAAGATCTTCCACGTCTCGCCGTTCCAGCCGGTGGAGGGCGACTACACTTTCCGCTTCGACATAACCCGCGAGCGTGTCGGCGTGTGGATCGACTACCTGCGGGAGGATGGCGGCCTTCTGGCCACGCTGACGGGGCCGCGTCGCCCGCTGACCACCCGCCGGCTTCTCGGTACCGGTCTGCGCCGGCCCTTCGGCTCGCGGAGGGTGCTCGCGCTCATTCACTGGCAGGCGCTGAAGCTGTGGTGGAAGGGCGCACGCTTCCATTCCCGCCCCGAGCCGCCGGAGGCCGAGATCACCCGATGACCCAGCGCCTCCCGGCCTATGGCCTGTTCGCCGCGATGCTCGCGGCGGCCGGGCTTCCGCTCTATATCCACGCGCCGAAGGTCTATGTGGACGAATACGGCGTGAGCCTTGCCGCGCTGGGCGCGGTGCTCTTCGGTCTGCGCCTTCTGGACGTGGTGCAGGATCCGCTGCTCGGTCGGCTCGTCGCGATGCTGCGGGGCCGCCGGCGGATCGCCGTCGCGGCAGGCGTCGCCATCATCGGCGCGGCGATGGTCGGGCTTTTCGGCGTGACGCCGCCGGTGGCCCCGCTTCTGTGGTTCGCGCTGATGCTGACATTCGTCTTCTCCGCGTTCAGCTTCCTGACCATCGCCTTCTACGCGCAAGGCGTGACCAAGGCGGACGACCTCGGACAGGGTGGGCATCTTCGTGTCGCGCGATGGCGCGAGACCGGCGCGCTTCTGGGCGTTTCCGCGGCGGCGGTGGCCCCCGCCGTGCTGGGATTCTCGGTCTTCGCCTGGGTTTTCGCCGCGCTGGCGCTGGCGGCGGGCCTTTCGATGCGGCGCGAATGGCGCGGCCCGGCCGGCGACGCGCTGGGCGGCGGGGGATTCGGACCCGTGCTGGCTGACCCGGGCGCGCGCCGGCTGCTGCTTGTCGCGCTCGCGAACGCGACGCCCGTGGCGGTGACATCCACGCTCTTCCTGTTCTTCGTCGAAAGCCGCCTTCAGGCGCCGGGCTACGAGGGGCCGTTGCTGCTGCTGTTTTTCATGGCCGCGGCCGGGGCGGCGCCCGCCTGGGGCGTGGCGGCCGACCGTTACGGGGCGCGGCGCGTGCTTCTTGGCGCGATGTCGCTGTCGGTCCTGGGCTTCATCTTCGCGCTCGGGCTCGGCGCGGGGGACTGGCCGGCCTTCGCCGTCATCTGCGTCATCACCGGCGCGGCGCTCGGCGCCGACATGGTGGTGCTGCCCGCGCTCTTCGCGAGCCGTCTCGCGGTGGTCGCGCCCGGGGCGGCGGAGGGCTTCGGGCTGTGGTCCTTCGTGTCGAAGGCCACGCTGGCGATCGCGGCGGTCTCGCTTCTGCCCGCGCTCGAGGCCGCGGGTTTCGAGGCCGGCACCGAGAACGACGAAACCGCCCTCTGGACGCTGACCTTCCTCTACGCGGGCATACCTTGCGTGCTGAAACTCCTGGCCATGGGGTTGCTCGTCACCGCGCCCCTCGACGAGAAGTGAGGCGATGAGCGCCCGCCCGAATGCCGTGACCGGCACGGACGGACACGCCCGCGCCGGCATCGTGGATGTTGTGGACGCGCAGCCGGGCTGGCACAAATGCGAGACGGGCATGCGACGCGGCAGCACCCGTCCGCCCGCGGCAAGCATCCGGGCGCGCGCAGCCGCTGCGGCCCGGCGGGTCCGCGCGGCGGACGGCAACGACGCGGACGCGGTCGACAGCCGCTGGGCCGTTCGGGCGGAACCGGCGACTACTCATGGAAAGGAGACGGCGTGAAGGACTGGACTGGTAAACGCTACTGGCTGATCGGGGCGAGCGAAGGGCTCGGTGAGGCGCTCGCGCGCAAGATGAGCGCGGCGGGCGTGGAACGCATCCTGTCCGCGCGCAGCGCAGAAAAGCTCGAGGCGCTGGCGGAGGACCTGCCGGGCCGCGCCTCGGCCGTGCCGGTGGACGTGACCGATCGCGAAAGCCTCGAGCGCGCGGCGGCCGAGATCGGAGAGATCGACGGGATGGTGTTCCTCGCCGGGGTCTACTGGCCGATGCCGTCGCAGGAGTGGAAGCCCGAGCAGGTCGAGGCCATGGCCGACGTGAACTTCACCGGCGCGGTGCGCGCGGTGGGCGCCGTCCTGCCGGCCATGGTGGCGCGCGATCGGGGCCACATCGTGCTGACCGGCAGCCTCTCGGGGTTCCGCGGTCTGCCCGGCGCCATCGGCTACGCCGCTTCGAAGGCCGGCGTCATGGCGCTGGCCGAAAGCATGCATTGCGACCTGCGAAAGACGGGCGTCGAGGTGCAACTCGTCAACCCGGGTTTCGTGCGCACGCGGCTCACCGACAAGAACGAGTTCCACATGCCCTTCCTGATGGAACCCGAGCACGCGGCGCGGGAGATCTTCGAGCACATGAGCGCGGGCGGCTTCGCGCGGAACTTTCCCACGCTCTTCTCGCTTCTGTTCCGGGGAAGCCTCTTTCTGCCGGACTGGCTTTACTACCGTGTCTTCTCATAGCATGAGCGGCTTCGCGGCAGCCGCCGCCCAGCCGGAGGGAGAGAAAGGATGCTGAGCATTTCGTCGCGCAAGGTCGCGCAGGTCGTGCTGATGGACCGCGAGCTCGGGCGGGCCGAGGCCGAGCTGCGCGCCTTCATCGACAACCTGCCCGAGGACGAGAAATACGAACTCGTGGCGGTGATGTGGATCGGCCGGGGCGCCTTCGACGCCGAGGAGCTCGGGGAAGCGGTCCGCACCGCCGAGGCGGAGGCGTCGACGCCCACCGCCGACTACCTCATCGGCACGCCGCATCTGTCCGATCACCTCGAGGCGGGCATGGAGGCGCTGGGCCTGCCGCTCGCCGACGACGAGGACGATCTTCTCGGGCACAGCTAGGCGCGGCGCGCCCTCAGCGAAGGAAGTCCACCACCTCGAGGTGCTGGGCCAGCCGGTCGATCTCCTCCAGCCAGCGCGCGACGAGGCGCGGATCCGAAGGCGCGGCGGAAACGCCCGCCGGTATCTCGCGCGCGAGAACGGACTCGACCGCCTGCGCGACGGTCCGGCTGACCAGACGGCCCATGGCGGTGCCGCGCGCGTCGCCCCAGGCATCCATCACGTAGGTCTTGTGCCAGACGGGCGCGCCCGCCTTTTCGGCCAGCAGCGAGACGCAGAGCACGACCCTGTCGGCCTCGCCCTCGTCATAGGCATTCTCGGCCCAGAGCCGTTCGGAGAGATCGCGGAGGATCGTCTCGCCCTCCTCGCCCTCGGGCAGCGTTTCGATCGTGCGGAAGATGTCGGCCCAGGCGTCCGACCAGCCCTCGAGCCGGAGCGTGCCGCGCACGAATTCCTTCACCTTCCAGCGCGGCTCGAAGCCGTATTCCTCCATGAAGGGCAGCGAGTCGCGGTTGGGATAGACCTCGAAGCTCTCGGGGCGCGGCAACGGCGCGTCGTAGCGGCGGATCGCGTCCCAGGGCCGGGTCACGCGAAGCTCGCTGAAGTCGCGGATCGAGCGCGAGGGCGAGCGGAGCGCCTTCAGCACCCCGAGGGGCGACCAGCTGAACTTGTAGCGGAAGGCGTTGGCCTGCTTCGGGATGCCGCCGCAATAGGACAGGAAGGAGAGCGTGTTCTCCGGCTCGAAGGCCGGCGAGGCGCGGTACTCGGCCACGAGGTGATGCGCCATCAGGTGGTCGATGCCGGGGTCGAGCCCGACCTCGTTCACGAGCGCCACGCCCGCCGCCCGCGCCTTGCTGTCGAGCGTGCGCATCTCCGGTGAGATGTAGGAGGAGGAGACGAAGCCCGCCCCGGCCGCGATCGCGCGCTCGGCCAGCGGCACGTGCCAGTCGCCCGGCAGCATGGACACCACCACATCGCCCGGTTCCAGCGCCGCCGCGAGCGCGTCGATGTCGAAGGCCGAGATCCGGTCGGTCAGGTCGCCCACCGCGGCCTGCGCCTTTTCCGCCGTGCGGTTCCAGACATGGACGTCGTGGCCCGCCTCGATCAGCCGCCTGAGCCCGGGCACCGCCGAAAGCCCCGTTCCGCACCAGTGGATCGTCAGGCCTGTACCTCCCTCACATGCCTGTCGAATTCCGCCCGCGCCCGGCCCCAGACGCCGCTCTCCAGCTTGTCGAGCGCCCGGAGCGAGGGCAAGAGCTGCGCCGCGAAGTCCTCCGAGGACTCCCGCGGCAGGAGCGAGGGCAGGTTGTCGATGGCCATGACGTCGAGCGGCGGCGCGTCGTGCACGCGCACCACCGGCGCGGCCCAGTTCGTGGCCGCGTCGTAAAGCGGGATCGGGTTGTAGTCGCTGTCGGGATCGCAGGCGATATCGCCGATCACCCGCAGTTCGCGCCCCGTATCGCGCGCGTCGGGCCCCACGAAGACGGGCGTGCCCGGCCGCGCGAGGATGCAGTTGAAGAAGAGCGTGTGCCCGAGGATCTCGGGGAAGGGGCCGCCATGGGCCGTTTCCTCCATGTCCCAGCGCGTGGGCGCGATGCCCATCGCCTCGCAGAGGTCGGCCGCGCCCGGGCCGACGCGCCCCTTCGCGCCGATCACGATGGCCGAGGGCGCGTCGAGGCCCGCCCTGTCCTGCCCCAGCTCGTCCAGAAGCGCGGCCGTGTCGTCGCGGGGCGCAACCGGCGGGCAGAGACCGCCACGGGCCTGCGCGGCCCAGGCCTTCAGGCTGACCGCCGCGCCGGCGTAGCCCGCCCAGTACCCGAAGGCCGCCACCCGGCGCCCCGCCTCGTCCACGAGATATTCGAGGTCGTAGAGCGCCCCGCCCCCCGCCGCGAAGCGCGCGAGCAGCCGTTGCCCCGCGTGCTGTCCCTTGAAGGCGTGGCCGAACATGATGTGGCGGTGCACGAGCGGCGTGCCGTCCTCCGGCAGCTCCTTCAGGCCGAAGATCAGCGCGTCGCGCGGCGCCTCCCGCCAGCTTCCGGCCTCGGCCAGCCCGCAGCCGGAGGCGGCGTAGTCGGCGGCCGGGATCACGCGGGTCGCGCTGTCCTCCACCGTCACCCGGATGCCCCGCCGAAGAAGATCGGCCGCGCCGGCGGGCGTGATGCCGACCCGTCGCTCGTTCGGCCGCGCCTCGGCCCTGACCCAGAGATGCGCCATGCTGCCTCCGTCAGTAATGGGTGCGCGCGTGGGCGCGGTCGGGCCGGTCGAGATGCGGCACGGCGTTGAAGCCGGAAAGGATCGTGCCGTGGTCGGTCACGAGGATCCGGTGGACCGAACTGTTGAGGATCGGCATCAGGATCCGCGCGAAGCTCTTCGGGTCGAGGCCGAGAAGGCTGCGCACGATCATGCCGATCACCCCGCCCGAGGTCACGCAGAGCACCCGGCGGCCGGGCTGCGCGGCCTCGTGCAGGATGTCGGTGACGCGAAGCTCGAACTCGCTGAAGGTCTCGTTGCCCATGATCTCTGCGTCGTGCCAGGCCTGCATGACCTCGGTGATGTGGGCGGCGAACTCCTCGTCGCTGCGCGGCATCGGCGTGCCGCGGTGCTGCCGCAGCGCGTCGCCGAGGTTGAAATAGTCCATCTCGTTGAGGCGCGGATCCGCCTCGGGGGCGGGGCCGAGCTCTCCCATGGCCGTGTGGGTCTCGCGGTGGCGGCGCAGCGTGCCGGTGAGCACCGCGTCGAAGGTCTCGCCGGTTTCGCGCATGTGGTTGCCGAGCCATTGGCTCTGCTGGTGGCCGAGCGGCGACAACCGGTCGTAGGACGCCTCGTCCGCCGCTGCCGAATTCGCCTGGCCATGCCGAATCAGGATGATCTCGCCCATGAAGGTCCCGCCTTGTTCCGGCGACAGCGCCTAGCCGATTTCGCGGGGCTTGCCAAACCGTTGGGCGAAAGCGCCGCGCGGCCTCGCATGGGCTCAGCCCCACTGCACCTCGCCGAGGAAGATGTAGCCCGCGCCGTAGACCGTCTTGATCAGGCGCGGGTTGCGCGGATCCTCGCGCAGCTTGGTGCGCAGCCGCGAGATGCGGACATCCATCGCGCGGTCGAAGCTTTCGCCGGCCGCGCCGCCGAGCGCCTCCTGCATGTGCCCGCGCGAAATGAGCCGGCGCGGGCTTTCGAGGAAAAGCCGCAGCACCTCGCCCTCGGCATGGCTGAAGGGGGTTTCCGTCCCGGCGTCGTCCTCGAGCGTGTACCGGTCGAAATGCGCGGTCCAGCCCTCGAAGCGCGCCGTCTCCGATGCGGCGGGCGCGGGCGCGCGCTTGCGCAGCCGCGCGCGGATCCGGGCGACCACCTCGGTCGGGTCGAAAGGCTTTATGATGTAGTCGTCGGCGCCGAGTTCCAGCCCGGTGACCCGGTCCTGCACCTGCGCGCGGCCCGAGATGATGATGACCGCCGCCCCGCTTTGCAGCGCGAGCCGGTGCACGAGCGTCAGCCCGTCGCGGTCGGGCAGGCCGAGATCCACGAGGCAGACATCCGGCACGGACTGGCGCAGCGCGGCCTCGAATTCGGTGGCCCGGGCGAAGCTCATGGTGCGGAACCCCGCCTCCTCCAGCGCGGTGGCGAGCATGGCGCGGATCGCCGGCTCGTCGTCGAGGATGGTGACGAGCGGCGCGCTCATGCCGCGGCCTGGGGGCCGAGCGCGGCGGCGAGCGTCTCCACCCCGAAGGGCTTGGCCAGCACCGGCGCGAGCGACAGCGCCTCGCGGTGGCGGGGATCCTCGGGCGGCAGCGAGGTCATCAGCCAGATCGGCGGGCCGTCGGGGCCGAGCGCGCGGGCGAGGTCGAGGCCCGTCTCGGCACCGGCGAGCGAGATGTCGGAAAGCACCGCGCCGATTTCCGGCAGGCCGTCGAGAAGCGCGCGCGCCTCCGCCACGGAGGCCGCTTCCGCGACCGCGTGGCCAAGTCCCGTCAGCATGGCGCGGAGCGACGCGCGCAGATCGGCGCTGTCCTCCACCAGCAGCACGAGCCGGCCATCGCCCAGCGTCGGCGCGGGCCGAAGCGGAAGCCGCAGCGCCACCCGCGCCCCGGAGAGGGTGTTGCCGAGCGTCACGCGCCCGCCGGCGAGCTTCGCCATGTCGTAGACCATCGCGAGGCCGAGGCCGGACCCCTCGCCGCCCTTGGTGGTATAGAACGGCTCCAGCGCGCGGGCGAGCGCCGCATCGGAAAAGCCCGGGCCCGTGTCGCTGACGCTGAATTCGGCCCAGGTGGCCTGCACCTCCTCCAGGACGACCGAGATGCGCCCGGCGCCGCCGCAGGCGTCGCGCGCATTCAGGATGAGGTTGAGGAGCGCGTCCTGGACGAGCCCGGCGTCGAGCAGGATCCGCCGCCCCTCGAGCCCGTTCACCACCGAGAGCGCGACGCCGTCGGGCAGCGCGGCGCGCGCCAGCGTCGCGAGATCGCCGAGGAAGGCGGACGTGTCGCACGGCCGTGGGCGCCAGTCCCGCGCGCCGGTCAGATCGGCCAGCCGGTCGAGCAGCGTGCCGCCCCTGTGCGCCGCGGAAAGCGTCGCCTCCACCAGCGCGCGCGCGTCCGTGTCGAGCGACCGCCGCGCGAGCTGGGCCTGGCTGCCGAGAATGATGGTGAGCAGGTTCGCGAAATCATGCGCGAGCCCCGAGGTGAGCCGCGCCGCCATCTCCCGGCGCCTCGTCTGCTGGAGCGTGGCGCGCGCCTGGGTCTCCTCGGTCACGTCCATCGAAAGGATGTAGACGCCCGCGATCCCGTCCGCGCGCCGGTCCGGCGTGAAGGCCGCGCGGATGCGGCGCTGGCTGATCTCGTCGGTGAACTCGAAGACGCTTTCGCGCCCCTCGAAGGCGGCGTCGAGGCGCGGGCGGATCCGGGCATGGGCCTGAAGCCCCAGAACCTCGGCGATGGGCCGGCCCACGATGTCGCGCGGGCGGCCCGGCATGACCGAGGACAGCCGCCGGTTCGAGTAGGTGTAGCGCCGCTCGCCGTCCACATGGGCGATGTGCGCCGGCATCATCTCGGCGGTGAGGCGCGTGCGCGCCTCCATCTCGGTGAGCTGGCGCGTCGCCTCCTCGAGCGCGGCGTTCGTGGCGGCGAGTTGCCGGTTCGTGGCGGCGAGTTCCTCGGAATGGGCGATCAGCCGGTCCGACAGCTCGGCCGAGCGCGCGCGCAGAAGCGCCTCGTGCTGCTTGGCCGGCGTTATGTCCGTGTAGACGGTGACCCAGCCGCCCTGGGGCAGCGGCGCGCCCTCGACGCTGATGGTGCGCCCGTTGGCGCGGGTACGCTCCATGTAATGCGGCTCGAAGGCGCGGGCGATGTCGACGCGGTCGCGCACCGCCTGCTCCACGTCCTCGACGGGTCCGTATTCGCCGCGCGTCACGAGGTGGCGGATCGTGTCCTCGAAGCGCGCCCCCGGCTCCACCAGCCATCGCGGCAGGTCGAACATCTCCTGGAACCGGCGGTTGCAGGCCGCAAGGCGCAGATCGCTGTCGTAGATCGACAGCGCCTGCTGGATCAGGTTGAGCCCCGCCATCGTCAGGGCCTCGGTGCCGCGCGCGTGCTCGGCCATCGGCGTCCTCTCCTCCCGGATGGAATGGCTAGCACCGGACGCATCGGGCGCAAAGGGCCTCCGCAGCGGGCCTGTTACAATTTGCAAGGATTTCGACATTTTCCCGAAAAGGTTGACGCCGACCCTTTCCCACGGGTCAGATATGATCTCGTCGCTTGGGAGGGCGGCGCCCCGGAGACGACCCCGGGACTGGGAGGAGACATCTTGGCGACGACACCAGCGGGCGCGGCGGATCTTCGGTCGATCCCGGCGCTACTAGAGCGGAATGTGCGCGCGTTCGGCGATGCCCCGGCCTACCGGGAGAAGGAATTCGGCATCTGGCAGGGCTGGAGCTGGGCCGAGGCCGCGCGCGAGATCGACGCGTTCGCCCTCGGGCTTCTCAACCTTGGCGTGGCGGAGGGGGATTCCGTCGCCGTCATCGGGCGCAACAGGCCCTATCTCTACTGGGCGATGGTGGCGGCGCAGTCGGTGGGCGCGGTGCCCGTGCCGCTTTACCAGGACGCCGTCGCCGAGGAGATGGCCTATGTGATGGGGCATTGCGGCGCGCGCTTCGCCGTCGTCGCCGACCAGGAGCAGGTCGACAAGCTCATCGAGGTGCAGGAGCGCCTGCACCAGCTCGAGCACATCATCTACATCGATCCGCGCGGGCTTCGGAAATACGAACATTCGCGGCTGCACCAGTTCAGCCACGTTCAGGACCAGGGCCGCGCCGCGGAAGAGGAGTTCGCGCCGGAGCTGGAGCGGCGGCGCGCGCGGCTGACCTACGACGACATCTGCGTGATGCTCTATACCTCGGGCACCACGGGAAAGCCCAAGGGCGTCGTGCTTTCGAACCGCAACATCATCGAGACGGCGAAGGCCTCCGCCGAGTTCGTCGCCCTGACACGGCAGGAGGAGGTGCTGGCCTACCTGCCGATCGCCTGGGTGGGCGACTTCATCTTCTCGATCGGGCAGGCCTCCTGGGCGGGGTTCTGCGTGAACTGCCCCGAGAGCCCCGACACGATGATGACCGACCTCCGCGAGATCGGCCCGACCTACTATTTCGCCCCGCCGCGCATCTTCGAGACGCAGCTGACCACCGTGATGATCCGGATGGAGGACGCGGGGAAGATCAAGAAGCGGATCTTCGACGCCTTCATGGCGCACGCCCGCCGGGTGGGGCCGGCGATCCTCGACGGCAAGCCCGTGGGCGGCTGGGACCGGTTCCGCTACTGGCTCGGCAACATCCTCGTCTACGGGCCGCTCAAGAACGTGCTGGGCCTGTCGCGCATCCGCGTGGGCTACACCGCCGGAGAGGCGATCGGGCCGGAGATCTTCGACTTCTACCGCTCCCTCGGGATCAACCTGAAGCAGCTCTACGGCCAGACGGAAGCGTCGGTCTTCATCACCCAGCAGCCCGATGGCGAGGTACGCTCGGACACCGTCGGCGTGCCCTCCCCGGGCGTGGAAGTCGAGGTGCGCGAGAACGGCGAGGTCTATTACCGCAGCCCCGGTGTCTTCGTCGAATACTACAAGAACCCCGAATCCACCGCCGAAACGAAGGATCCGGACGGCTGGGTGGCCACGGGCGACGCGGGCTTCTTCGAGCCCGATACCGGGCACCTGCGCATCATCGACCGCGCGAAGGACGTGGCCAAGATGGCGGACGGGAGCCTCTTCGCGCCGAAATACGTCGAGAACAAGCTCAAGTTCTACCCCAACATCCTGGAGGCGGTGGTGTTCGGGGCGGGCCGCGACCGCTGCTGCGCCTTCGTCAACATCGACCTCAGCGCCGTCGGCAACTGGGCGGAGCGCAACAACATCGCCTACGCCTCCTACCAGGAGCTGGCGGGCCACCCGCGTGTGCTGGAGATGATCCAGAACCACGTCGAGGAGACCAACCGCTCCATCGCCGAGGACGAGATGCTGTCGGCCTGCCAGGTTCACCGCTTCCTCGTGCTGCACAAGGAACTCGACGCCGACGACGGGGAGCTGCCGCGCACCCGCAAGGTGCGCCGCAAGATCATCGGCGAGAAGTTCGACGACCTCGTGACCGCGCTCTATGCCGGCTCGGAGAGCGTCTACACCGAGACGGAAGTCACCTACGAGGACGGCCGCAAGGGCAAGATCAAGGCGACGCTGGAGATCCGCGACTCGGAGGTCGGGCCGGTGCGCGCGCCACGGCAGGAGGCCGCGGAATGAGCGCCGAGCCCGTCGTCAGCCGAGACGAGCTTGCCGAAACGGTGCATGAACGCACCCATGCGGGCGGCGCGCACCGCGACGCGGGCCATGTCACCGCCGATGGCCGCACGATCGGCGGCGTGGTGATGGAGATGAAGAACATCACCCTGCGTTTCGGCGGCGGCACCGCGATCAGGGACATCTCCTTCGACATCCGCGAGGGCGAGATCCGCGCGATCATCGGGCCGAACGGCGCGGGAAAGTCCTCGATGCTGAACGTCATCTCGGGCTTCTACGTGCCGCAGGAGGGCGAGGTCTGGTTCCGCGGCGAGAAGCGCCCGTGGATGCGGCCCTACCAGGTCGCGCGGCAGGGCATCGCGCGCACCTTCCAGAACATCGCGCTCTTCGAGGGGATGAGCGTCCTCGACAACGTGATGACCGGGCGGCTGACGCAGATGCGCACGGGGATCTTCGCGCAGGCGCTCTGGAAGGGCGCGGCCGAGCGCGAGGAGGTGGCAAACCGCGAGAACGCGGAACGGATCATCGACTTTCTCGAGATCCAGCACATCCGCAAGACGCCCGTCGGACGTTTGCCCTACGGGCTGAAGAAGCGGGTGGAACTGGCCCGCGCGCTCGCTGCCGAGCCGGCGCTGCTGCTGCTCGACGAACCGATGGCGGGCATGAACGTCGAGGAGAAGGAGGACATGAGCCGCTTCATCCTGGACGTGAACGACGAGTTCGGCACCACCATCGCCCTGATCGAGCATGACATGGGCGTGGTCATGGACCTCTCGGACCGTGTGGTGGTGATGGATTACGGCAAGAAGATCGGCGACGGGACGCCCGACGAGGTGCGCAACAACCAGGAGGTGATCGATGCCTATCTGGGGGTGGCCCATGACTGAGCGACGGACGGACGGCGCTCGGCTTCGCCATCGCCCCGCCCGCCGTCCCGCGGGCGTGGCGCGCGGTGCGTCGGGAACGGCAAGGGAGGCGAGCGATGCCTGAACAGTTCTTCTGGGGCATCGAGGTCGTGCTGAACGGCCTGATGGCCGGCGTGCTCTACGCGCTCGTCGCGCTGGGCTTCGTGTTGATCTTCAAGGCGAGCGGGATATTCAACTACAGCCAGGGGGTGCTGGCGCTCTTCGCGGCGCTGACGCTGGTCGGCATCATGGACGGGCAGGTGCCCTTCTCGCATCTCATCAACGCCGTCTTCGGAACCGAGATCCACCATTTCGGCTGGCACCTTCCGGCGCTGGCCGCGATCCTGCTGACCGCGCTCGTCATGGTGGGGCTGGCCTGGGCGGTGCAGCAGCTCATCTTCCGCCACCTCGTGGGGCAGGAACCGATCATCCTGTTCATGGCGACGATCGGCCTGGCCTATTTCCTCGAGGGGCTGGGCGACGTCATGTGGGGCGCGGACATCAAGAACCTCGACGTCGGGCTGCCGCAGGGCATCAACACCACGATCGACGAGATGACCTACACCTGGTTCGGCTACGGGTTCTTCATCGACAATCTCGACATCGCGGCCACGCTGATCGCCGCGGCGCTGGTCACGCTGCTGATCCTTTTCGCGCAATACACCAAGCAAGGCCGTGCCATGCGCGCGGTGGCCGACGATCACCAGGCCGCGCTTTCGGTCGGCATCTCGCTCAACTTCATCTGGGTCATGGTCTGGTCGCTGGCGGGCATCGTCGCGCTTGTGGCCGGCATCATGTGGGGCACGAAGATGGGCGTGCAGTTCTCGCTCTCGCTCATCGCGCTGAAGGCGCTACCGGTGCTGATGCTGGGCGGCTTCACCTCGATCCCCGGCGCGATCGCCGGCGGCCTCATCATCGGCGTGGGCGAGAAGCTTTTCGAGTTCCTCATCGGCCCCATGGTCGGAGGCGCAACCGAGAACTGGTTCGCCTATGTGCTCGCGCTCGTCTTCCTCGTCTTCCGGCCGCAGGGCCTGTTCGGCGAGAAGATCATCGAGAGGGTCTGAGCCCGTGGGCAAGCTGATCGCCATCGCCAATGTCGTCGCCTGGTCGGGCTTCTGGGCCTTCGGCTACCTCGCCCTCGCCGCCGCGGGGGAGCTGTCGGGCGGGCAGATCGCCGTCGCGGCGCTGCTGGCCTTCGCCGGGCTTGCGACGGGCGTGACCTGCTGGCTCTGGCTCGCGCGGGCGGCGGAGGCCACGGGCTACGCGAAACCCTCGAAGCAGCTGACGCCGCAGGCGCGCGCCAGGGCACAGGAACAGGGAGAGGTTCGAGATGCTCTATCGTGAGGCGGGCGACTTCAAGACGAGCTACGTCGCCGACAGTCAGACCTTCCCGATCCGGTTCGATCGCTGGCGCTACTACGCGGTGCTGGCCGTGGCGTTCCTCGTCGTGCCGTTCGTCGTCAACGACTACTGGGCCAACGCCGTCCTGCTGCCGTTCCTGATCTACGCCATCGCGGCGATCGGGCTGAACATCCTGACGGGCTATTGCGGGCAGGTGAGCCTCGGCACCGGGGGCTTCATGGCGGTGGGGGCCTACGGCTGCTACAAGCTGATGACGGCCTTTCCCGACGTGTCGATCGTCCTTCACATCGTCCTCGCCGGGGGGATCACCGCGGCGGTGGGGGTGCTGTTCGGGCTGCCCTCGCTCAGGATCAAGGGCTTCTATCTGGCCGTCGCCACGCTCGCCGCGCAGTTCTTCCTCGTCTGGCTCTTCAACAAGGTGCCGTGGTTCTACAACTACTCCGCCTCCGGGCAGATCACCGCGCCGGAGCGCACGGTCTTCGGCGTGGCCGTCACGGGACCCGAGGCCCCGGCCTGGGCGGCCTATCTTCTGTGCCTCGTCTTCGTCACCGTGCTGGCGATCGTCGCGCGGAACCTGACCCGCGGCACGCAGGGCCGCAAATGGATGGCGATCCGCGACATGGACATCGCCGCCGAGATCATCGGGGTGAGCCCGCTCGCCGCCAAGCTGTCGGCCTTCGCCGTCTCGTCCTTCTTCATCGGCATCGCGGGCGCGCTCTTCTTCGCCGTCTACCTGGGCGCGGTCGAGGTGGGCGAGGCGTTCGGCATCCAGAAGTCGTTCCTGGTGCTCTTCATGATCATCATCGGCGGGCTCGGCTCGATCTTCGGAAGCTTCGCGGGCGCGGCCTTCCTGGTGCTGTTGCCGGTCTTCCTGAAGAACGTGCTGGTGGGCATGCTCGGCTGGCCGTCGGACCTTGCCGCGCATCTGGAACTCATCATCGTGGGCGGGCTCATCGTGCTCTTTCTGGTGGCCGAGCCGCATGGCCTCGCCCAGCTCTGGCGCCTCGCGAAGGAAAAGCTGAGGCTCTGGCCCTTCCCCTATTGAGGGGGCGGGCACGGCGGAAGAGGAGCCGCCGTCACTGAACGAAGATCGAAAGGGAGGAGAACCCCAATGAGAAAGACACTGACTGCCCTGGCGCTTGCCGCCAGCATGGCCGCCGGGCCGGCGCTCGCCGACCTGGTGTTCCCGGACCTGAGCTATCGCACCGGCCCCTACGCCGCGGGCGGCATACCGTTCTCGGACGGCTACCGCGACTACTTCACCCTGGTGAACGAGCGCGACGGCGGCATCGGCGGCGTGCCCGCCCGCGTGATCGAGTGCGAGACGGGCTACAACACGGAGAAGGGGGTCGAGTGCTACGAGGCCACGAAGGGCGAGGGCGCGCTGATCTACCAGCCGCTCTCGACCGGGATCACCTACCAGCTGATCCCCAAGGTCTCGGCCGACGGCATCCCGCTTCACACCATGGGCTACGGCCGCACCTCGGCGAAGAACGGCGAGGTGTTCGAGTGGGTGTTCAACTACCCCGCGAACTACTGGGACGCGGCCTCGGTGGCAATCAAGTACCTGCTGGACGAGAACGGCGGCGATCTTTCGGACAGCAAGATCACCCTGCTCTACCACAACTCCGCCTACGGCAAGGAGCCGATCCGCACGCTCGAAAGCCTGGCCGAGAAGCACGGCTACGAGCTCACGACCATCGCGGTGGACCACCCCGGCCAGGAACAGAAGAGCCAGTGGCTTCAGATCCGGCGCGAGCGGCCCGACTACGTCATCATGTGGGGCTGGGGCGTGATGAACCAGGTCGCGATCCAGGAGGCCGCCAACATCCGCTTCCCGATGGAGAACTTCATCGGCAACTGGTGGGCGGGCGCCGAGCATGACGTGACGCCCGCGGGCGCCGCCGCCGACGGCTACAAGTCGCTCAACATGAACCGGATCGCGGACTACCCGGTCTTCGCCGACATCCGCACCCACGTGATCGACAAGGGCCTCGCGGCCGGCGACGGATCCAACGTGGGCAAGGTGCTCTATACCCGCGGCATGTATGCGGCCATGCTCGCCGTCGAGGCGGCCAAGACCGCGCAGGAGATCCACGGCACCGACCAGATCGACGCGGCGATGATGCGCGACGGCATGGAAGCGCTGGAGATGACGGCCGCGAAGATGGAGGCGCTGGGCGCGCCCGGGATCGGGCCCGAGTTCGGCGTGACCTGTTCGAACCACGGCGGCTCGGGCGGCGGCATCGTCCAGCAATGGGACGCCTCGGCCGGAGAGTGGACGGCGCTGACCGACTACATCGCGCCCGACGACCAGATCCTGCAGCCCTTGATCGAGGAGGACTCCATGGCCTTCGCCGCGGAGAACGACATCGATCTGCGCTGCAACGAGAGCTGAACCGGCCGCCCCGGCCGCCCGCCTGCAAGGGCGGCCGGGCACCCGGTATCCAGGGAGCGAGGACCGGCCGGGCGGCACCGCCGCCCCGACCGGCCCCGAAACGAGAGAGGCGAGGATGCTCGACGCAGGCCGCACGGAGGAGGCGCTCCTCGAGGTCAACAACATCGAGGTGATCTACAACCACGTGATCCTCGTGCTGAAGGGCGTGAGCCTTTCCGTGCCGAAGGGCGGCATCGTCGCGCTTCTCGGCGGCAACGGGGCGGGCAAGACCACCACGCTCAAGGCGATCTCGAGCCTCTTGGCCTCCGAGCGCGGGGAGGTCACCAAGGGCTCCATCGTCTACCGCGGGGAACGCGTGCAGCATCTCGACCCCTCCGCGCTGGTGAAACGCGGCGTCATCCAGGTGATGGAGGGGCGCCACTGCTTCGAGCACCTCACGGTGGAGGAAAACCTGCTGACGGGCGCCTCCACTCGCAGCGCGGGGGCCGCGGCGATCCAGCAGGATCTCGAGATGGTCTACGAGTACTTTCCCCGTCTGAAGCAGGTGCGCAAGGGCCAGGCGGGCTATACCTCGGGCGGCGAGCAGCAGATGACGGCGATCGGGCGCGCGCTGATGTCGCGCCCCGAGACGATCCTGCTGGACGAGCCGTCCATGGGCCTCGCGCCGCAGCTCGTCGAACAGATCTTCGGCATCGTGAAGTCGGTGAACGAGAACGAGGGCGTGACGTTTCTGCTGGCCGAGCAGAACACCAACGTGGCCCTGCGTTTCGCGCGCTACGGCTACATCCTGGAATCGGGCCGCGTGGTGATGGATGGCCCCGCCGACGAGTTGCGCGAGAACCCGGACGTGAAGGAATTCTACCTCGGCATGTCCGAGGAGGGGCGCAAGTCGTTCCGCGACGTGCGCTCCTACCGCCGTCGCAAGCGGTGGCTCTGAGCAAGGGAGACGGCGATGGACACGGCCCGCACAGGCACCCACTACGACGAGCTGGAAACCCGGAGCGCCGATGCCCGCGCGGCATGGATCGCCGGGGCGCTGCCCGCGCAGATGGCCCGCGCGAAGGCGCTTCCGGGCTATGCCGAGACGCTCGCGGAGGTGGATCCCGAGGCGATCACATCGGCCGAGGCGCTTTCCGCGCTGCCGGTGCTGCGCAAGGCGCGGCTGGGCCGCGCACAGGCCGGCGACCCGCCCTTTGGCGGCTACACGACCCGGCCGGCCTCGGGTTTCGCGCATGTGTTCCAGTCGCCCGGACCGATCTACGAGCCGGGCGGCGACGCGCATGACTGGTGGCGGATGGGCCGCTTCCTGCATGCCTGCGGCGTGGGCGTGGACGATATCGTGCAGAACTGCTTCGGCTATCACCTGACGCCCGCCGGCATGATCTTCGAGTCCGGTGCGCGGGCGGTTGGCGCGGCGGTGCTGCCTGCGGGCACCGGGCAGACGGAGCTTCAGGTGCGCGCCGCGGCGGATATCGGCAGCACGGCCTATGCCGGGACGCCCGATTATCTGAAGGTGATCCTCGACAAGGCCGACGAGATGGGCGAGCGGCTGAGGCTCACGAGGGCGGCTGTGGGGGGCGGCGCGCTCTTCCCGTCGCTGCGCCAGGAATACGCCGACAGGGGCATCGCCTGCCTGCAGTGCTATGCCACCGCCGATCTCGGCAACATCGCCTATGAGAGCGCGGCGATGGAGGGGATGATCCTCGACGAGCATGTCCTCGTGGAGATCGTGACCCCGGGCACCGGCGACCCGGTGCCGGCCGGCGAGGTGGGCGAGGTCGTCGTCACCACGCTCAACCCCGACTATCCGCTGATCCGCTTCGCGACCGGCGACCTTTCGGCGGTGATGCCGGGGGAAAGCCCCTGTGGCCGCACAAACATGCGGATCCGGGGCTGGATGGGCCGCGCGGATCAGACCACGAAGATCAAGGGCATGTTCGTGCGCCCCGAGCAGGTGGCCGCGCTGGTGGCGCGCCACGACGAGATCGGGAAGGCCCGCGTCATCGCCCTCCGCGAGGGAGAGATGGACGCGATGACCGTGCAGGTCGAGGCCGAGGGCGGCGATCCCGCCGCCTTCGAGGCGAGCGTCGCGGAACTTCTGAAGATGCGCGGCCGGGTCGAGGTGGTGCAGCCCGGCAGCCTGCCGCGCGACGGCCTCGTGATCGAGGACCGGCGCAAATACGACTGATCCGCGCCGCGCGCGGGGCTCAGCGCTGGAAGACGTAGCTGCCGGGTGCGGGCTCGATCGGGCGGAGCCCCTTGCCGGGCGCGCCCATCGGCGGGGGCGGGATCCCTGCCCCGCTGCCCTGCTCGCGCAGGAAGCGCGCCCATTCCGGCCACCAGGAGCCGTCTTCCTTCACGGCGCATTCAAGCCACGTGTCGGGGTCCATGTAGTGCGCGCCGGGGGCGCGGTGCCCGATCCGGTAATGCCGGTGCGGGTGACCGGGCTCCGACACGATACCGCCATTGTGGCCGCTCGAGGTCAGCACGAAGCGCATGTCGGTGTCGGTGAAGAGCTTCGCCTTGTAGACCGAGTGCCAAGGCGCGATGTGATCCTTCTCGGTGCCGACCACGAACATCGGCGCCGAGATGTCGCGCAGCGCGATCACCCGCTCCTCGACCGCGAAACGGCCTCCGGTCAGGCGGTTCTCCATGAAGAGCGCGCGCAGATACTCCGAATGCATGCGCGCCGGCATCCGGGTGGTGTCGCGGTTCCACACGAGGATGTCGGCGTCGGGCTCCTCCTGGCCCATGAGGTAGCGGCGCACCCAGCGCGTCCAGATCTGGTCCTCGGGGCGCAGCGCGCGGAATGCGCCGCTCATGTGATCGCTGTCCAGCGTGCCCTGGTCCCACATCATGTCCTCGAGGAAGGCGAGCTGGCTTTCGTCCACGAAAAGCATGATCTCGCCCGCCTCGGAGAAGTCGGTCTGCGCCGCGAGAAGGGTGATCGAGGCGAGGCGGTCGTCATGGTTGCGCGCCATGGTGGCCGCCGCGATGGAGAGGATCGTGCCGCCCAGGCAATAGCCGCAGGCATGGATGCGCTGCCCCTCGCAGATGGTCGAGACGGCGTCGATCGCCGCCATCACGCCAAGCCGGCGGTAATCGTCGAGCGACAGGTCGCGGTGCTCTGCCGTGGGGTTCACCCAGGAAATGGCGAAGACCGTGAAGCCCTGGCCCACGAGCCAGTTGATGAGCGAATTCTCCGGGCGCAGGTCGAGGATGTAGTATTTCATGATCCAGGCCGGCACGACGAGCACGGGCTCGGCCTGGACGGTCTCGGTCTGCGGGGTGTACTGGATCAGCTCGAAGAGGGCGTTGCGGAAGACCACCTGGCCGGGCGTACAGGCGAGGGTTTCGCCCACGCGGTACTCCGAGTCCGGTTCACTGGTCTCTCCGGTCAGCGCGTCGCCCATGTCGCGGGCGAGATGCCGCGCCCCGTCGAGGACGGCATGGCCCCGCGTCTCGCGCACGGTCTCCAGGATCTCCGGGTTCAGCCAGGGCATGTTCGAGGGCGAGACGGCGTCGAGCATCTGGCGCGCCATGAAGCCCGCGCGCTTCGCGCTCTGGGGCCGCGCGCCGCGGATCGGCTGGGTCGCGAGGTCCCACCAGTCATGCGCCGCAAGAAAGCCCTGCTGGTAGAGGCTGAAGGGGAACCGGCCCCAGTCGGCATGGCCGAAGCGGTGATCGTTGGAGCCCGGCTCGAACGGGGGTGACGCCTCGGCGTTCGTCGCGGCGGCGGCGAAGCCTGCGAGTTTCCACCAGTTCTGCTGGGCCCGCTCCACGAGTTCGAGCTGGCGGCCCGGCGCGCGGGCAAGATGCGTGGCCCAGTCCGCCCAGGCGGCCCAGGCCGCGTGCGGGGATATCCCGCCGGTCTGCCGCGCGAGGACCGCGCGGGTGGCGCGGTCGAGCGTCTCGTGGGGATGATCGAGCGCGCGGTGCGACGCGCGCGGCGCGGGAGATGGCGTCGGGTTGCGTTGCGCGTCGCTCGTGGGCGGCGGGGAAAATCGTTGGCGGGGTGCTTTGTCGTCGGGCATGGGGCCTTGTCGTGCTGGTTTCCGTCTTGGTGCCAGCCGAACATGCCAGTTTCATGACGCATCATCCAGAAGACGCGTCCGCGCACATGAAAACGGGCCGCGCCGGCTGGCGCGGCCCGGCGACCACCTGACGGCGGCCGGTGTTCTTTCAGCCCTGGCGGGCCTTGAAGCGCGGCTGGGACTTGTTGATGACGTAGACGCGGCCCTTGCGGCGCACAACGCGGCAATCGCGGTGGCGCGTCTTGAGCGAGCGCAGCGAGTTTCTGACCTTCATGGTCCTCTCCTTCTTCGCGCGGCGCGTGCCTTCCGGATGCGCCAGACCGTTGTGTCGGGCCGCCCTTGCGGGCGGAGCGGCCGGTGGTGGGCGGTACTGGGATCGAACCAGTGACCCCTACGATGTCAACGTAGTGCTCTACCGCTGAGCTAACCGCCCGAAAACCGGCACCGATTCCATGCCCCCAAACAAAACGGGGCGCGGGTGTCCGCGCCGGTAGCGCGCTCTATAAAAGGAGTCGTGGGGTGGATCAAGGTCTTTTGGCAGGGTGTGCAATCGCGCTATCATCACCCTCAGCAGGGAGAAACGCGTGGCCCATTCGCCGTACCAGATCAGCCATCCGCGGCAGCGCACATCGTGCGTCGTCTTCGCCTCTCCCCACAGCGGACGGGACTATCCCTGGAGCTTCCTGCGCCGGACCGTTCTCGACGAGCATTCCATACGCTCGTCGGAGGACGCCTATGTCGACAGGCTCTTCGAATGCGCGCCGGACTTCGGCGCGCCCCTGCTCAAGGCGGGTGTGCCGCGCGCCTTCGTGGACCTGAACCGCTCCGCCGAGGAGCTCGACCCGGCGCTCATCGAAGGCGTGCGCCGGACGAGCCACAACCCGCGGGTGTCCTCGGGCCTCGGGGTGATCCCGCGCGTGGTCGCCAACGGCCGCGCAATCTATCGCGGCAAGATACCCCTGGAAGAGGCGCAGCGGCGCATCTCGCTTTACTGGCGGCCCTATCACGGCGAGTTGCAGCACCAGCTGTCGCAGGCCCACGGTCTTTTCGGCCGGGCGATCCTGGTGGACTGCCATTCCATGCCCCATGAGGCGGTGGACGGCATCACGCGCGCCGGCGCCCGCCGGCCCGAGATCGTGCTGGGCGACAGGTTCGGCGCCTCGGCCTCGGCCGAGATCGTGGACCGGATCGAGGCGGCGTTTTCCGCCGCGGGGCTGGTCGTGGTGCGCAACGCGCCCTTCGCCGGCGCCTACATCGCGCAGAACTACGGGCGCCCCTCGCGCAACCAGCACGCCGTCCAGATCGAGATCGACCGCGCGCTCTACATGAACGAGCAGGTGATCCGGCCCAACGCGAACTTCAACGCCTTCCGCGACCTTCTGCGCGGCGTGATCGCGGACATCGCGGCGATCGGAGAGGCGGAGGCGCGGCCGCTCGCGGCCGAGTGAGGCGCTAGCGCAAGGACCGCCCCTTCAGGATCGCCGCCGGTCCGAACCGGGCGCGGATCGTGTCGGCCGCGCGCTCGGCCTGTCCGCGCCGCGCCGCCTGCGGGTCGAGCAGGTCGCCCGACCGCTCGGCCTCGGCCGCCGGGCAAAGCTCCGACAGGCCGACGCCCAGCAACCGGTAGGGCCCGTCCGCCCCCGCCGCGTCCAGAAGCCCGCGCGCGGTACGGTAGATCCGGTCGGCGAACTGGGTCGCGTCGCGCAGGGACTGGCGGCGCGTCACGGTCCGAAAATCGGCGCGTTTCAGTTTCAGCGTGACGACGCGGCCCGCCAGATCCTTGGCCTTCGCCCTGTCCGACACCTTCTCCGACATGCGCCACAGATGCCCGTCCAGCAGATCCGGGTCGGCGGTGTCCTCCCCGAAGGTCGTCTCGTGGGAGATCGACTTCACCGGCCCGTCGGCCGAGACGCGGCGCGTGTCCTCGCCCCGCGCGAGATGCCAGAGCCGCCCGCCCATGGACCCGAAACGCGCCTCGAGCGCCGGTTTCTCCCAGCGGCGCAGATCGCTGAAACGGTGGATGCCGGCGCGGGCGAGCGCCTCCTGCCCCGCATCGCCCACGCCCCAGATGAGGCGCACGGGCCGGTCGTGCAGGAAATCCTGCGTCTCGGCCCGTCCGATGACCGAGTATCCCTGCGGCTTGTCGAGGTCGGAGGCCACCTGGGCGAGGAACTTGTTGTGCGAAAGCCCGATCGAGCCAGTGACGCCCAGCTCGTCCTTCATTCGCCGGACGAGCCGCGCGAGCATCACGGCGGGCGGGTGCCCGTGCAGCCGCTCGGTGCCCGAGAGATCGAAGAACGCCTCGTCGAGCGACAGCGGCTCCACCGCGGGGGTGAGTTCCGTCATCATCGCGCGGATCGCGCGGCTGACCTCTGCGTAGAGATCCATCCGCGGCTTCATCACCACCGCCTCGGGGCAGAGCTCCAGCGCCTTGAACATCGGCATGGCCGAGCGCACGCCGCGGATCCGGGCGACGTAGCAGGCGGTGGAGACGACGCCCCGCCGGCCGCCGCCGATGATGAGCGGCCGGTCGGCCAGCTCGGGGTTCTCGCGTTTCTCGACGCTGGCGTAGAAGGCGTCGCAGTCCATGTGGGCGATGGACAGCTCGAAGAGTTCGGGATGCGACGTGACCCGCGGCCGCCCGCAGGCAGGGCAGCGACGTCCGGTCTCGAAGGTGGTCAGGCAGTCGCGGCAGAGGGCGGGCATGGCGCGATCATAGCATTGCGCGGCGGCGCGCACAGGGTCTTCGGGGCGCGCGATTCCCCGAGGCGCGATCCCGGGCGGCTCAGGGCAGGGTGGAAAGGATCGCCTCCGCCGCGGCGCGCGGGTCCGCCGCCTGCCAGACGGGGCGGCCGACGACGATGTGGTCGGCGCCGGCGCCGATGGCCTGCGCCGGCGTGGCCACGCGCTTCTGGTCGCCCAGGCCCGCGCCCGGGGGCCGCACCCCGGGCGTCACGATAAGCCGGCCCGCCGCCTCGGGCCGCGCGCGGATCATCGCCGCTTCCTGCGGGCTCGCGATGACGCCGTCCGCCCCGGCCTCGAAGGCCCGCGCGGCGCGCTCCACCACGAGGTCGGGAACCGCGCCCGCCCGGATGAGGCTCGCGTCGAGGTCCGCACGGTCGAGCGAGGTCAGGATCGTGACCGCGAGGATCTTCATCCCGGACCCGGCCGCGCCCGCCTTCGCGGCGCGGACGACATGAGGATCGCCGTGAACCGTCAGGAAATCGAGATCGAACCGCGCCAGCCCGCGCACCGCCGCCTCGACCGTGGCGCCGATGTCGAAGAGCTTCATGTCGAGGAAGATGCGCTTGCCGTGCTCACCCTTCAGCTCGTTGGCGAGCGCAAGGCCCCCGCCCGTGAGCATGCCGAGCCCGATCTTGTAGAAGCCCACCGCGTCGCCCAAGCGCTGCGCGAGGGTGAGGCCGGTATGCGCGTCGGGCACGTCCAGCGCCACGATGAGGCGGTCGTCGCTCATGCGGGTCCCCTTCCTGTCACGTGTCCCGCTTGCCGCAAAGCGCGCGCGGGAGCAAGCCGGCGAAAAAACGCGCGGCCCGCGTCTTGAAGCCCCGATGGGGTGTCGCCATCTTGCAACAGAAGGCCCGATGGGGGGCGTGCCGCAAGGCGGGCGGCCCCGGCAAGGGTGCTTGATGAAAGGAGAAAAGACCCATGGACTTGTCCAAGTTCACGGAACGCTCGCGCGGTTTCGTCCAGGCGGCACAGACCATCGCGGTGCGCGAGGGACATCAGAAACTCGGCCCCGAGCATCTGCTCAAGGCGCTGATGGACGACGAGCAGGGGCTCGCCGCAAATCTAATCCGCCGCGCCGGCGGCGCGCCGGAGCGCGTGCTCGAGGCGGCGGAGGCCGGGCTGGCCAAGCTGCCCAAGGTCTCGGGCGACGGGGCCGGGCAGATGTATCTCGACACCCAGACCGCCAAGGTGCTCGACGAGGCGGAGAAGCTTGCCAAGAAGGCGGGCGACAGCTTCGTCCCCGTGGAACGCATCCTGACCGCGCTCGCGCTGGTGCGCTCGCCCGCGAAAGACGCGCTCGACGCCGGTGCGGTGAACCCGCAGAAGCTCAACGAGGCGATCAACGACCTGCGCAAGGGCCGCACCGCCGACACCGAGAGCGCGGAAGAGGGCTATGACGCGCTGAAGAAATACGCCCGCGACCTGACCGAGGCCGCGGCCGAGGGCAAGATCGACCCGATCATCGGCCGCGACGAGGAAATCCGCCGGGCGATGCAGGTGCTGTCGCGGCGCACCAAGAACAACCCGGTTCTCATCGGCGATCCCGGCGTCGGCAAGACCGCCATCGCCGAGGGCCTTGCGCTGAGGATCGTGAACGGCGACGTGCCCGAGAGCCTGAGGGACAAGAAGCTTCTGGCGCTCGACATGGGCGCGCTCATCGCCGGCGCGAAATACCGCGGCGAGTTCGAGGAGCGTCTGAAGGCGATCCTCTCGGAGGTCACCGCGGCGGCGGGAGAGATCATCCTCTTCATCGACGAGATGCACACGCTCGTGGGCGCGGGCAAGGCCGACGGGGCGATGGACGCGTCGAACCTTCTCAAGCCGGCGCTCGCGCGCGGGGAGCTTCACTGCGTCGGCGCCACCACGCTCGACGAGTATCGCAAGCATGTCGAGAAGGACGCGGCGCTCGCCCGGCGCTTCCAGCCGCTCTTCGTGGCGGAACCGACGGTCGAGGACACGGTCTCGATCCTGCGCGGCATCAAGGAGAAGTACGAGCTGCACCACGGGGTGCGGATCTCGGATTCCGCGCTGGTGGCCGCGGCGCAGCTGTCCGACCGCTACATCACCGACCGCTTCCTGCCCGACAAGGCGATCGACCTCATGGACGAGGCGGCATCGCGGCTGCGGATGGAGGTCGACTCCAAGCCAGAGGAACTCGATGCGCTCGACCGGCAGATCCTGCAGATGCAGATCGAGGCCGAGGCGCTGAAGAAGGAGGACGACCAGGCTTCGCGCGACCGGCTGGAGAAGCTGGAAAAGGAGCTTTCGGACCTGCAGGAGCAGTCAGCCGAGATGACCGCGAAATGGCAGGCCGAGCGTGACAAGCTCGCCTCGGCGCGCGGGCTGAAGGAACAGCTCGACCAGGCGCGCAACGAGCTCGAGCAGGCCAAGCGCGAGGGCAACCTCACGCGTGCGGGCGAGCTCAGCTACGGGGTCATCCCGCAGCTCGAGAAGCAGCTCGCCGAGGCCGAGGCCGTCGAGGGCGAGGCCGACGTGATGGTCGAGGAGGCCGTGCGCCCCGAGCAGATCGCTGCGGTGGTCGAACGCTGGACCGGCATCCCGATGTCGAAGATGCTTGAGGGCGAGCGCGATAAGCTGCTGCGCATGGAGCAGGAGCTTC
This sequence comes from Rhodosalinus sp. FB01, assembly GCF_041365715.1. NCBI lineage: Bacteria > Pseudomonadati > Pseudomonadota > Alphaproteobacteria > Rhodobacterales > Paracoccaceae > Rhodosalinus > Rhodosalinus sp. FB01. The sequence goes on along the minus strand of NZ_JBGFSH010000013.1, from coordinate 4,707 downwards.
ACGCCCGGGTGGTCGGCCAGGCGCAGGCGGTGCGGGCGGTGTCGAACGCCGTGCGCCGGGCGCGTGCCGGCCTGCAGGACGAGAACCGGCCGCTCGGCTCCTTCCTGTTCCTCGGCCCCACCGGCGTGGGCAAGACCGAGCTCACGAAGGCGCTTGCCGACTTCCTCTTCGACGACGAGGGCGCGATGGTTCGCATCGACATGTCGGAGTTCATGGAGAAGCACTCCGTCGCCCGCCTGATCGGCGCGCCGCCGGGCTATGTCGGCTACGAGGAAGGCGGTGTGCTGACCGAGGCGGTGCGCCGCAGGCCCTACCAGGTGCTGCTCTTCGACGAGGTGGAGAAGGCGCACCCGGACGTGTTCAACGTGTTGCTCCAGGTGCTGGACGACGGTCAGCTCACCGACGGGCAGGGCCACAAGGTGGACTTCAAGCAGACGCTCATCGTGCTGACGTCGAACCTCGGCAGTCAGGCGCTGAGCCAGTTGCCCGAGGGCGCCGATCCGGGGGCCGCCAAGGCCGAGGTGATGGAGGCGGTGCGCAACCACTTCCGCCCCGAGTTCCTGAACCGGCTCGACGAGATCATCGTCTTCGACAGGCTGGACCGCGAGGACATGACCGGCATCGTGGACATCCAGCTCTCGCGCCTCGCGCGGCGTCTCGCGGACCGCAAGATCCGGCTGGAGCTCGACGACACGGCGCGCAAGTGGCTCGCCGACGAGGGTTATGACCCGGTCTTCGGCGCACGGCCGCTCAAGCGGGTGATCCAGCGCGCGTTGCAGGATCCGCTGGCCGAGAAGCTGCTGGCCGGCGACGTGCGCGACGGCGATGTGCTGACGGTGACGGCCGGCCCGGACGGGCTGGAGATCGGCGGGCATGTCGCCAGTTCCGGAAGCGAGCCGCCGCAGGACGCGGTCCTGCACTGAGGCGCGCGGGCCTTCGAAAACGCAAAGGCCCCCCGCGATTGGCGGGGGGCCTTTTTTCACGCGCCGGACCGGCGGCTCACTCGGGCAGAAGCACCGTGTCGATCACGTGGATGACACCGTTCGATGCCGAGATGTCGGCCTGCGTGACGCGGGCGTTCTCGACATGCACGGCGCTGCCTGTCGCGTTGATGTGAAGGCTTTGGCCCTGCACGGTCTCGGCGCTGAGGCGCTTGCCGGCAAGCTGGTCGGACGTCACCGCGCCGGGCACGACGTGGTAGGTCAGAACGCTCACGAGCTGGTCGCGGTTCTCCGGCTGGAGAAGCGACTCGACCGTGCCGGCGGGCAGTTTCTCGAATGCCGCGTTCGTCGGCGCGAAGAGCGTGAAGGGCCCCGGGCCCTGAAGCGTCTCCACGAGGCCGGCGGCCTGCACCGCGGTCACGAGGGTCGAGAACTGGTCGTTCGACGCGGCGACGCCGACGATATCGGGCTGGCTGGGCGCCGGTGCGCAGGCGGCGAGGCCCGCGGCGAGGCCCGTGGCGGCGAGGGCGCGAAGTGCGAAACGGCGGTTCATCACTGTCTCCTTTCGAAATGCACTGTCAGGATACGACGGCGGGGCGGCTGAGCCGCCCCGCGCCAAAAGATCGTTGCGGTTCGCGCCGGATCACTCCGGCAGGATAACCGCGTCGATCACGTGGATGACGCCGTTCGAGGCTTCCACGTCGGCCTGGATGACGCTCGCGCCGTCCACGGTCACGCCACCCTCGGTGCCGATGGTCACCGACTGGCCGTTCACGGTCTCGGCCATCATGCCGTCCGACAGATCGCCCGACATGACCTTGCCCGGCACGACATGGTAGGTGAGGATCGCGGTCAGCGCATCGGTATCCTCGAGCAGGCCCTCGACGGTGCCCTCGGGCAGCGCCGCGAAGGCGTCATCGGTCGGCGCGAAGACGGTGAACGGGCCTTCGCCCTTCAGCGTCTCGACGAGGCCTGCCGCCTCGAGTGCGGCCGCGAGCGTGGTGAAGCTGCCGGCCTCGACCGCGGTGTCGACGATGTCCTTGCCCATGTGGTTGTCGGCGAAGGCCGGCGCGGCCAGGGCGGTTGCAGCGGTCATCGCGAAGAAAGTTCTGCGGAACATTCGAGTTTCCTCCTTGAACGTCATGTCCCTGCGCTCGATGGCGCAGGCCTTGGTGCCGGGGCGGCGGCGTGCCGCACCGATCATCCGTTGCAGACTACGGCACGCGGACCGGTCCGGTTCACCGGGGATTTCCGCCGATGCGGCTTGACGTCGCAAGGCGGCGCGCTAAGCGCGGTGCCTCGCAGGTTTCGACTTAAATTTTCGTGATCCGCCGTGATCGCCGGTTACTCGGCGATGGCTGCGCGCGTGATCCTGTCCAGAAGATCCTCGACTTCCTGCATCGGTCCGTCGGGGAAGCCGCGATAGCCGATCATCACCCGGTCCTCGCCTGCCTGCTGCACCACGAAGATATGGTAGGGGCAGTATGCCACGTTCATCGGATCGGCCTCCATCACGCTGCGGGAGACCTTGGCCGAGCAGAAGCCGAACACGTCCGCGGCCTCGTAGAGCTGCACGTCCGAGCCCACATCCTCGCGGGTGCGCGCCAGCATGTCTCCCACATGGCTGGTGTGGTCGATCACCAGCCCCTCGTCGAGGATCGCGTTCTCGAGCCCGAACACGACATCGCCGTAGGACAGATCCGTGTCGTAGGTGACGATGTCCTCGGCAAGGGCCGGGCCGGCGGCAAGGCACAGCGCGGCGGCTGCGCGGGCGAATGCGGTCATGGTGTCCTCCCAGAAAGGTGCGCGGCGCGGAGGGACCGGGCCGCCAATCCGGTCTTGACGGTAAGGCCCCCGCGGCCGCGTGACATTGAGGCAAATCAACATGCGGGCGACCCGGCCAACCGGCTCGCAGCCGATGGCCAGCCCGCGAGCGGGCGCTGCATCACCACGGGGCTTGCGACCGTGACACCGCGCCTCTGCCGATCCCAACGCCATCGTGACGCGCCGTGCATTGGGCGGCGCGGCGGCGGAACCTATGTTGCGAGCGATAACTGGATCAGGGAGAGCCCCATGTCCCACCGCTGGAAGAACGACCTGACGGAGAATGACGTGACGCCGGAAGGCGCCTGGATCAGCCGCCGCGGCCTGATCGCGGGCGGCGCGGCGCTGGGGCTGGCGGGCCTCGCCCCCCTTGCCGAGGCCGCCGCGGAGGATCTTGAGTCCAACAGCTGGGAAGAGATCACCACCTACAACAATTTCTACGAGTTCGGCACGGACAAGAAGGATCCCGCGCGCCGCGCCGGGCAGATGACGGTGTCGCCCTGGTCGATCCGGATCGACGGGATGGTGGACCGCCCGGCGGACTACGCGTTCGAGGATATCCTCGCGCGGATGACGATGGAGGAGCGGATCTACCGTTTCCGCTGCGTGGAGGCGTGGTCGCGTGTCGTGCCGTGGAACGGTTTCGAGCTGGCGGACCTGCTCGATATGGCGGGCGTCCAGCCCGGCGCGAAATACGTGGCGTTCGAGACCTACCTGAACCGCGAGGAGATGCCGGGCACGCGTTTCCCGGTGCTCGACTGGCCCTATGTCGAAGGCCTTCGCCTCGACGAGGCGATGCACCCGCTTACCATCATGGCGACCGGCATCTACGGCCGCGATCTTCCCAACCAGAGCGGCGCGCCGCTCCGCCTCGTGGTGCCGTGGAAATACGGCTTCAAGTCGATCAAGTCCGTGGTGCGGATCACGCTGACCGAGGAAGAGCCGCCCACGAGCTGGAACAAGGCCAATCCGCGCGAATACGGCTTCTATTCCAACGTGAACCCCGAGGTCGACCATCCGCGCTGGAGCCAGGCGACCGAGCGGCGCATCGGCGGCGGGCTCTTCTCGGCGCGCCAGCCCACGCTCATGTTCAACGGTTACGCCGATGAGGTGGCGCCCCTTTACGCCGGCATGGACCTCACGAAGTTCTTCTGATGGCGCTCGCGCGGGCGATCTCTGCCGGGGCGCGGCGCGTCCCGGTCTGGGCGGTCTGGGCCGTGGCGCTCGCGCCCGTGCCGTGGCTCTTCTGGGCCGGGGCCACGGGCGGGCTGGGCGTGGAGCCGGTGGAGGTCCTGGAGCACCGCCTCGGCCTTTACGCGCTGCAGTTCCTGATCGCGGGGCTCGCGATCACGCCTCTGCGCCGGCATCTCGGCGTGAACCTGCTGCGCTTTCGCCGGGCTTTGGGCCTCATCGCGTTCACCTATGTCGCGCTGCACCTCGCCGTCTGGCTGCTGCTCGACGTTCAGGATCCGGCGCGGGTCTGGTCGGACATCCTGAAACGCCCCTACATCACCATCGGCATGGGCGCCTTCCTGCTCATGGTTCCGCTCGCGCTTACCTCGAACGACTGGGCCGTGCGCCGTCTGGGGGCCGCCATGTGGCGGCGCCTGCATCGCGTGACCTATGCGGTTGCGGTGCTTGGCGCGCTGCACTTCGTCATGCTGTCCAAGGGGCTCCAGCTCGAGCCGTTGTTCTACATGGGGGCGATTGTGGCGTTGCTGGCGTTGCGGCTGCGCCCGCGCGGCGCGGGCCGCGGTCTGTGGCGCGCCGACTCGGCCTGAACCGCCGCTTGCCGCTAGGTCACGACCCCGCATCCATGAGCCCCGCGGCGGTGGTTGGGTGGCAATACGCTGATAAATAACAAAAATCCGAGATGTCGAAAATTTCGCGAGGCGTCGGATTTTCCTCTTGCGGAGGTGTGTTGTGATCCGTAAATACGCCT